>JASGGR010000006.1:0-41026 GCA_047602705.1 Sphingomonas bacterium | reverse complement strand
GATGCCGAGGTCGGACGGGCGCACCAGCTCGTTCTGGCCCATCGGCAGGCCGCCCGCGAGCTGGCCGATCGTTTCCGCAAAGGCGAGCCGCGCGACCATCGCGTCGAGCCGGTTGGCGCCGGCGCCCGCGCGTGCCCAATCGAGCGTCGCCTCCAGCGCGGCGACGCTGGTGGCGATCCACGCGAAGCCGTGCGCGGCGCGCTGCTCGTCGTCGATCCTGCGCGTGGCGAGCCGTTCGGCCAGCGCGGCTTGCGCGGCGGAGCGGAAGGTGAGGGCCGCTTCGAGGCAGGGCCTGAGGTCGTCGATCCGCACGTTCGTCATGCTCAATCTGCTTTTTCGAATATTGCGGCGATGCCTTGTCCGCCACCGATGCACATGGTTTCGATGCCGTATCGTGCGTTGCGGCGGTGGAGTTCGCGGGTGAGGTTGGCGAGGATGCGTCCGCCGGTGGCGCCGATCGGGTGGCCGAGCGAGATGCCGGAGCCGTTGACGTTGAGCATGTCGTTGCGGCTGTCGTCGTCGGACCAGCCCCAGCCCCTGAGCACCGCCAGCACCTGCGGCGCGAACGCCTCGTTCAGCTCGACGAGGCCGATGTCGCCCCAGCCGAGGCCGGTGCGCGCGAACAGCCGCTCCACCGCCGGGACGGGGCCGATCCCCATCCGGCTCGGATCGCACCCGGCCGACGCCGCGCCGTGGAACCAGGCGATCGGCTCCAGTCCCAGCTCCTCGAGCCTGTCCTCCGCCACCACGAGGCAGGCGGCGGCCGCGTCGTTCTGCTGGCTGGCGTTGCCGGCGGTGACGATCGCGCCGGGGATCGTCTTCGCCTCGATCGGCTTCAGCGCGCCCAGCGTCTCCATGCTCGCGTCGGCGCGATAGCCTTCGTCATGCGCGAAGATCACCGGATCTCCCTTGCGCTGCGGCACGGGCACCGGGACCAGCTCGTCGTCGAACAGCCCGTTCTTCCACGCCGCCGCCGCGCGCTGGTGCGAGCGCACCGCATAGGCGTCGGCGGCCTCGCGGGTGATGCCATAGTCGCGCGCGAGGTTCTCCGCCGTCTCGATCATGCCGGAGATCACCCCGAACCGTTCGACCGGCTGCGACATGATGCGCCCGCGCGTCAGCCGGTCGTGCAGCATCAGCCCGCCCGCGCGCGTGCCGCGCCGGCCCTCGACCGTGTAATATTCGACGTTCGACATGCTCTCCACGCCGCCCGCGACCACCACGTCGCTCATGCCCGTCTGCACCATCAGCGCGGCGTTGACGACCGCCTGCAGCCCCGAGCCGCAGCGCCGGTCGAGCTGATAGCCCGGCACCTCCAGCGGCAGCCCGGCGGCGAGCCACGACCAATGGCCGATCGCCGGCGCCTCGCCATTGCCATAGCCCTGCGAGAAGACCACATCGTCCACCCGCGCGGGATCGATCCCCGTCCGCTCGATCAGCGCCTTCAACACCACCGCGCCGAGCTGGCCGGCATTCATGCTGGCGAGCGCCCCGCCGAACTTGCCGACGGCGGTGCGGATCGGGGCCACGATCGCGGCGCGCTTGAGGGTCATGTGCTTCTCCGGATTAAGGGTGACGAGGCTCAGCCCCGGGCGTTGAACGCGCGGAGCATGTGCTTGGCGATCTGGAGCTGGAGGATCTGGGTGGTGCCCTCGTAGATGCGGTAGATGCGCGCGTCGCGGAAGAAGCGCTCGGCGTCATATTCGGCGAGATAGCCCGCGCCGCCATAGACCTGCACGCAGCGGTCGACCACGCGCCCGCACATCTCGGAGGCGAACACCTTGAACGCGGCGGCCTTGCGCAGCACGTTCTCGCCCGCGTCCGCCCGGCGCGTCACGTCCGCCATCATCGTCTCGGCGGCGTAGATCTCGATCTCGCTGTCGGCGAGCATCTGCTGGATGAGCTGGAAGTTGGCGATCGGCTCGCCGAACGCCTTGCGCTCGGTGGCGTAGCGGACCGCGCTGTCGAGTGCGCGCCGCGCATAGGCCGTCGCCGCCGCGCCGACCGACATGCGGCCGTTGTCGAGGCTCATCATCGCATAGGCGAAGCCCTTGCCCAGCTCGCCGCCGAGCAGCGCGTCGGCGGGGACATGGACGTCCTCCATGACGATGTCGGCGATATGGCTGCCGGACTGGCCCATCTTCCTGTCCGACTTGCCGACCGACACGCCCGCCGCGTCCATCGGCACGATGAAGGCCGAGACGTGCGCGTTCTTCGGCAAATTCTCCTTCGACGTCCGCGCCATGATCAGCGCGACCTTCGCGTAGGGCGCGTTGGTGATGTAGCGCTTGGTGCCGTTCAGCACCCAGCCGTCGTCGGTCCTGACCGCCGTGGTCTGGAGGCCGGCCGAATCCGACCCCGATCCCGGCTCGGTCAGCCCGAAGCAGGCGATCTCCCCCGCCGCCACGCGCGGCAGCCACTCGGCCTTCTGCGCCTCCGTCCCGCCGTTCTTCAGCGCCGAGCAGAACATGCCGATGTTGATCGAGACGATCGAGCGGAACGCCGGCATCGCATAGCTCAGCGCATGGATCGTGCGCACATACTGGCCGACGTTCATCCCCGCCCCGCCATATGCCTCCGGCATGGTCAGCCCGAACAGGCCCATCTCCCGCATCTCGTCCAGGATGTCCGCGGGGATCTCGTCGCTCTCGATGATCCCCCGCTCCGCCGGAACCAGACGCTCGCGCACATAACGATGAAGCTGCTCGAGAAACTGATCGAAAACTTCCGCGTCCATCCCAGGGGTCATGTTGCTCATTCCTGCTCCTCAAACCGAATAACCGGAGAGACATAGCCGATATCGCTCCTCCGATTGCCCAGCCCTTCGTCAGGGATCGGGCTGGAAGGAAGGCCGCGATATGTCTCCCGTTCAATTCACACAATTGCCGGATGCGCGCCAGCGATTGCCGGGCGGGGCCGGGATCGTGGTGAACAGAATCGCCGGGCGGGTCTATTCCAGAAGGGCGAAGGAAGGCTTCGCCCACGGGAAATCGAAGCCGGATGGCCGCCCTGGCTGAATCCGGCAATCGCCGGCCGGGGCGCATTCCCGTCTCGTCAGCGGGTATTTTCAGCTTCATATAGCCTGGGCGGGCGGCGATTATTTTCGCCGGGGACATGGACGGGAGGGATGATGCGCAAGCGGACCTGGGCTTTGGGCGCGGTCGGCGCGCTGCTGCTTGCGGGCGGGGGCTGGTTCGCCAGTCTCGACAAGGAAACGCGTGGATTGCTGCTCGCGCTTCCCACCAACGCCGATGTGCTGGGCTGGTCGCTGCACCAGCGGGATGCCGCGTTCCGCGCGATGGATCGGTTGCCTATTCTCGCGCATGCGGCGCATATCGCCCCCTCGCCGCATCCGCTGGCGCTGCCGCAGGGCAAGCCGCTGGTCATTCCCGGCATCGACCGATATCTGGCGGGGCAGCGCGAGGCGGGCATCGTCATCCTGCAGGACGGCAAGGTGCGGTTCGAGCGTTACGGGCTGGGTTTCGACGCACGGGGGCGCTGGACCAGCTTCTCCGTCGCCAAGTCCTTCACCTCCACCCTCGTCGGGGCCGCGATCCGGGATGGCGCGATCAGGAGCCTGGAGGACAAGGTCAGCCGGTATATCCCCGACCTGCGGGGATCGGCCTATGACGACGTGACCGTGCGCCAGTTGCTCACCATGAGTTCGGGCGTGCGCTGGAACGAGGACTATGAGAATCCCGATTCCGACGTTTCCAGATTCAACGATGCGAAGCCCGATCCCGGCGTCGACGCGACCGTCAGCTATATGCGCAAGCTGCCCCGCGCCCATCCGCCGGGCGCCGTGTGGCACTACAATACGGGCGAGACCAACCTGATCGGCGTGCTGGTGTCCTCGGCGACCGGCAAGACATTGTCCCGATATCTGCAGGAGAAGATATGGCAGCCGGGCGGAATGGCGTCGGAAGCGACCTGGCTGAAGGGCAGCACGGGGCACGAGATCGCCGGCTGCTGCATTCAGGCCACGACGCGCGACTTTGCCCGGTTCGGCCTGTTCGTGCTCGCCGACGGCAGGGCCGGCGGACGGCAGGTCGTGCCCGCCGACTGGTTCGCGCAGGCGACCGTAAAGCAGAAGGACATCGGCGTTCCCGGCGCCGGCTACGGCTATCAATGGTGGACTTACGATGACGGCTCGGTCGCCGCGCAGGGGATTTTCGGCCAGGGCATCTTCATCGACCGGAAGCGCCGGCTGGTGATCGCCACCAACGCATCCTGGACCCGCGCGGACAAAGGCCCCGAAGGGGACGCCCGCGAAGCCTTCTACAAGCGCGTGCAGGCGCTGCTCGATCGCGGCGGCTGAAGGGCCGCTGGCGGATCTGCCGCTGCAACAGCGCGATCAGCCCGCCGACGCACGCAACGATCACGATGAACAGGAATCCATCCATCGACGCGAGGAAGGTCGCCTGCTGCGTGACCATCGCGGAGACCCTGGCCAATGACGCGGCATTGGCCGACGTCGCGCCCGCGCCATGGCCGGACAGCGTGACGAGTGCGGACTGGAAGTTGGGATTATAGGGAGAGCCGATCTCCACCAGCCGCGTCCGGTGGAGCGTCAGACGATGCTGCTCGAGGATGATGATGGAGGCTGTCGCGAGGGAATAGGCGATCTGCTTGACGATGTTCTTGATGCGGTAGTTGTGGACATATTCCTCGATCGGGAACGCCTGGAACGTCACGCTGGCGGTCGGCAGCGCGATGAACATCAGGAGCACGCCGCGCAGCATCAGCGGCACGATCAGCCAGCCCGCGCTGACGTCGGGGGGCAGCGACATCATCCAGACGGCGATCAGCGCCACTTAATCAACAGGCCTTGCGGCCGCTAACCCCGCTTTCATCCGGGTTGACTGAAAGCGCGGAGGTGGAACTATGCCGTTCGCTCGCATCGACGGCAAAAGGAGTGGATAATGAGTGACGCGATAGTCCCGTTCCATCTCGCCATCCCCGAAGCCGAACTGGACGACCTGCGCCAGCGCCTCGCCCGCACCCGCTGGCCGGAACGGGAGACGGTGGAGGGCTGGGAACAGGGTGTGCCGCTCGATCGGGCGCGGGCGCTCGTTGCTTACTGGCGCGAGCATTATGACTGGCGCGCGTGCGAGGCGCGGCTCAACGCGCTTGGGCAGTATCGCACGACCATCGACGGCACGGGCATCCATTTCCTCCATGTTCGCTCGCCGGAGCCGGACGCTTTGCCGCTGATCGTCACCCATGGCTGGCCCGGCTCGGTGGTCGAATTCCTCAAGGTGATCGGCCCGCTCGCCAACCCGGCGGCGCACGGCGGGAATCCGCGCGATGCTTTCCATGTCGTGGTGCCGTCGCTTCCCGGCTATGGTTTCTCCGACCGCCCGGCCGATCGCTGGCCGGTCGAGCGGATCGCCGCCGCCTGGATCGTGTTGATGAAGCGGCTGGGCTATGATCGCTTCGTCGCGCAGGGCGGCGACTGGGGCTCGGCTGTGGCCTCGGCGATCGGCGCGACCGGCGATCCGGCGGTGGCGGGCATCCACCTCAACATGATCGTCGCCCCGCCTTCGCCCGAGGATATCGCCGCCGCGACGCCGGAGGAGCAACAGGCGCTCGCCACGATGCGCCGCTACATGAGCGACGGAAACGGCTACGCGCGCCAGCAGGCGACGCGGCCGCAGACGCTGGGCTACGGCCTGACTGATTCGCCCGCCGGGCAGGCGATGTGGATCTACGAGAAATTTCGCGAGTGGAGCGACTGCAACGGCGACCCGCTCAATGTGCTGACAATGGATGAGATGATCGATGATATCATGCTCTACTGGCTACCGGGCACCGCCGCTTCCTCCGGACGGCTTTATTGGGAGAGTTTTGGGGGGTTTGGGGCGGGGCGGGTGAAATTGCCGGTGGCTTGCAGCCTGTTCCCGAAGGAGATCATGCACGCCTCCCGCCGCTGGGCGGAGCGGCGCTATCCGAACATCGTCTATTGGAACGAGCCGCCGCGCGGCGGGCATTTCGCCGCCTTCGAGCAGCCCGCGCTGTTCGTCGAGGAGGTGCGGGCGGGGTTCCGGCCGATGCGCTGACCAGCGCCGTCGCCGTCGTCAGCAGGCCGCTCCCGCGCGTTCCGGCCGCCGCCTGCGCCGCCGCATCGTGCCGCCGACCAGCCCGAAGCCCGCCACCATCATCGCCCAGGAGACCGGCTCCGGCACGGCGCCCGCGGAGGGCGGCGGCGCGCCGGTCGGGAGGCCGACGATCGAAAACCCCGCATAGGCGGGATCATCGATCGAGAACACCGGATCGGCCCTCGCCGAGATCGTGCCGAAGGTGGGAAACGGCGCATCGCCGGCACCGTCGGAATAATATTGGACCAGCGCGCTGGTGTTCAGGACGACCTGGATGTCCGAATTCGAATAGACCCAGATTGTCTTGTCGAAGGAATCGCCGCCGCCGCCACAACCGTTGCAATAATAATAGCTTCTCGGATTGTAGACCGCCTCGATCGCGGCATGGGCGCCGTTGTCCGCATAAGGGGTTCCGCGCGTCAGCGAGATCCCGACATCGGCGGCACCGGCGATCTTGAGGAAATGATTGTTGGGCGGGGTATCGTTGACGAGATCGGTGAGATGGGCGGGATTGCCGCCGTCGTCCGACAGATGGACCGGGCTGACCGATACGTAGCCGGCCATGTGCAGCGGCACCAGCGTGTCGGGCGTGCCGCGCACCTGGAAGGTGTAGCTCATCCAGCCGATCGCGGCGTTCTCGTAATTGCCTTCCTGAAGCAAAGGCGGCGCGCCTGGATTGAAGATGGCCGACGCAAGCGCGACGCCGCCATTATAGCCGCTGCCGAAGGAATAGCCGCCGCCGATATTGAGCCCGTCCGACAACGGTTCCCTGGAGGTCTGCGCGTCGCAGCCGCCGGTGATATAGGGGCTGCAGGATCGCGCATATAGCTGATATTGCTCATTGTCCGCGTGAGCCTGAGGCGCGCCGAGCATGCCGGCGGCCAGCACCGGAACGGCGAGCCATCCCCTGGAAACCAGATCGAGCAACATGATGATCCTCCCGATATACGTGGTCGCCCGCGACATTCGCGGACGTTGCGTTTCCCCTGGTTGTGGCCTGACGCCAGTCGATGGTTAACACCCCCGGCCAACCGGTCGCGTCCACCGATCGGTGGAGATGCGCCCTTCGCGCTTGTCTTTCTCCACGGCCGCTTTCAAACAGGCGGTATTCGGGCGCGGAGCAATGGCATGAGGCCTATCTCGAGCGAGCGGCTCTCTGCGTTGATCGGGCTGATCTATGACGCCGCGATCGATCCGCACGCATGGGGCGCTGCGCTGGAGGCGATCCGCGCCGGGTTGCGGGCGGAGATAGCGGCGGTCAACCTCCAGGCCGTGCCCGACGGCAGCGTGCTGCTCAACATCACCAGCAACATTCCCGCGCATCATGCCGAGCGGATGGGCGGTTATGGGGCCGAGGTGATGGAGATATGGGGCGGGGCGGCCGCGATGATGAGCCTGCCGCTCGACCAGCCGGCGATCCTGAGCCGGGTGAACCCCGGCGCGCTCGATTTCGCGACCACCCGGAACCGCTACGCGCTCGAATGGGCGCAGCCCCAGCAATTGATCGACAGCCTCGCGATCGGGCTGGCGCGCGATCGCGAGACGCTCGGCTCGATATCCTTCGGCCGTCACCGCCGGGTGGGCAAGTTCGACGAAAGGGCGATCGAACTGGCCCGGCTGCTGATCCCGCATCTCCAGCGCGCCGCCACGGTCAATCGCCTGCTGGAGATGAGCGGGATTTCCCGCGCGAACTTCGCCTCCGTGCTTGAAGACCTCGCCATTCCGGTCGCGCTCGTCGCGGCCGACATGCGGATCGTCCATGCCAATGCGCGGGCGCGCGCGCTGATCGGGGAGCGGGATATCCTGCATGAGCGGCACGGCTTCCTCGCGGCCGCCGATGCCGGAATCGGCCGGGCGCTCGCGGCGGCGGTCCGGCAGGCGGCGGCCGGGGAGGAAGGCGCGGGGCGCGGTTTCGGCATAGCCGCAAGACGCAACGGGCAGGGCGCGGCGGCGCTGTATGTGATGCCGCTGGGCCACCGCCTCGGCTGGGGGCGGCGCGAGGCGGCGGCGGCGGTGCTGGTCGCCGCGTCCGGCGGCAACTTCATGCCATCAGCGGAGATCGTGAGCGGCCTGTTTGGCCTGACCGGCGCGGAGGCGCGGGTCTTTCCCCTCCTTGCCGCCGGCATCGGCCCGGCGGAGGTGGCGGCGCGGCTGAACGTCGCGCCCAGCACCGTGAAGACGCACGCGCTGCGCATATATGAGAAAACCGGCGTCGGCCGTCAGGCAGAACTCGTGCAACTGGCCGCATCGCTGGCCGTGCCCCTTATGCCGAATCCGGTGGCCGACGCCGGATAGAGGAAGCGCGCCCTTCAGCCGGTCAGCGGCGCGGCAAGCGACATGGCGAGCAGGACAAGCTCCGTCTGCTTCCGGGTTCCGGTCTTTTCGAACAGGCGCAGCAGATGCGTCTTCACGGTGCTGATCTTCACGCCCAGCCGTTCCGCCGATTGCGGCACGCTCAATCCCTTGCTGATCTGCTCATAGACCCGCGCCTCGGCGGGCGTGAGATCGAACAGGGCGGCGATCAGGCTCGCGGGCGCCATGGCCGGCGCATCCGCCTCGGCGACGAAGATCGCGGCGACCGCGTCGTGGTCGATGCCGAGCCGGCGGCGGCGCAGCGGCATGACGTGCAGCGCGGCGCGCCCGCCCTCCCAGCCCCTGATCGGAATGCCGAAGCCCTGGCGTTCCATCCTCGCCTCGTCGTCCGCCGCCCTGGCGACGGCGGAGGCCAGCGCCATGCCGACGCCCGGCACGCGCGCGTGAAGCACGCCGTTCCACACCGACAGGGCGAAGCCATTGTCGAGCGCGGCCCGCGCGGCGGGATTGGCATGGATGAGACGCAGGTCGCGCGTCACCAGCATGACGGGCAGGCGGAGCGCGGCCAGCACCTCCTCGAAGGCCGAGCCGGCGGCTGCGGCGGTGTCGTAGAGGCGCGTGATCGTCGCCGCGCGCTGGAGGTGCGGGATCAGCAGCCGGGCCAGCTCGATCTCCTGCTCGCCGACCAGCCCGCGGCTTTCGTGCCGCCCGAAATTGAGCGAGCCGAACGCGCGCGAATCCCGCGCCAGCCCGCAGGCGAGCGCGTCCACGATGCCCTGCGGCCGCGCCCATTCGAGCGCATAGCGGTTGGTGGTCGTGGTGAAATCGTTGAAGCCGCCGGGCGCGCGGCTCATCACCTGCGGTTCCTCGAACGCCATGTTCTTCACCGCTTCCTCGCCGCCCCACAGCTCGATCACGTCGGGGCCTGCGTCCGCCAGCATCGCGACATAGGGTTCGGCGATGTTGGTGGTGAGGTTGAGGATCAGCCTTCCGTCCTCGAGCGATTGCAGCGCCAGTGCGGCGTTGCAGCAATCGAGCGCGATCCGCATCGCTTCCATGGCGATCGGCCAGCGATCGCGATCGAGCGCGCTGTCGTAGATCAGCCCGATAATCTCGGACAGCCGTGACGGGGCGATCACCTCGGCCATCGTGCGCTTCCCTGCTCAGCGAGTCGCCTGCGGGAAAGGTGACGCAGAATATCGCGGCGCACAATATGGTGCCGGAAGCGATGCCGGGCGAGGGGGAAGCGGCCCGGCCGCGCTCAATCCACGCGCGGCCGCTTCCCGGTCATTTCACCGCCGCGCCTCCGCCCTGGCGTCGGCCGCGACCGGCACGTCGCCGGCCACCGTGGTGCGGTGCATCACGCGCAAATGCCCGTCATAGCCGCCGTCGGCATAGTGCAGCACGCAGCGGTTGTCCCACATCAGCAGGCCGTCCGCCGCCCATTTGTGGCGATAGACGGCGCTCTCCTCCACGATCCGCTCGAACAGGAAGCGCAGGATCGCCATGCCTTCATCGCGGGTCATGCCCTCGATCCCGACGGTATAGACCGGGTTGACGAAAAGGGCGCGCCGGCCGCTGACAGGATGCGTGACGACCAGCGGATGCGATTGGGTCGCTTCGGCTTCGGCGCCGGTCACGATCTCCATCGAGCGGCGCTCGTTTTCGCGGGCATAGGCCCCTTGCGTGCCGTAAGCCTGCCGCGCGGAATGGACGGCGCGCAGCGGCGCGAGCATCGCCTTCATCGCATCGGACAGCGAATCATGGGCGCGGCGGCAATCGGCGAACAGCGTGTCGCCGCCCACCGGCGGGATGACCGCGCCGTGCAGGATCGTCGCGCTGGGCGGCTGCGGCTGGAAGCTCCAGTCCGAATGCCAGCCCGCGCCGAAATTCCTCGCCGTCTCGTCCGGCTCGCGGCGGAGTTCCAGCACGTTGGGATGCCCCGGCATGGGCTTGATGAAGGGATCGACGCCGAACGGGCCGATCTGGAGCGTGAAGGCCTCCAGCTGATCGAGCGATAGCGGCTGGCCGGGAAAGGAGAGCACCGAATGTTCCGCCCAGGCGGCCTTGATCCCGGCAAGCGCCGCCGGGGGCAGGGGGCGGCTGAGGTCCACTCCCGTCACCTCCGCTCCCAGGCCGCCGGGTTGGGGGACCACGGTCAATCGATCGTCGGCTTGCGTCGCCATCTCATCCTCTCCTCGATGTCGAGGCTATCCATGCGCGCTTTCGCCGGGAAGGTCCGTCACTTCGTCCGCCAAAAACTTGATATGATGCGCCAGCTCGTATGCTAGAATGATGGCATGTCGCATCTGAGCGTCGCCGCCGTCTGGATGGATTGCGTGCTGCGCCGTCTCGAACGGTTCGGCCTCGACCCGGCCTTGCTGGTCCCCGATCCGATGGAGGGGACGAGGGGCGGGGCGGCTTCGAGCCGGCTCGAGCTGGTGCTCGCGCGCGGCATCTGGGCGCGGGCCGCGGTCCTTTCGGACGATCCGGCGCTTGGCCTGAAGGTCGGGCTGGGCCTGCCGGCGCAGGCGTCCAATGTGCTCGCGGTGCTGGGGACGCATGCGCGCACCCGTCGCGCCGCGCTCCACCATGTCATCCGCTTTCAACCGTTGCTGAGCGACAGCGGGCGCTTTCGCGCGATCCCCGCGCGCGGCGGCCTGCGCGTGGTCTATGATCCGGCATGGCCGGCGCTGCCGATCCATCCGTTGCAGATCGATTCGGTCGTGGCCGCCCTCGTTCGCGGGAGGAGCGGGCCGCGCCGCGTCCGTCTCGTCGGCCGGGGGGCGAGGACGCGCACCCGTTCGAGGCGCTCCTGCAATGCCCGGTCGAGCTGGGGGCGGCGCAGGCCTCGATCGACTATAGCGACGACGACCTGGACGCCGCCGTGCCGGGCGCCGATCCGGGCCTGCACGATCTCGCCCTGGCCTATGCCGAATCCCTGCTGGCCGCGCGCAACCGGCAGGACGAGATACGCCATGCGGTCCGGTCGGCGATCGCGCTGCTTGGTCCGGCGAACAGCTCCATGGCCGGGATCGCGGCGGAGCTGGGCTGTTCGTCGCGGACGCTTCAGCGCCGCCTCGAAACCAGCGGCACCTGCTTTCGCGACCTCCTCTACGCCTATCGGATGGAGGAGGCTGGCCTGATGCTGTGCCGCACGAAGGCGTCGATCGAATATATCGCGGACCGGCTCGGCTATTCGGAGCCGAGCGCCTTCTCCCGCGCCGTCCACGACTGGTGGGGCATATCGCCGCGCGAGTTGCGGGCGCGGGGCGGAGACCGATAACGGCCCCGCGCCGCCGGCGATCGACCGCCTCGACCGGCGCGGCGGTCAGGCGTTGCTGCCTTGCGCCGTGGTGCCGACCCTCGCGTGGCTTCCTTCCTGATCGGACCTGATCGTGCCGCCGAACAGCATCTTCACGCGCCCGGCGAGGGACATGTCGGTTTCCCACAATTCCGCATTGTCGATATCGACGCGCAGGAGCGCCAGGTTCGGATCGTCCTTGCCGCCCGGAAACCATGCCTCCACCTGCCGGTTCCACAATTTGTCGATCTGCGCGCGATCGTTGTCGATGCGCGCGCGGCCGTGGAGGCAGGCGAAGAAATCATGCCCCTTCGACACGAATTGCAGCATCAGCTCGTCCTTGCCGGCGACGCGATTGTTCCTGCCGATGAAGAAGAACAAGGTGTCGACCTGATCCTCGTCGAGCTGCGCCGTCAGCGGCTCGCTATGGGAGCTTCCGTCCGCCGGGCCGACCATGATGAAGGGGCTTTCGGCCATCTTCTTCCACATATCGGTCTTGAGCTGTTTCGGATCGGTGTCGGTCATGGCTCTCGGCTCCTCTCGATTGATCCAAAGAACGAGGGGCGAGGTGATTGGTTGCCGGCGGAGGCGGCCGGGTCATGACGCCGCCTCCACCCGGCGAACCCGCGCCGGCGCATCCGGGAACAGCCTTCCGCCGCTCAGGAGCGCGGCGGCGGAAGGCGCCAGCGCCGTCAGCGCCTGCCCGAGGACGAGCGTCGCGGCGAGGATGAGGAGGGGCTGGGACAGCAGGAACAACGGATAGAGCGGGGAGCCGAGCGGGCCGGTGAGACGCCCGATGAGCGGGCCGCCGAGCCAGATCATGATGAGGTGCGCGCAGAACATCAGGAAGGCATATGGCTCCACGCGCAGCAGCGGGCCGGCCGCCCGGCTGGCGGCGAGCCGCCACGCGATCGACCAGAACAGCAGCGCCGTCACGAACCGCATGACCAGATCGGCCGAGGAGAGCAGGACGGGATCGTCGATCCCGCGATCGATGCCGACGGTTTCCAGCCACACCTGGATCGCGGCCATGACCGCATAGGCCGAAGCCGTGAGGGCGAGCGGGCGCGAGGCCGTCCAGACGGCGAGATCGTGGCGGCGCAGCAGCATGCCGATGACGAAGAACAGCAGGATCGCCGGACGCAGCAGGAGCGGGAAGGTGACGGGCGCGATCGTCCATACCAGCGCCACGGCGGCGATCGCGCCCAGCGCCCGGTCCGGCAGCCGGACCAGCAGGGGCACCGCCGCCATGCAGAGGAAGAGATCGCGCAGGAACGGCATCTGGACGTTGATGTCGTCGGGCGTGACGAGGCAGAACAGCTCGTCGATCGTCCACCACAGGGTCGTCGGCATCGGGGCGAGTATCCAGCCGGCCCATGCCGCGCCGGATACGAGAAGGATCGCCAGCACGTTCCACGCGACCATCGGCGCGACGATCGTCCGCAGCTTGCCCCTGATGAACGCGCGCCAGCCGCGTCTGGCGAGCGACGCCCCGGCCAGCCAGCCGGATATCACGCTGAGCAGGGGCACCGAGCTGCGGCCGAGCAATTCGATCAGCGCCCAGCGCAGCATCCCCTGCGGCGTGTCGTTCAGCTTGAGCAGGTCGCTGCCGGCAAGGCCCGTCCAGGCATGGACGTAGATTATGCCCAGGATGCAGAGGACGCGGGCGATGCCGATCGTTCCGGAAAGGCGTTCGTTACGATCTCGCGCGGCGGCCTGCGGCCTGGTGGTGATCGTCGGCTTCAAGAGTATGTCGCTCGTCTCGCTGCGCTTTCCCGGCTTCCTGACCCTGGGAGCGCCGCATGGTCAACCGCCCGCCGGTCGCGGGGCGGCGCCGGAGAGGCAGGGGGTTCCCGATCCACGACATTTCCCGTGGCGGCGCGCAAGCGCGGGGGTCTTGCGATGAATCGGGAGTGGCGCGATCCGCCCGTCCATGGGATTTCGCCGGCCATGGATCACCTGACTCGCCGCAACGTCTTCGCCCAGGCCTGGCCGATCATCCTCGGGCAGGCGCTGGTGCCGCTGGTCGGCGTGGTCGATGCGACGGTGATCGGGCGCACCGGCGATGCCGCGATGCTGGCGGGCGTCGCGCTGGGCGTCACCACGATCAACCTGATCTTCTGGACCTTCGGCTTCCTGCGGATGGGCGTGACCGGCCTCACGGCGCAGGCGCTCGGGGCCGGCGGCGGCGAGGAATTGCGCGCCTTGCTGGTGCGCGCCCTGCTGCTCGGGCTGGGACTGGGCGGGGCACTGCTGCTGCTGTCGCCGGCGATCGTCCCGCTCGCATTGGGGCTGATGCATGTGCCGGCAAGCGCGGCGGAGGCAGCGCACGGCTTCACCGCCGCCCGCTTTGCCGGGGCGCCCGCCGCGCTCGGCTTCTACGTCATCAACGGATGGCTGCTCGGGCTGGGGCGGACGCGGCTGGCGCTGGCGTGCCAGGTGGCCTTCAACGGCGTCAACATCGTGCTCGACGTGCTGCTCGTCGCCGGCTTCGGGCTGGGGCCGTGGGGCGCGGGAATCGGGACGTCGATCGCCGAATGGGTCGCGCTGGCGAGCGGCCTGTGGGCGGCGCGGCGGGTGCTGGGGCCGGGCTGGTGGCGGATCGGGCGCAGGCTGGCGTTCGCGCCCGGCGCGTTCCGGCGGCTGCTGTCGGTCAATGCCGATATCATGATCCGCACCGTGGCGCTGCTGCTGCTGTTCACATGGTTCGCCCGCGCCGGCGCGCGGCTGGGCGCGGTGCCGCTCGCCGCCAATCATGTGCTGATGCAGTTCGTCAGCATCAGCGCGTTCGTGCTGGACGGTTTCGCCTTCACCGCCGAGGCGCGGGTCGGCGCGGCGATCGGCGCGGGATCGCGCGAGGGCATGTTGCGCGCCGCGCGGCTCACCGGCGAATTCTCGCTGGCCGGCGGCATGATGTTCGCCGCCGGCATCGCGGCGGGCGGGCCATGGCTGATCGCGCTCGTCACGCGCGATCCTGCGGTGAAGGCGCAGGCGGCGGCGATGCTGCCCTTCTGCGCCCTGGTGCCGTTGCTGGGGATGCCGAGCTGGCTGCTCGACGGCATCTTCATCGGCGCGACGCGCGGCCGCACCTTGCGCAACGCGGCGGTCGTTTCGCTGGCGCTCTATCTCGCGACGGATGCGCTGCTGCGCGGGCGGGGCGATGCCGGCGTCTGGATCGCCCTGCTGGCGAGCTATCTCTACCGCGCCGCCGCGCTGGCGCTGGCATTGCCTCGCCTGGTGCGGAGCGTGGGGCCGACCCCGGCGCGATAGCCCCTCCGTCCGGCTACGACGCGGCGGCGGCGACCTTGGTCGCAAACATCTCTCGCCGGGGCGCGAGCGGGCGCAGGCCGCTCCTCAAACCGCCGTTTTTCGAGGAGGATTTATGCGTCAGGTTCAGATTTCGATACTGGCCGGGCTGGCGACCGCCGCGTTGCTCGCCCCGGCCCCGCTCCATGCCGGCAAGGGGGCCGAGCCGGTGCCGTTCGAAACGGTGAAGGCCGGCGACCGCGACATGAGCTGCGAGGCGCTCGCCGCCGAGATCAACGCGCTGGACGGCCAGCGGCAGGCCGCCGGCGCCGGCGCGAAGAAGAAGAAAGGCGGGCTGGGCTTCCTGAAGATGCTGGGGGCGGCAAGCCCGATATTGGGCGTGGCCGGCAGCGGCGGCGCGGTCGCCTCCAGCGCGATGGGCGCGGCCGGATCGGTCGCCGGCGGGATGGCGGCGGGAAGCGGCAATGCGGAGGACATGATGCTGAGGAGCCAGCGCAAGCAGCGGCTGATGGGCATCTTCGACGAACGCAAATGCTGATCGCCGCCCGGCGCGCCGGCGGATTCCATCCCGCCGGAAGCAGCGGCCGGCCTTGCCTGTGACTCCCTTTCAGGCGGGCCGGTCGCCGGCATCCAGCCATGGACGGATGCTCCGCCGCGCCGCCACGCCGGCCCAGGCGATCGCGCCCAGCAACAGGCAGGCGAGCTGCGGCGGGGAGCCGATCTCGCCCAGCCGGAAATGGGCGCAGATGGCGCCGCCGAGGAATCCGGTGACGAGGATCGCGCCGATCAGCGACGTGCGCGGTATCGCATAGAGCAGGATCGCGACCGCGAGGATCGCCGCGATCGCGGGCGCCTGCCACGATGCGAAGCCGGTCGCGGCGAATTCCCGCGCCAGGCTTTCCGGCCGGAAAGCCATCACCGCCGCATCGGCCCCCAGCAGCAGGATCGTCACCCAGCGCAGGGCCAGCCCCAGCCTGTTGCGTGCCGTCATCGTCTTCTCTCCCTTCCATATCGCAAGGGAAAGGTCGTCAGCACAGGTCGGCGAGGCGATGCGATCCGCGCGCGACCAATTCCGACGCCCGCGCGACCGGGAAGGCCCGCGTCCGGGGAATTCGACCAACATGGACATCGGCGCGACGAAGACGGTCGGCGCATCCGCCGCGCCGTGATATGTTGCAGCGCGTGAACCGGGCTTCATCTCCTGCGCCATGGCGGCGCGAATTCGCGATCGGCGCGGTGCTGACCGTGCTGCTGTGGATCATGGCGCTGCTGCTGTGGGCGGCGCAGGATATCGCGTCCGGCCACCGCCTGCCGGACGGGCTGAGGCTGCTGCTCGCCGCGACCTTCGTGATCGGGCTGATCTTCTCCGCGACGCTGGCGGGGTTCATCGTGCTGGCGCGGCGGATGCGCAAGCCGCCGATGATCGCCGCCATCGCCCTGTTCACCATGGCGATCGCGCTGCTGCACGGCCTGATCGACGCCTGCCTGCTGAAGATGCTCGGCCCCGCGCTGGGCATCAGGCCGATGCCGCTGGCCGAGCTGTTCAACCGCGGGCTGATGCCGTTCGTGCTGATATATGGCCTCTACGCCGTGGCGCTGGGTCTGATGCTGAGCGAGAAGGCGATGCGGGACAGCGAGCGCCGGCTCGCGGATGCGCGCAGCGCCGCGCAAAGCGCCGAGCTGGCGGCGCTGCGCTTCCAGCTCAATCCGCATTTCCTGTTCAACACGCTGAACGCGATCTCCTCGCTGATCGTCACCAACCGCAATGCGGAGGCGGACCGGATGACGATGAAGCTGTCCGATTTCCTGCGCCTGACGCTGGAGGCCGACCCGGAGGCGGAGGTGACGCTGGACGAGGAACTGGCGACCACCCAATCCTATCTGGATATCGAGGCGGTGCGGTTCGCGGAGCGGCTGAACGTGGTGTTCGAATGCCCCGCCGACCTGCTCGAAGCCTGTGTGCCGAGCTTCCTGCTTCAGCCGATCGTGGAGAATTCGATCAAATATGCCGTGCTGCCGTCGTGCCGCACGGTGACGCTGGCGGTGCGGGCCAGCCGGGCGGGCGACATGCTGCGGCTGGTGATCGAGGACGACGGCGGGCAGGCGTTCGGGAAACAGCCGGCGGGCGGCACCGGGCTGGGGCTGCGCAACGTGCGGCGGCGGCTGGCCGCTTTCTATGGCGAAAAGGGCGATCTGGAGGTGACGGCGACCGATCGCGGCTTCGCCGTCGCGATCGCCTTGCCGTTGCGGCTCGCCACGCTGGCGGAGGCGGCGTGATGCGCGTCCTGCTGGTCGACGACGAGCCGCTGGCGATCGAGCGGATGCGCGTGGCGCTGGCCGATATGGCCGATGCCGAGGTGGTCGGCAGCGCGGCCGACGGCGAGGAGGCGGGGCGGCAGATCGCGGCGCTCGATCCCGATCTGGTGCTGCTCGACGTTCAGATGCCGGGCGTGACGGGCATGGACCTCGCGCGCAGGCTGGCCGACGCCCCGGCGCGGCCGGAACTGGTGTTCGTCACCGCCTTCAACGATTTCGCGATGGAGGCGTTCGACGTCGAGGCGGTCGATTATCTGCTGAAGCCGGTGAGCTTCGATCGCCTGCGCATGGCGATCGATCGCGTGCGCCGCCGCCGCGCGCTGCCGGATGCGCAAGTGCGGGACCATGCGGCGGAGACGCAGCCGGCGGGCGACGGCGACGGCCCCTATGACGACGGCATATGGGTGCCGGGGCGGCAGGGCGCGGTGCGCGTGCCGATCGAGACGATCGACCGGATCGAGGCGGCGCGCGATTACGTGCTGCTCAACACGCCCGTCAGGAGCTATATCCTGCGCGCGCGGATGAACGACATCGAACGGCGCATCGATCCGCGCCGGATGGTGCGCATCCACCGCTCGCACATGGTCCGCATCGACAGCGTGGTGGGGATAGAGCGGCCGGGCAAGGGCGCGCTGCGGCTGGTGCTGAACGAC
Source organism: Sphingomonas bacterium (assembly GCA_047602705.1). GTDB lineage: Bacteria > Pseudomonadota > Alphaproteobacteria > Sphingomonadales > Sphingomonadaceae > Sphingomonas. The sequence goes on along the minus strand of JASGGR010000006.1, from coordinate 23,075 downwards.
GGCGCGAACCTTCAGGTCGGCCCCAATTATCAGCCGCAAGTGGTGCGCGCGCTGCGGCTTTGAGGCGAGCGGCGCCCTTGTCGCGCGCCGGGCGGGGCCGGTCGCAACTGTTTTTACGCTCCGCCTCCGATCGATGAACAGGGCGGGCATGAGCAGGATCAGATCATCGCATCCGAAGCGCTGGCCGATCAGCCCCTTCGTGGCTGGCGCGGCCGTGCTCTTCTTTCCGTTCGTGGCGGCCGGCGCTTCGGGAGAGGATCAGGCGGCCGGGCTGATCGCGGCCGAGCGCGCCTTTGCGGCGGATGCCGGGCGGATCGGGATCACGCCGGCGTTCCGCGCGCATGTCGCGCCCGACGCCATCCTGATCCGGCCCGATCCGGCGCCCGCGCTGCCGGTGCTGGCGAAGGAGGTCGACACGCCCGGCTTGCGGCTGGAATGGCAACCCGCGATCGCCGCCATCGCGCGCTCCGGCGATCTCGGCTTCACGACCGGGCCGTATCGTCTCACCCAGAAGGACAAGGCGCTCTACGGCCGCTTCCTGACCATCTGGGAACGCGGTGCGGACGGGAAGTGGCGCTGGTATATCGACCATGGATTGCCCCCCGTCTCCGACGTTCCGCAGGAGCTGGCGCCCGTGGCGGTGACGGTCCTGCGGCAGGGGCTGCCGGCCAGGGGGCGGCCGATGCCCGGCGCGGCGGATGCGGACACCGCGCTCAACGCGGCGATCGTCGCGCGCGGCACCGGGGCCGTGGTCGAGCATCTTGCGGCCGACGGGCATCTCCTCCGCCTGGACCGGGGCATGGTGAGGACCGATCAGGGCATTCCGGTGAGCGGGGCGGAGACGCTCGGCATCCGCGCCTCGACGGCGGGCGATCTCGCCGCCAGCTACGGGCGGCTGAGCCTGACCGACGGCGGGCAAGCGCATTATTACGTGCGCATCTGGCGGCGCGATCGCGCGGGATGGCGGCTGCTGATCGACCAGATCAACTAGCGTTTCCGCGCCGATAAAGGTTTCGCTCCGGGCTTCCCCTTTCGGAGCGATCGAGGGCGGTCCGTTCGCGGGCCGCCCTCTTTTTTTGCGCGGGCGACCGCCGGACGCGCCGGTCCGGCTTCGTCGCCGGATGATCCGGGCCGGTCGCAAAGCGGCGGCGGCGCATGCCCGGTCCATTTTAGCGCGCCCCGGTTCGACGCGCAGATGCGCACCAGAAAGCAGGGGTAATCATGAACAGCAGCATCCTTCCGGGCGCCGCCCGGCGCACTTCCATCGGCGGCCGCCGCGCCGCATTGTTGCTCGGCACCGCGCTCGCGCCGCTGGCGATCGGCTTCGCCGCGCAGGCGCAGACCGCCGGGCAGACAGTGATCCTGGAGGAGGGGAAGCCGCCCGTCGCGGTGGCGCTCGGCGCGGGCGACGATCGCGTGGTGGTGGATATCGCGCGGGTCGATGCGGACACCGGCGTGCTCGATCTCGACGGGCTGACCACCGGCCCCGTCACCGACGCGGGCGGGCGCGACAGCGTGTGGCTGCGCGCCACCGGCAGCCAGACGCGCGACGCCGTGTTCACCGAAGCGAAGGCGGATACGACGCAGCAGTTCGTGCGCGCGGATTCGGCGAGCGGCACGCCGTTCGACGGCGGCACCGTCTATGAGGCGTCGGGGAACGACACCGTCCTGACGCTGGAGAACCGCTCGCGCTCGCCGATCCCGAGCGATCCGGCGAAGCTGCCGAACAATGCGATGATGAACCTGCGGCACGGCCCGCTGCAATTCGCCGGGGACGGCACGATCGTCCTGACCTTCTCCGTCAATTCGTCCGATCAGCCCGATGCGACGCAGCAGGCGATCCGCGTGCTGCCCGGCTCCACCTCGAAGGATCAGGGCACCGGCGGCGACGGCAAGCTGGCGCTGGTGCTGGATGCCGATGTCGGCGGGGACAGCGTGGTCGCCGGGCTGATCGACGTGCGCAACGCGGAATCGCTGCGGTTGACGAAGAATGCGCGCGTGCAGATCCTGGAGGGCACCGCGATCGTCGGCGGCAAGGCCGATATCGTCCTCGACGCCAATAGCTGGGTCAATTCGACCAATGCGGCCTTTCCGGACGTCACGCTCATCAACAGCTCGGGCCGCGTGTTCAACTCGACCAAGATCAGCGTCGGCGGACAATATGGCAGCCCCACGGCGGAAGGCGTCGCGGTCCGGCTGGAGGGCGGCAAGCTCTACAACAGGCTGACCGAGGCGGAAACCGGCGCCGGCGCGGTAAGCGGCGGCGTCGGCAACATCATCGGCGGCGGCACCGGGGTGCTCGCGGTGAGCGGCGACAATTATATCGAGAATGTCGGCGATATCCGCGCCAGCACCGGCGCGGCGGTGGAAAGCCTGCGCGGCACGTCCGTGCTGCGCAACGCGGTCTGGACCTTCTCCAAGGGCGGCGGCACGCGGGCGGGCACGATCACCGGCGGCATGGTCGGCGGACGGCAGATCGCCTATCAGGGCGGCGGCGGCACCGACATGGTGGTCAATTCCGGCACGATCACCGGCGACGTCGACCTGGGCGACCGGGAGGACATATTCCTCTACACCGGCGCCACCAACGGCGTGACCGGCGCGATCGAGGGCGGCGCTGGGCTGGACGGCTATGGCCGCTCGTTCAGCGCGAGCGCGACGCATACCCTGTCGAACGACATTCTCGGCAACGGCAACAGCGGCTTCGAGATGCACGGCATCGAGGCGGCGGGCAGCGACACCACCGTGACGGTCGCGGCGGCGGGCAAGCTCGACGCGGGGCTGATGCTGGTGGGCGACGGCTCGGTGGTCAACACCGCGAACATCGATGCCGACGGATATGGCGTCTACATCCGCGATATCGCCAATGTGGCGCGCGGCATGCGCTTCACCAATCGCGGCGACGTGGTGAGCACGAAGGGCGTCTATGCCCGCACCGGCATCACCGGCTTCGTGAACGAGGGGCTGATCCGCGCGACGGACGGGGACGGCGTGTTCTTCAACATCGGCGAATTCGGCCAGCCGATCTCCACGATCCAGTTCCGCAACGCCGGCACGATCGAAACCACCTCCGACCATGATTACGCGCTGGGGATGCAGTTCGACGCGACGAACGCGGGCGGGCCGCTCGCCGACGTGGTCAACACCGGCACGATCCGCAACAGCGGCGCGCGCGAATCCTTCGGCGATTACGAGCAGTTCGCCGTCCGCCTGACCGACATCGGCGACGGGGACAACAAGCTGCGCTTCAGCAACGACGGCCTGGTGGAAACCACCGGCCGGGGCGTGACGGCCGTGTCGCTGGAAGGCGCGCGGGGCGACGTGGTCAACAGCAGGACGATCCGCGCCGACGGCATGGGCGCGAGCGGGGTGCGCATCATGGCCGACGTCAGCCCGGACCAGCCGGGGACGACCGCCTCGCTGGTCAACAGCGGCACGATCAGCGCCAATGGCGGCGCGTGGATCAATCCCGACAACAACCACGCGCTGGTCAATGTCGCGGTCGGCATGTCGCTCGCGGGCGCGAACGCGCGCGGGGAGCTTGCCAACAGCGGCACGATCGAGGCGATGGGAGCCGGGTCGAGCGCGGTCCACGCGATGGATCAGGACAATGCGGGGGCAGCCTTCACGCTGGACAATGGCGGCACGATCCGCGGCCAGGCCGAAACCCTGTTCGGCGCGGATCAGGGCGTGCCCGATTCCTATCACCGGCTGGCGGGCGCGATCCATACCGTCGGCACGATCGACACCGTCGCCAATCGCGGCCTGATCCAGGGCAATGTCGATCTGGGCGATTTCGACGACGTGTTCCGCAACAATGGCCGGCTGGAGGGCGACCTGCGGCTCGGCGAGGGCAACGACACCTATATCCTCGGCGGCGGGAGCAGCCTGACCGGCACGGCGGACGGCGGCAACGGCTTCGACGTGATCGCGGTGGATCTGACCGGCGATACGGTCAAGCGGATCGACGCGAGCCAGTTCCTCGGCTTCGAGGCGCTGATGGGGCTGCACGACACCGCCGGCGCCGGCAAGGTTTCGGTGTTCGGCAATTTCGACGCGCAATCGCTCGCGATCGACAATATCGCGCTGAGCATCGACGCCGGCGACACCGTATCCTCCGCCGGCGGCGCGGCGGTCGATACCTTCATCGGCGGCGACGGACGGGAGGCGATCGACAATGCCGGCACGATCGCGGGCGGCCTCGCGATGGGCGGCGGCGACGACGTGCTCAACAACAGCGGCACGATCGGCAACAGCGTCCACATGGGCGCGGGCAACGATGTCGTCACCAATTCCGGGCGGATCGAGGGCGACCTGAACCTCGGCGACGGCGATGACCGCTATGTCGCGCTGGCCGGCGGGATCGTCACCGGCGATATCGACGGCGGCGCTGGCAACAACACCTTCGTCTTCCGCCTGGCTGGCGCGGAGGGCAAGATTCCCGGTTCGGTGCTGAACTTCAACTCGTTCGGCGCCTATGGCCCCGGCACGCTGAAGGTGAACCTCGACAAGGGGCAGGATTACCGCAACCTCGAATTGCTGGAGGGCGCTGACCTGATCCTGTCGGGCACGAACGGCTCGGTCGGCAACGTCATCGGCGACGACAGCGCGCAAACCGTCACGATCGACGGCGCGCTGACCGGCGGCGTTTCGCTGGGCGGCGGGGACGATACGCTCAACATGACGCTGTCGGGCCTGCTGGAAGGCGCGCTGGACGGCGGCGCGGGGACGGATACGCTGAACCTCGCCCTTGCCGGGGATTCGACGATCAAGGGCATGTACGGCTTCGAGATCGCGAACATCTCCGGCGACGCGAAGCTGACGCTCGCTGGCGATCTGGGCGCGGGCCAGCAGGTGAATTTCCTCGGCGACGTAGACAATGAGCTGGTGATCGCCGCCGGCGTGAAGTTCGAGGGCGCGGTGAACGGCGGCGAAGGCCGCGACCTGCTGCGCGTCCAGTCCGGCGGCGGCGACAGCCGCACGGTGGTGGCCTCGCAGATCACCTCTTTCGAGGATCTCGTGTCGGAAGGCGCGGGCACGCTGGCGCTGACCGGCGGCAGCTACAGCTTCGAATCCGTCGCGATCGACGGCGGCGATTTCGAGCTGGGGGCGAACACCACGCTCGCCTCGGCGGCGGGCATCGTCTTCGACGGCGCGGACAATCGCTTCACGCTGGGCAGCGGCGCGACCGTCGCGGGCCGGATCGACGGCGGCGCGGGCAACGACACGCTGGCGCTGGCGCAGGATGCGGGAACGACCCGTCTGCTGGGCGCGCTCGACCAGACCGGGTTCGAGGCGCTCGAAGTCTCCGGGGCCGGCGAGCTGCGCATCGATCGCGACGCTGCGTTCGAGAACGGCGCGCGGCTGAACGGCGGCAGGGTCAACGTGATGCAGGGCTATACGCTGGCCGCCGACGTGACGGGCGGCGACGGCTCCGACACGCTGGCGGTATATGGCGCGGTCGCGGGGAATGTCGATCTCGGCGCGGGCAACGACACGCTGGTGATCGGCGGCCTCGGCAATATCAGCGGCACGCGCGACGGTGGCGAGGGTACCGACCGGCTGGTGTTCGACACGCAGGGCACCTATGCCGCGCCGACCGTCTATGACGGCACCGGCTTCACCGGCTTCGAGGAACTGGGCGTCGCGGGCGGCGTGGTGTCGCTGGCCGGGGATACGAGCTGGAACAATGTGGCGATCACCGGCGGGCGGCTGATCGGCCAGGCCGGCACGACGCTCACCTCGATCAACACGATCCAGGTGGCGCATGGCGCCACCTTCGGCTCGGCGGGCATCGTCAACGGGGACATCAACGTCGCGGGCACATTGTCGCCGGGCGCCTCGCCGGGGACGATGACGGTGAACGGCAACGTCAATTTCGCGGCCGGCTCCAACCTGCTGCTGGAAGTATCGCCGACCGTCAGCGACCTGCTGCACATTTCGGGGAAGATGACGATCGCGGACGGCGCGGCGGTGGACATCACCGGCGTGCTGCACGAGATGCCCGGCTCGACGCTGGACCTCGTGCTGGCGGACGGCGGCATCACCGGGCGTTTCACCACGGTCAACAAGTCGAGCGACATCTTCGGCTTCGTCGTCCAGAGCGGCAACGCGCTCCAGATTCGGAGCGAGTTCCTGAACGACGACGCCTATCCCCGCAACGTCCGCGCCAGCATCGCTTATGCCAATGAGGTGCTGCGCAACGGCTATGGCGTGCAGGCGTTCACCGGCGCGCTGCCGACCCTGATCGACGCGGAGGGCAGGGCGAACAGGACGGCCTTCGCGCAACTGACGCCGGAGGCCTATGGCTCCGCGCTCCAGCTCGGCATCGAGAAGGGGCTGATCGTCGCTGACGGCGCGCGGAGCTTCGCCGCGACCGGCATGGGCGGGAAGGGCCTCTACAGCTTCGGCCAGTTCGTGAACGCCGACGCCACCCTGAAGGGACAGGCGGCGACCGGCGCGTCGCGGGCGCATATCGGCAGCCACGGCTTCTTCGGCGGCATCGGCTATGGGCTGGAGGACGGCACCCGGCTGGGGCTGTTCATCGGCGGCCTCGACAGCAACCAGTCGCTGCGCGATCTGGGCGCGAAGACGAAGGGGAGCAGCCTGCTCGCCGGCGCCTATGCCGATATCCGCCTCGAAGGCTTCGGGTTGCACGGCCTGCTGGCCCATGACACCGGCACCGTCGAGACGAAGCGCGCCATCGCCGCATCGGATGCGACCGCAAAATCGCGCTACGGCCTGTCGAGCTGGGTGGTCGACCTGTCGGCGGATTATCAGGCCCGGTTCGGCGCCATGGCGATCACGCCGAAGCTGGGCGTCACCTACGTCCGCGCCGGGCGCGAGGCGATCGGCGCGGAACAGGGGGCGGGCGATTTCGGCCTGTCCGTTTCGGGCGGGAGCAAGGCGAGCTGGTTCGGCGACGCGAGCCTCGCCCTGTCGGGCGACTTCGATCTCGGCGGGATCGTCGTGCATCCCTATGCCCAGGCCGGCGTGCGGCGGATGCTGAACAACGGCGCGACGCGGGTTTCGGCCAGCTTCACCGGTGCGGACGGCACGATCACCGTCGACGGCGTGGAGCGCGACCGGACGACCGGCCGCTACGGGCTGGGCGTCGCGCTGGACCTGTCCGACAGCGTGCGGCTTCAGGCGAGCTACACCGGGGAGTTCTCCGGCAACCGGCGCGGCGGCCTGACGGGCGGGATTTCCGTCCGCTTCTGAGCCTGCCGATCCGGTCGGCCCCGATGATGGAGGGCGGCATCCCGGCCGCCCTCCATCAGTTCGTTTCCGGGCAAGCGGAACGCCGCGACGGCTATCCGGTTCTTTGCATGACGCGCCCGGCGAGTTGCGGGCGATGCGAGGCGGAGAGGAATGCGGACATGACGATCGATCCCGGCTGCGGCAGATGATCGCCGCCCTCGGCTGGGTCGCGCTGGCCGCGACATGCCTTGCCGCGCTGATGACCGCCGCCAATCTCGGCGCGCGGATCACCGGGATGGGCTTCGTCGTGTTCCTCGTCGGCGCGATCGCGTGGTGTGTCGTGGGGCATGCCACCGGGCAGCGGCAGCTTTTCTTCTCCAATGCCTTCCTGGCGGTGGTCGATATCTTCGGCGCATGGCGCTGGCTCTACCGCCGCGCCCGCGCCGACGATGCGGTGGAGCAGGTGAAGTCGGACGAGGAGGCCGCGCTGTTCGCGACCGATGAGCTCGCCGGCAAGCCGCTGCGCGCGCGCGACGGGGCCGAGATCGGCACGGTGGAAGGGGCGCTGGCCGATTGCGGCACCGGCCGGCTGCGCTTCCTGATCGTCAGGACGGAGGACGATGCGCGGACCTTCTCCCGGCTCGCATGGAGCGGCGGCCTGCGCGTGACCGACGAGGCGATCGAGAGCAGCCTCGACCGGCGCGCGCTTTCCGGCATGCGCCACGATCCATAAGCGGCTCCGCGAGACGCCGGGCGGACATCACTGGCCCTCGACCCGCTTCAGCCGCGTCGGCAGCAGGTCGCCGCGCTTCTTGAGGATCGGATAGGCCGACGCCTCGATCAGGTGGCTGCTGACCCGCTTCAGGTCGCGCAGCGCGTCGAGGTGGAGCGCGCTGGTTTCCACCGTCTCGACATTGCCGGAACGCAGGCGCTCGAAATGCGCGGCGGTGGCCTCCTCCTCCAGCCGGCGGAAAGCCTCCTTCTCCGACGCGAGCGCGCGCGCCGCCGCGACGTCGCCACTCAGGAACACGGCGGTGGACTGGCGCAACGTCTCCAGCAGGCGATCGACCTGCGCCACCAGATCGGCCGTCCCTTGCTTCGAAAAGGCGACGCCGCGCTTTATCCGCCGGCTCGCGACGCCGAGCAGGCCGCGATCGATCAGGTCGCCCGCCTGCTCCATGTTGATCGAGAAGGTGAGGATGCGGGCCAGCTTCTCGTTGGTCGATTCGTCCAGCCGGCTGGTGTCGATCGCGAGCAGGTTTTCCTTGATGGCCCGGTTCAGCCGATCGAGCCGGTCGTCGAGCGTGCGGGTCTCCTCGATCTCCCGGCGGCTGGGGTTGGCGAGCGCGTCGCGCAGGCCGCCGATCATCTCCTCCAGCACGTCGGAAAGGCGCAGCGCCTCGCGCGTCGCGCCGCCCAGTGCGACGGCGACCGGGGTTCCCGCCGCGACCGGCTGGAGATAGCGCGGCGCATCCGGCGCGCTCTCCTCCGGCCGCGCGGGCAGCAGCCGCTCCAGCAGGCGCGCATAGGGCGTGAGCAGCGGAAACAGCAGCAGCGCCAGCACGAGGTTGAAGCCGGTGTGGAAATTGGCGATCGCGCGCGCCGGCACATGCTCGATGCCCGTCACGAAGGGCGTCACCCAGGGATAGACGGCGAGCACCGCCAGCACGCCCGCGATGCGGTTGAGCAGATTGCCCACCGGCAGGCGGCGCGAGACGGGATCATGCGCGCCGCCCTCCAGCACCGGGTTGATCGCGGTGCCGATATTGGCCCCCAGCGCCAGCGCGATGCCGGCCGGCACCGTAAGCGCGCCATTGGCGGCGAGCGACATGGCGAGCAGCACGATCGCCACGCTGGAATGGGCGGCCCAGGTGAGCATCATGCCGATCAGGACGATGAACACGATATGGGTGGAAAGCGCCGCCAGGAACTCGCGGATCAGCGGATTGGCCATCACCGGCGCGAGCACGATCAGGAACTGGTGCAGCGCGAACAGGATCAGGCCCAGCCCGATGAACACCCGCCCGAAATCGCGCGTCCCGGCCCGCGCCCGGCGATGGAGGAGATAGCCCGCCAGCACCAGGATCGGCGCGACCAGCGACACGTCGAAGGCGAGAAGCTGGACGATCAGCGTCGTGCCGACATTGGCGCCCAGCATCACCGCGAGGCCGGGCGCGAGCGCCACCAGCCCTTCGGCGGCGAACCCCGTCACCATCAGCCCGGTCGCGGTGCTGCTTTGAAGCAGGGCGGTCACGCCAAGGCCGGCGGCGAAGGCGCTCAGGCGATTGTGCAGGCGATGCGCGAGGAACGAACGCAGCCGCGCGCCCAATGCGCGCTGCACGCCCGTCTGCACCATATGGACGCCCCACAGGAGCAGGGCCACAGTGCCGGCGAGGTCGAGAAGGGTGAGCGTGATGTTCGTCGGTCGATCCTCTTGCGGGCGGGCGCGTGAAAATGGGCCGCCGGGGCGGCGCTGTCCAGAGCGGTCCGCCGCAATCGCGCGGATGCGGCGATCTTATCCTACCGGATCGAGGGTGTCGGCGGCGGCATGCTGCCGGGATCGCGGAGCAACTGGCCGTAGAGCCGCGCGGATTGCGTGCTGGCCATGTCCGCGTCCTTCACCACGCCGGAGAATTGCAGGAAGCTGTGCGTCAGCGACGGATAATTGGCATACCAGACCGGCACGCCGCTCTCGCTCAGGCGCCCGGCGAAGCGCCGCCCGGAATCGCGCAGGATGTCGAAGCCCGCCGTGGCGAGGATCGTGGGCGGCATGCCGCGCAGGTCCTTCGCGCTCACCGGGTTCATCAGCTCGTCTGCGTCCTCCGGCCGATCGGGACGGACCTGCGGGAACACGCGCGGCAGGATGAATTCGATGAAGGCGGCGTCCAGCCCATATCCCTTGCCGAACAGGCTGTATGAACGGTCATGCTGCGGCAGCCCGGCGCCGGGATAGAATAGCAGCATCGCGGCGGGCAGGGGACGCCCGGCGCGGAGCTGGCGCTGGGCGATGTTGATCGCGACATGGCCGCCCGCGCTGTCGCCGCCGACGCCCACGCGCGCCGGATCGCCGCCGAGGGAGGCGGCATGGGCGCGCGTCCACAGGAACGCATCCTCGCCATCGTCGCTCGCCGCCGGATAATGGTGTTCGGGCGCCAGGCGATAATTGACCGATACGACGATCGCGCCGGCCTCGTTGGCGATCAGCCGCGTCACGCGATCCAGCGCGGTGATGCTGGCGAATATCCAGCCGCCGCCGTGATGATAGACCAGCACCGGAAGCGGCCCCGCGCCGGCGGTGCGGGGGCGATAGATGCGGATCGGGATGGGGCCGCCGCGGCCGGGGATCGTGCGATCCTCCACGCTCGCCATGTCGGGCGTCACCCTGGTGAGCAGCAGCCAGTTGCGGTCGATGCCGTGCCGCACGAAGGCGCGTCCCCATGGTGTCGCGAAGATCAGCGGGGCCAGCCGCTGGACCGCGCCGGAAGCGGCGCGATTCTGCTCGGCGAGATATTGCAGCTTGGGATCGAGCGTCTGGCCGTCGACGACCGCGCGCGGCTCCTTGAGGTGCCGGAGGAACCAGCTTTCCGGCTGGCTGTACAGGGCGAGCTGCTCGAGCTCGCTTTCGTTCGGCCTGAAAGGCTCGACCGGCCGCACCGTGGATGCGAACCAGAATTGCAGGCCGATGAAGCCCGCCGCCGCGAGCAACATGATCCCGCCCGCGATCCATGCCGCCACCCTCAGCATCGTGCCCAAGCCCCTTTGTTGCGAGTCGCTCGCAATTTAAGGCCATAACCGATGAAGGATCAAGCGTGCGCGGCGTCCCGCCCGGGAAGCCTCCGGCGCGGCGGCGGGCCGCGCCGGATAATGTGCGTCAGCGGGTGATGCTGTCGTAGAAGGCGTCGATATCCTGCCGCAGCCGCGCGGCCGAGCCGGGCTCGATGTAGATCATGTGGCCCGACGGATAATATTTATAGGTGATGTTGGCCTTGAGCGCCGGGTCCAGCTCCATATGCTCGAGATCATAGTCCGCGCCCGCGAACGGGGTGGCCATGTCGTAATAGCCGTTGAGCGACAGCAGCTTCATCTTCGGATTCTGCCGCATCGCCTGGCTGAGATCGACCGAGGTGTTGGCGGCGAACTGGCGGCCGTTGCCCGGCGCGCGATGCTTCCAGTCCCAGGCCGGGCCGATGCTCGAATAGAAATTCGGGCGATAGGAAAGCCTGGTCTGATAGCCGAGATCGTTGAACAGGTAATTGTTGATCGCGGCGATGAACGCGCCGGAGATCGCCTCGTTGGCGGCGTCGAATTCCGGGCTGTCGCCGCCGGCGTCCACGTCGATGCCGTCGAAGCGGCTGTCGAGCCGGCCTACGGTGCGGCGCTGGTCGCGCAGCAATTCCTTGCGGAAGCGGTCCGGCCCAGGGCGGAGGTTGGTGCGCAGCAGGAATTCGGGCGAGACGCCGAGCAGGGCGCTCGCCTGCTGCGCCATCTGGGTGCGCTCCTCCGGTGTCAGCCGATCGCCCTTGGACAGGGCGGCGGCATAAGGTCCGGTGGCGAAGGCCTGCGCCTGCTTGGCGAAGGCGTCGATATCGGCCGGCTTGTTGGCGATGCGGTTGTGATACCAGGCGGTCGCCGCGAAGGTCGGGAAGATGTTGACGTGCATCTGGTCGACCGAGGGATCGAACAGCAGGGGGATGTTGAGCACGGTCGACATGATCGTCGCGCCCGCGAGCTGCACGCCGCGCTGCTGGAGCACATAGGCAAGGCCGCCCGTGCGCGTGGTGCCGTAGCTTTCGCCGAGCAGGAATTTCGGCGAGTTCCAGCGGTTGTTGATCGTCAGGTAGCGCTGGATGCCGCGCGCGAAGGCGTCGAGATCGCCGTCCACGCTCCAGAAATCCTTGCCCGTCGCCTTGCCGAGCGGGCGCGACAGGCCGGTGCCGATCGCGTCGAGGAACACTATGTCGGTGCGGTCGAGGATCGTATCCTGATTGGCGACGAGATGACCCGGCTCGCCGCGCAGCGCGCCGAGGCCCGGCACGTCCACCTTCAGCGGGCCGTAGCTGCCCATGTGCAGCCACATCGAGGAGGAGCCGGGGCCGCCGTTATACATGAAGGTGATCGGGCGCGGCTTGCCGCCCTTCGGCGCATCCAGCACATAAGCGGTATAGAACATCGAGGCGATCGGATCGCCGTCGTCGTTGCGGATGGTGAGCGTGCCGGGCGTCACCGTATAGTTCAGCGTCGATCCGTGGAAGGGGATCGAGCGATGGCGCGACACCGAATATTCGGTCGCGCTCGCTTCCGCCTTGTCGCTTTTGTCGGGCGCGGCGGCCGCCGCTTCGGAAGCGTCGCCCCTGGGCGCCTTGTCCGTCTTCTCCGCGGCGTAGGTCGGCAGCGCGATCGCCATGGCGAGCGCGGGAGCGAGTAGAGGTGCGGCAAGGCGCATAAAGGAATCCCCGTTTGTTTTTCTGCGCGGCAGCTAGCCGAACGTATACGGTTCGGGCAAGCCGTGCCGCATCGCCGATGCCGGGGGCGTGTGCGGTCGGCCGGGATGCCTGTCTGCCCGGTGCGCCATTCCTTATCGTGGGAAAAGGTGCGTATGCCGCGATTTTCCCCTATGGACGCGCATACCGCGTTTTTGAAAATTGACTAAGGCGCGCGATGAATCCAGAATTGCGCACGCACCGCGGCAAGGCGGAGCCGCGACTTACTTCCTGCGGAGTGAATCCATGACCATCGAGACACAGGCGATCAACGAGCCGCATGCCGATCCGCTGGCGTTCGATCCCAAGGCGCTGCGCGCCAAATATCGCGAGGAGCGCGACAAGCGCCTGCGCGCCGACGCGAACGAGCAATATGTCGAGATGGCGGGGAAGTTCGCCCATTATCTCGAAGACCCCTATGTCGACCGGCCGATCGAGCGCGCGCCGCTGACGGACGAGAAGGACGTGGTGGTGATCGGCGGCGGCTTCGGCGGGCTGCTGGCGGGCGCGCGGCTGCGCGATGCCGGGATTGCCGATATCCGTCTGATCGAAAAGGGCGGGGAGTTCGGCGGCACCTGGTATTGGAACCGTTATCCGGGCGCCGCCTGCGATATCGAAAGCTACGTCTATCTGCCGCTGCTGGAGGAAACCGGCTTCATGCCGGAGCGGAAATATTCGCAGGGGCCGGAAATCCGCGCCTATACCCGGCGGCTCGCGGAACATTACGACCTCTATCGCGACGTGCTGTTCCAGACGGAGGTGACGGACCTGAAGTGGGACGAGGCGGCGCGGCGCTGGATCGTGTCCACCAATCGCGGCGATGCGATCCGCGCGCGCTTCGTGGTGATGGCGAACGGCCCGCTGCACCGGCCGAAGCTGCCCGGCATCCCCGGCATAGAAGATTTCGCCGGCCACACCTTCCACACCAGCCGCTGGGATTACGATTATACCGGCGGGGATTCGACCGGCGGGCTGGATCGGCTGCACGACAAGGTGGTGGGCATCATCGGCACCGGCGCGACGGCGGTGCAAGCGGTGCCGCATCTGGCGGCCGGGGCGAAGGAACTTTACGTCTTCCAGCGCACCCCGTCCTCGATCGACGTGCGCGGCGACCGGCCGACCGACCCCAATTGGGCCGGCGAGCTTCAGCCCGGCTGGCACCAGCATCGCATGGAGAATTTCAACATCCTCGTTTCCGGCGGCTGGGCGGACGAGGATCTGGTGGCGGACGGCTGGACCGACATCATCCGCAACCTGGGCGTGATCGCGCGGATGCGCGCGGCCAGGGAGGGGAAGGAGGGCGATCCGTCCGAGCTGGTGCAGCTCGCCGATTTCCAGAAGATGGAATCGATCCGCGCGCGGGTCGATTCGATCGTCGGCGATGATGCGACGGCGGCGGCGCTGAAGCCCTATTACAACCAGTTCTGCAAGCGCCCGTGCTTCCATGACGATTATCTGCCGGCGTTCAACAGGCCGAACGTCCATCTGGTCGATACCGACGGCAAGGGCGTGGAGCGGATCACCGAAAAGGGCGTGGTGGTGGAGGGGCGGGAATATCCGCTCGATTGCCTGATCTTCGCCACCGGCTTCGAGGTCGGCACCAGCTATGCGCGGCGCGCGGGCTATGAGATTCGCGGCGCCGGCGGGCGCACGCTGGAGGAGAAATGGGCGACCGGCGCGAAATCCCTGCACGGGATGACGGTGAACGGCTTCCCCAATTGCTTCATCTTCTCCACCGTCCAGTCGGGCTTCACGGCCAATTATCCGCACGCGCTCGCGGAGCAGGCCCAGCATGCCGCTTACGTCATCGCGCAGGCGCTGGAGCGGCAGAAGACCCGCGTGGAGCCGAGCGAGGAGGCCGAGGAGGGCTGGACGCAGGAAATCCTGGACGCGGTGCTCGATCGCCGCAAGTTCATGGAGGAATGCACGCCCGGCTATTACAATGGCGAGGGCAAGCTCAGCCCGCTCGCGGCGAGCTTCAGCTCCTATGGCAAGGGTTCGGTGGCCTTCTTCCGCATCCTCGACGAATGGCGGAAGGCGGGCGACCTCGCGGGCATGGAGCTGCGCTAGGACGGATCGACATTCAGGCCCGGAGGGCTGGTTACGGTTGCCATTTTCACGTCATGCCGGGCTTGACCCGGCATCCAGAGTGAAGAGCGATGACGTTTGCGGCTCTGGATGCCGGGTCAAGCCCGGCATGACGATGAAGGAAACGCGGCGAAGTCCGAATGTCGATCGGTCCTAGGGTCCGGCCCCCCGGGACCCGGAAAGCGCGGGAGAGGCCGGGCCTCTCCCGTTACGCCTCATTGCGCGCGATAGGGGGTGAAGCTGCCCAGCGAGCAGCTTCCCGTCTCGATATGCGCCGTCATGTCCCGCGTCCGCGCGATATCGCCGCGGCACACCTGCGTGGAATATTGCCGCGTGATGAGCGCGTCGCCCCGCGCAACCGCTTCGCAGCCGCCCGTCGTCTGGTTGACGTAGACCAGCTTCGGGCTGACCCGATAGATCAGCTTCGACCCGATCGCCTTCAGCGACGACTGCTGGAAGCGCGTGTCGATGCAATCCTGCGGCTTGCCGGGGGTGAGGCCCTTCACCTCCTTGTCGAACGCCGCGCTTTCGGCGGCGGCGCGATCGGCCCGCGACGAAGAGGAGGCGGCCGCCACCGCGCCCGCGCCGAGGGCGGCTGCAACCAGCGGAACGAGGATCAAACGCATCGCAACAACTCCTTATTCTCCCGCAGCGCGGATATAGGAAGATCAGCCGCGGAATTCATCCTTCGCGCGTCGCCGTTCCGCGAGCGTCCCGGCATCGGGAGCGCGCAGGAAGGGATTCGTCTCCAGCTCCAGCGCGATGGTGGTGGGCACGGTGGCCTCCCCGGCGGCGCGGGCGGCGTCCACCTGCTTCATGCGCGCGGCGATCGCCGCATTGTCCGGCTCGGCGACGAGCGCGTAGCGGCCGTTCGACTGGGTATATTCATGCGCGCAATAGACGCGCGTCTCGGGCGGAAGGGCGGCGAGGCGGCGCATGTTGCCGAACATCTGCCGCGCATCGCCCTCGAACAATCGCCCGCAGCCCATGGCGAACAGCGTGTCGCCGGTGAAGATCAGCCCGTCGTCGGGCAGATGGAAGGCGATATGCCCCGCCGTATGGCCCGGCACCTCCATCACGACGGCGCGATGCCGGCCCAGCATCACCGTGTCGCCCTCGGCCACGCCGCGATCGAGATGGCCGATCTTCGCGCGCTCCGCCTCCGGCCCGGTGACGGTCGCGCCGGTGGCGGCGACGACCGCGCCGTTGCCGCCGACATGATCCGGGTGCCAGTGCGTGTTCCACACCTGCCCGATCCGCCAGCCGCGCGCGGCGGCCGCATCGAGCACCGGCTGCGCCTCGCCGGGGTCGACCGTCATCGTCTCCCCGCTGTCGGGGTCGTGGACCAGCCAGCCGTAATTGTCGCTGAACATGGGGACGCGGATTACTTCGAGTGTCATGTCTGGCTCCTTCGTGCGGAGAGCGCGGCTGCGCCTAATATCCCGGTGAGTTCCGCCGCATGGCGGGCATGGGCCAAAGGCGCGGACTGCCCGGCCCAGAGCGGGGAATAATCCCCGCGCCCCTCGCTCTCCGCCTTCGCGCGGAGCGGCGCGAGGGCCGCGCCGGCGAGCGGGAAGGGCGGCGCGGCGTCGCTCACCGCGCCCAGCGTCTCGATCAGCCGGTTGGGCAGGCCGCGCGCGAGGCGGCCGGAGAAAAGGTTGGTGAACACGCTGTCGCCATTGCCCTTGCCCGCCAGCGCGGCGCGGTGAATGTCGCTGGCGAGGCTTTCCTCCGTCATGAGGAAGGCGGTGCCCGCCTGCACGCCGCTCGCGCCGAGCGCGATCGCCGCCGCCGCGCCGCGCGCATCGGATATGCCGCCCGCCGCGATCACCGGCACGTCCACCGCGTCCACGATGCGCGGCACGAGCGAGAAGGTGCCGATCGGGTGATGCCCATCGAGGAAATAGCCGGCATGGCCGCCGGCTTCACAGCCTTGGGCGATGATCGCGTCGCAGCCCGCCCCGGCCAGATACAGCGCCTCCGCGACATTGGTGGCGTTGCCGACGATCCGTGCGCCGCTGGCGCGCACGCGGGCGAGCAGGTCCGGGGCGGGGAGGCCGAAGTGGAAGCTCACGATTTCCGGCCGCGCTTCCTCCACCACCCGCGCCGCGTCGGCATCGAACGGGCGGCGCGGTGGCGGGGCAGGGCCGTCCGCCGTCACGCCCTCCGCCGCGTAGAGGGGCGCGAGCGTCGCGCGCCATGCCGCATCGTCCGTCGCTTCCGGCGGCTTATGGCAGAAGAAATTGAGGTTGAGCGGCCCCGGAGCCGCCGCGCGCACCGCCGCCGCCTCCGTCAGCAGGCGATCGGGCGCGAACATCGCGCCCGCGAGCGAGCCGACCCCGCCGCCCCGGATCGCGGCTATCGCGAGGCCTGCATCGCCGAAGCCCGCCATCGGGGCCTGGATCACCGGCCAGCGCGCGCCGATCGATGCGAAGAAATCGGCGTGCGCTGCGCTCATCTCACCAGTTCCCGGTGTTCGGCATCGAGGCCCATGGCTCCTGCGGGGGCAGCACGCCATCCTGCAGCAGCTCGATCGAGATGCCGTCCGGCGTGCGGACGAAGGCCATATGGCCGTCGCGCGGCGGGCGGTTGATCGTGACGCCGGCGTCCATCAGCCGCTGGCATGTCTCGTAGATATTATCCACGCGATAGGCGAGGTGCCCGAAATTGCGCCCGCCGGTGTAGGTTTCCGCCGGCTGCCCCTCGGCCGGCCAGTTGTACGTGAGTTCCACCTCCGCATCCGCGCGGTCGCTGCCGGCGACGATATCCTCCGGCGCGGCGAGGAAGATCAGGGTGAAGCGCCCGGCCTCGCTCTCCATCCGCCGCATTTCCTTCAGGCCGAGCAATTCGAGGAAGGCGATCGTCTTGTCCGGGTCCGTCACGCGGATCATCGTGTGGAGATATTTCATCCTGCTCCCGCTTTCCGTGAATTGCGCCAGCGCCTGTGCCGCGGCAATCCCCGCCGGGGCGGCGGGCGCGATGCGTTGCGCGTTCGTCCATGCCGCCCTTGCCTGGCCGCGTCGCCGGAGAGGGCGGCGATTTCCCCGCTTCGAGCTGCACCTGCGCGTCGTCGGAGGCGGCTTCACGCCTCGGCGATATCGGCCTTCGCGCGCGGCAGGTCGTTCATCCGCCGCGCGAGCGTCGCCGACAGCAGCCAGGCCACGGATGTCGCCATCCGCGTCGCCTGTCCAGATCGTCGCGCGCGCCCTTCAGGTCCCCGGTGGCGACCAGCGCGCGGGCGCGATCGAGATCGCCTCGCCGCGTTCAGATCGGCAATGTCCCCGCCGCCAGCGCGGCATCCAGCGCGCGCGCGCCTTCGCCGGATCGCCAGCGAGCCGGCGTTGCCGGACTGCGCCCAATAGGTCGCGGCGCTGTCCTTCGCGGCTCCGCGAGTGGGCGGCATCCCGAACGCCACCGCCGCCTCGCCGAAGCGGCTGCCCGGTGGCGCGATGCCGAGGCATTGGCGGCCCGCCGCGCTGCGAGCGACGGCCGCCGCCGCTCGGCCTCCGCCGGATCGGCGCGGGCGGCGATGCGGCTGCGCCGGATCGTCGCGGCGAGCAGCAGCGCGAGCAAGGGGATCATCGCAACTCATCCTCCACCGCGCGGATGATGAGCGCGATATCGGAATCGCGCGACAGGCGGTGATCGCCGTCCTTGATGAGCCACGTCTGCACATCGGCTGAACGGATCAGCTCCGCGAGCCGCCCGGCGCGGTGCCACGGCACGTCCGGGTCGCGCTGGCCCTGCACCAGCCGCACCGGGCAATCGACGGCGATCTCCCCGAACATCAGCCGGTTGGCCTCGCCCGATTGCCAGAAGCGGCTGGTATAGACGGTGGGTTCCGGGCCGTAGGGATTGGCGCGGGTGATGCGGCCTTCCTGCAGCAGCCGCATCTTTTCCTCGGTGGAGAAGCCCCAGTCGGTGAAGTCCGGCGCGGGCGCGATGCCGACGCAGCCGATCACGCGCTCCGGCCGTGATTTCGCCGCCGAGAGCATGATCCATCCGCCCATCGAGGAGCCGACCAGCACCACCGGGCCTTGCGCCACCTCGTCGATCATCGCGAGCGCATCGTCACGCCAGTCGGCGAAGGACTGTTCCTCGAACGCGCCCTCGCTCGCGCCGCAGCCGCCATAATCGAAGCGCAGGAAGGCGCGGCCCTCGCCGCGCGCCCATTGCTCCAGCGCGAGCGCCTTGGTGCCCTCCATGTCGGAGGCGTAGCCGGGGAGGAAGATGATCGTCGGGCCATTGCCCGGCGTATGGCGGAAAGCGAGACGGGGACGCATGTGCGGGGATTTAGGCGCGGGCGGGCGGAAGCGCCAGTCCGCCCCCCGAATGAACGTCATGCCGGATCAGGCCCGGCATGACGGTGAGGACTTCACCGTGCGCCAAGCATCTCCACCATCTTCGCAGCGAGCAGCGGAAGGGTGTCGTCGCGCGCGCCCATCATCACGATGCGGTCGCCCGCGCGCGCCTCCGCCACCAGCGCCGCCGCCGCCGCCTCGCGATCGGGGACGTGGCGCGCGTCCGCGCCCGCGATCGCGATGTCGCGCACGATATCGGCGCTCGTCACCTCGCGGCTGACGGTGCCGCCCTGATAGACCGGATCGGGCAGCACCAGCCGGTCGCCCTGCGCGAGCTTCTCCGCGAACATCGCCACAAGCTCGCGCCGCATCACCTTGAGCGGGCCGTAGCCGTGCGGCTGGAACAGCACGAGCAGCCGCCCCGGAAAGGCGTGGAGCGTATCGAGCGTGGCGGCGATCTTGTCCGGGTTGTGCCCGAAATCGTCGATCACCGACACGCCCGCCGCCTGTCCCACGAGGTCGAAGCGGCGGCGCAGGCCGGTGAAGTGCTCGACGCCCGCGACCGCCTGCTCCAGCGTCACGCCCGCCGCCAGCGCCGCGCCGATCGCCGCCAGCGCGTTCGCCACATTGTGCCGCCCCGGCACCGACAGCTTCACGCGATGCCCGCGCAGGGTGAAGGCGGCGGCGAACGGCTCCTCCGCGATATCTTCCGCGCGCAGATCGGCGTCGCGGTCGATCGCGAAGCTGGTCACGCGGTCGCGCGGCAAAGCGAGCGCCAGCGTCGCGGCATCGGTGTTGTCGGCGTTGACGATCGCATGGGCCGCCTTGCCGATGAAATCCCCGAACAGCCGGTTCAATTCCTCCAGCGACTTGTGATCGAGGCTGACGTTGTTCAGCACCGCCACGCGCGGGGCGTAGAGCGCGATCGAGCCGTCGCTCTCGTCCACCTCGCTCAGATAGGCGTCGCCCGCGCCGACGAGCGCGCTGGCGAAGGGGCGGTCGGGCGAGGCGAAGTCCTTCATCACCGCACCGTTCATCACCGTGGGGTCGAGGCCCGCCGTGGCGAGGATCGTCGCGATCATGCCGGTGACGGTGGACTTGCCCGAAGTGCCCGCCACGCCGATCGGCAGCCGGCTGGCGTTGAACAGCCGCGCGTTCAGCTCCGCGCGCGACAGGCGCGGGCAGCTGAGCCGCTCCGCCGCGACGATATCCGGCACGCTCGCCTCCACCGCCGCCGAGGCGACGACGATCTGCTCCGGCGATGCGATGCCGGAGCCGTCCTGCGGGTGGAGCGCGATGCCCATCGCCTTCAGCGCGTCGAACTTGGCCGGCACGCGCCCCTGATCGAGCGCGCGGTCCGATCCCGCCACGATCGCCCCGCGCCCGGCGAGGATCATCGCCAGCGGCATCATCCCCGATCCGCCGATGCCGACGAGGAAGTAGCGGGCGTTTGCGAGGTTGCCGTTGTCCATCCCATGGCGCTATCGCGCTTTTGGGACAGGCTCAACCGGGGGATCGACGTTGCGTATCGGGATCGTTGCTCCGGCCAAGACGCTCGATCGCCTCGCGGCCGAGCGCGCGGCGGCCTTTGCCGCGATCGCCTATCCGGCGGTGGACCTGATCTTCCACCCGCAATGTTTCGAGAGCGACGGCGGCCATTTCGCCGGGCCGGACGAACGGCGCGCGGCGGCGTTCCTGGAATTCGCCAACGATGCGGGCTTCGACGCGATCTGGTTCGCGCGCGGCGGCTATGGCTCGAACCGCATCCTCGCGCGGGCGATGCCGCAGCTTTCGGCCGCAGCGAAGGCCAAGGCCTATGTCGGCTATTCGGACATGGGCTTCATGCTCGCCGCGCTCTACGCCCGGCGCATCGGGCGGCCGGCGCACGGGCCGATGCCGATCGACGTGATGCGCGACGGCGGCGACCGCACGATCGCCCGCACGCTCGGCTGGCTGACGGGGGATCGGCAGGGGCTGGAGCCGGGGCTGGGCGGCAGGCCCTCGGTGGCGTTCAACCTCGCGATCCTCAACAGCCTGATCGGCACGCCGTGGCTGCCCGATCTGGCGGACCATGTGCTGCTGATCGAGGAAGTCTCCGAACCGCTCTACAATATCGACCGGATGCTGTTCACCATGGCGAACGCGACGCAGTTACGCGGCATCGCCGGCGTGCGGCTCGGCGCGGTGAGCGACGTGCAGGAGAACGACCCGCCATGGAACGAGCCGCTCGACACGATGATCCGCCGCTGGTGCCGCGACATGGGCGTGCCGTTCCTCGGCCGCGTGGAGATCGGGCATACGCAGGCGAATTGCGTGGTGCCGTTCGGGGTGGGGTAAAGCGCGCAAAGTTCACACATAATCATGTCTCGACCGGCTACGGCAATTTAGATTCAGGTGATTGAATTATATAATCATTATAGGAGCGGACGTGATCGCTATCCGAAGATTGGCCGCCGGACAGGCGGGTGAGGCGGCTGACATCCATCGTGTCGCGGGCGCGCTGATACCGGGATACGACACCTCCCTCCATTCCAGAGCGGAATATCTGGCCTTCTACCGGGATGAAGTCATCCCGAAAGACGCCGTCTGGGGTGCGTTCCACGGGGATACGCTTGTCGGCTTCATCGCGCTGCTTCCTGGGTGGATAGACCATCTCTATGTCCATCCCGATTTCCACCGGCGCGGCATCGGCACCCGGCTCCTGACGTTCGCGCAGAAGGAGCAGGATGAGTTGCGTCTATATACCTTCCAGTCGAACGCCAACGCGCGGGCTTTCTACGAAAGACACGGCTTCGTTATCGAGGAAATGACAGATGGCGAACGCAACGAAGAGAAGATGCCGGACATGACCTATCACTGGCGAGCGGATCACCCCTCCCGCGCCAGCGCCTTCAGCCGGTAGAGCGTCTCCAGCGCCTCGCGCGGGGTGAGGGCGTCCACGTCGAGGCCCTCCACTTCGCGGCGGATCGCGTCCGTCTCGTCCTGCTCCACCGGCGCCACGGCGGCGAACAGGGGGAGGTCGTCCAGACCGGCGGCAAGGCCGCCCGTCTTCTGCCGCCCGGCCTCCAGTTTCGCCAGCACCGCCCTGGCGCGCGCGACCGTCGCCGGGGGCATGCCCGCCAGCCGCGCCACCGCGAGGCCGTAGCTGCGGTCGGCGGGGCCTTCGGCCACCTCGTGCAGCAGCACCAGCTCGCCCTTCCACTCGCGCGCGCGGACGTTGTGGAGGGTGAGCGCGTCGCAGCGCTCTGCGAGCCGCGTCAGCTCGTGGTAATGCGTCGCGAAGAGGCAGCGGCAGCGATTGTCCTCGTGGATCGCCTCCACCACCGCCCAGGCGATGGCGAGGCCGTCATAGGTGGAGGTGCCGCGCCCCACCTCGTCGAGGATCACGAAGCTGCGCGGGGTGGCCTGCGCGAGGATCGCGGCCGTCTCCACCATCTCGACCATGAAGGTGGAGCGCCCGCGCGCGAGATTGTCCGACGCGCCGACGCGGCTGAACAGGCGATCGACCAGCCCGAGCGTCGCCTTGCTCGCGGGGACGTAGCATCCCGCCTGCGCCAGCACCGCGATCAGCGCATTCTGGCGCAGGAAGGTGGACTTGCCGCCCATGTTCGGCCCCGTCACCAGCCACAGCCGCGAGCTTTCGGAGAGCGTGCAATCGTTGGCGACGAAGCGCTCGCCCGCCTTCGCCACCGCCGCCTCGACCACCGGATGCCGCCCGCCGGACACCTCGAAACAGGGGTGATCGACCAGATGCGGGCGCGCCCATGCGCCTTCCGCCGCGCGCTCGGCATTGGCGGCGGCTACGTCGAGCCGGGCGAGCGCGTCGGCGGTGGCGGCGATCTCCTCACGGCGGGCGAGCGCCTGCGCGGTGAGGTCCTCCAGATGCGCGGCCTCGGCGGCGAGCGCGTGCGCGCCGGCCTGCGTGACGCGGGCGGCGACCTCGTGCAGCTCGGGCGCGTTGAAGCGGACGACGCCGGCGAGCGTCTGGCGGTGGGTGAAGCCCGAG
>JASGGR010000050.1:0-19162 GCA_047602705.1 Sphingomonas bacterium | reverse complement strand
CACCAATGGGTGACGTATGAGCTGGCGCTCGCCCATGCCGTGAATGCGAGGCCGAGCGCCACATCCTGCGGCGTGGCGCGGCCCGCCGACGCCAGCGTCGTGCGCGCCGCCAGCAGCTCGGCATGGGCGAGCGCCAGCTCATACGTCACCCATTGGTGCGCATCGAGCAGCCGGGGATCGAGCTTTCCGCCGCTCGCGCAGAGCGTGGCCACGCGATCGACCGCCATGGCGAAGGCGCCCTCGATCTCGCCCAGCACGGCGCTCGCGGACCGGCTCTCCGCGCCGGCATCGTCTGCGTTCATTCCTGCACCGCCTTCCCCGCGCGACCTATACGAACTTCGGCTTGCGCTTCTCGCGGTGCGAATTGACGCCCTCGATCACCTCCGGGCCGCCGAATCCGAGGAACTCGTAGCCCAGCGACGCCTCGAAGATCGAGATGTTCTGGCGATACCAGTTGTTGAGCGAATGCTTGGTATATTGCTGCGCTTCCTGCGCGCCGACGCCCAGCTTGCGCGCGCATTTTCGGGCGGTTTCCAGCAACGCGTCATCCTCCGCGCACATGGAGACGAGGCCGATCCGCTCGGCTTCCTCACCGCTCAGCGCGTCGCAGGTCAGCAGATAATATTTCGCCTTGGACATGCCGCACAGCAGCGGCCACACCATCGCCGCATGATCGCCCGCCGCGACGCCGAGCCGGGTGTGCCCGTCGAGGATACGGGCGCTCTTCGCGGCGATCTGGATGTCGGACAGGATCGCCACGATCAGCCCCGCCCCCACGGCCGGGCCATGGATCGCCGACACGACCGGCTTGGAGAAATTGATCATGTTGTAGACGAGATCGCGCGTCTCGCGCAGCACGCGCATCTTCACGGCATGGCTCGCGATCTGGTCGTCGATCAGGTCGAAGCTGCCGCCGGCCGAAAAGGCCCGGCCCTCGCCGCGCACCAGCACGACGCGGACGTCGGGATCATCGTCGATCACCGGCCACACCTTCGGCAATTCGCGGTGCACCTCCGCCGTCACCGCGTTCAGGTTGGGGCCGTCGAACACCATTTCGAGCACCCCGTCCTCCCCGCGCTCGAAGCGGAACGGGAAATCCTTGTAGAGATCGGTCATGTCGCGGGAATCCTTGTGTGTCTGTGGCGCTCAATAGGATTTCGGGAGGCCCAGGATCTGCGTGGAGATGTGGTTGAGGATCATCTCCTGGCTGATCGGCGCGATCTTCAGCAGCCGCGATTCCCGCCAGTAGCGCTCGACGTGATATTCCTTGGCGTAGCAATAGCCGCCCAGCGTCTGCATAGCGCGGTCGCACGCCTGGAAAGACGCCTCGGTGCCGAGGAACTTGGCGGCATTGGCCTCCGCCCCGCACGGCAGCTTCTGGTCGAACAGCGCGGCGGCCTTTTCCGCCATCATCTCCGCGGAGGTGAGCCGTATCCAGGAATCCGCCAGCGGATGCGCGATCGCCTGGTTCTTCCCGATCGGGCGATCGAACACCACGCGATCCCTGGCATATCGCACCGCCTTGGCCAGCGCCGCGCGGCCCGTGCCGATCTGTTCGAATGCCACCGCGATCCGTTCCGGATTCAGGCCGTCGAGCAGGCATTTGAAGCCCTTGCCCACCTCGCCGACGATATCCTCGTCGCCCGCTTCCAGATTCTCGATCAGCAGCTCGTTCGAATCGATGCAGTTGCGCGCGAGCTTCTCGATCGGCGTGATCTGCACGCGCGCACGATCGAGATTGCAGAAGAACAGCGTCACGCCGTCGAACGGGCGCTTGTCGTCGCGCGGCGCGGTGCGGGTGAGCAGCAGGATGCGGTCCGCATTCTGCGCGTTCGAAATCCATACCTTCCGGCCGTTGATGACCCAGCGGCCGTTCTCGCGCTTCGCGAAGGTCTTGATGCGGGACGTGTCCACGCCGCAATCCGGCTCCGTCACGCCGAAGCACATCTTCATCTTGCCGCTGGCGAGCAGCGGCAGGTATTTCGCCTTCATCTCCTCCGATCCGTGGTGGATGATCGGGCCGGGCGGAAACACGTAATAATGGAACGCCGATGCGCCGCTGGCCCCGCCGCCGGAGGCCGCGATCTCGTGCAGGATCACCGACGCCTCGGTCATCCCCAACCCCATGCCGCCATATTGCTCCGGCATCAGCACGCCGAGCCAGCCCTGCTCGGCAAAGGCCTGCACGAACTCCACGGGGTATCTCTTGTGGGTATCGGCCTCCAGCCAGTAATCGTCGGTGAACTGATCCGCCAGCTTGCGCGCATTGGCGCGGATCAGGGCAATATCGCCGGAATTCAACATCTCGCCGTTCTCCCACTCGATTCAGTCGATCCGATATCCGCGCCGTCCGCGCGCGGGATGTTCTCCAGCGGCGTCATCGGGTCCAGGGCGGAAAGGTCACCGGCCGGCTCGCCGAGATAGCGGGCGCGGATCAGCCGGCGCATGATCTTCCCGTTGCGCGTCTTGGGCAGCGCGGGGACGATATGGATTTCGGACGGCGCCATGCCCTTGCCGACCGCCGCGAGGATCGCTGCGCCCAGCGCCTCCGCCGACGCTCCGACGGCATCGTCGCGCATCTGGACGAACGCGACGATGCGCTGGCCGCGCATCGCATCGGGCACGCCGACCACCGCCGCCTCGGCCACGCCATGGATGCCGACGAAGGCGGATTCGATCTCCGCCGGGCCGACCCGCCGCCCGCCGATCTTCAGCGTGTCGTCGGACCGGCCGTGGATATGCCAATATCCGTCGCCGTCGACGCTCGCGAGATCGCCATGGACCCACACGTCCGGCCAGCGGCTCCAATAGGTCTCCAGATAGCGCGCGTCGTCGCCCCGGAAGCCATGGGTCATGCCCGGCCAGGTGTTCAGCAGCGCGAGCTCGCCGATCCCGTCCGTCGGCGCGCCTTCGGCGTCGAGCACCTCGACCGCCATGCCGGGCAGCGGGCCGCTGAACGAGCCCGGCGATTGCGGCGCGATCGTGTAGCAGGAAAGGATGCCGCCGCCGGTTTCCGTGCCGCCGGAATAATTGAGGATCGGCAGGCGCCCGCCGCCGATCGTTCCGAACAGCCAGTGCCAGGTCGGCATGTCCCACGCCTCGCCGGTGGAGGCGAAGGCGCGCAGGGTGGAGAGATCGGCAGCCGGCGGCACCTCCCCCATCTTTGCGCGCAGCCCGCGCGCGGCCGTCGGCGCGATGCCGAGCAACGTCACCCCGTTCCGCTCGACGATCCGCCACAGCCGGTCGGTGCCGGGATGATCGGGCAGCCCCTCCACCATCACGATCGTCGTGCCGAACTGCAACGCGCCGACCACCATCAGCGGCCCCAGCATCCAGCCCATGTCGGTGATCCACCCCAGGACGTCGTCATCCTGGAGATCGAAGGCATAGCCGAAATCCAGCCCGGATTTCAGCAGATAGCCGATATGCGAATGAACGATGCCCTTGGGCGCGCCGGTCGTGCCCGAGGTGTAGATGATGAACAGCGGATGATTGGGATCGAGCGGCAGCGGGGGATCGCGATCCGGCTCCCCTCGCCGCAGGTCGTCCCAGCGGAAATCCCGCCCCGCGGTCATCGGCACATCCTCGCCGGAATGGGTCAGGACGATCATGTGCCTGAGCGTCGGCGCAAGCGCGGCGGCGCCGTCCGCGATCGCCTTCATCGGCACGGGCTTGCCGCGCCGCGTGGTGCTATCCGCCACCACCAGCACCGACGCCCCGGACGCGGAGAGGCGCGTGCCGAGCAGCTCGCTGCCATAGCCGGAGAAGGCCGGCACCACGATCGCCCCGATCTTCGCGCTGGCAAGGATCGCGACGGCCGCTTCCGGCAATGGCGGCATGAACAGCGCCACGCGGTCCCCGGCCGCGACGCCGAGCCGCTTGAGCGCGCCCGCGAAGAGATCGACCTCCGCCTTGAGTTCGGCGAAGGACAAAGCGCGCCGCGCGCCGCCGTCACCCTCGAACACCACCGCCGCGCGCGATCGCCGGTCGGGATCGGCCGCGTGACGTTCGACGCAGGCTTCCGCCACGTTGAGCCGCGCGCCCGGAAACCAGCGCGGGAAAGGCCGCCCGCCGGATTCGTCGCGCACGGCCCGCGCCTCTCCCTTCAGCGGGACGCCCAGATCATCCGCCGCCGCCCGCCAGAACCATTCAGGATCGCGCACCGATGCGGCGTGGAGCGCCGGCAGGTCGCCTTCGAAGCCCCAGCGGCGCATCGCTTTCGCCAGCCGGCTCCGTTCCATATCCGCCGCGGAAGGGCGCCAGACCGCACCCTCCGCGCCGCCGAACGAGAGCCGGCCCAGGCGCATCAGGCGGCCGCCTTCTCGCCGACGGGCATCTTCAGCATCATCCCGCGCCGCACGCAATCGACGACGATCTCGTCGCGCTGGTTCAGGCCGATATGGCGGAAGGTGACGATCCCGGCATTGGGATAGCTCTTCGATTCACGGCGATCGACCACTTCGGTGCGAACACGCACGGTGTCGCCGAAGAACACCGGCTTGGGGAAGGTGATCTCCCCGAAGCCGAGATTGCCCAGCGTGGTGCCCTGCGTCGTTTCCCCCACGACGATGCCGCAGACCAGGCCGAGCGTGAACATGCTGTTCACCAGCCGCTGCCCCCACATGGTCGTCTTTGAATATTCCTCGTCCAGATGAAGCGGCGCGAGGTTGTGCGTGATCGCGGAGAACAATGTATTGTCGTATTCGCTCACCGTACGGCGAATGGAATGTTCGACGACAAGGCCGGGCTCGAGTTGTTCAAAATAAAGACCGGGCATATCAGATCCTTTCAACCACCGATGTTGCTGTACAATTCATGCATCTTCAGGACTTCGCGGGCAGTTTTGACGTGAGCGTAATCGATGTGATGCCCTTCGTAGGTCGTGGCAGCGCGCCCATCGGCCTCGGCCGCCTCGAACGCCGCGATCATGCCCCTGTAGAAGACGACCTCCTGCGCGGACGGCGCGTAGATCTCGTTGCACATCGCGATATGGGAAGGGTGGATCAGCACCTGCCCCCGGAAGCCGAGCTGCCGGTTCTGGATCGCGAAGCGGCGCGCGCCTTCCGGGTCGTTGAGGTCCTGCCACACGCCGACGATCGGGAACTCCAGCCCCGCCGCCCGCGTCGCCAGCACCGCGTGGCTGCGCAGGTAGAGCGTCTCCATCCCGCCGGGCGTGAACTCGAAGCCGATCGATCGCGAGACGTCCGCATCGCGCGCGGTGCCGGGAAACAGCGTCGCCACGCGCGGGCTGGCGGCGATCATCGCCTCGCACCGGGCATAGGCCTGCGCGGTTTCCAGTGAGAGCAGGAACTCGATCGCCCCCGCCGCCACGCCGTTGCGCCGCTCATAATGGGTTACGAGCGCATCGAGGCGGATCACGTCTTCCGGGCCATAGGATTTGGGCAGCACGACGCCGTCCAGCCCCTCGATCGCGACCTGCTCCACATCGTCGCCGGTCATCCCGGTTTCCAGCGCGTTGAGCCGGACATAGATGCCGATCCGGCGCTCCGCCGCCGCGAGCTGGCGGATCGACGCGACAACCACGCCGCGCGCTTCCGCTTTCTGTGCTTCAGGCACGGAATCCTCCAGATCGAGGATCACGCCGTCCACACCGGCCGCGAGCGCCTTCATCGCCCACCCCTCCCGGTGCCCCGGAACGAACAAGATCGATCGCATCGGCCGCATCAGCGCTCCCTCCATTCCAGCTTCATCGCGAACATTTTATGTATTATATATTATTATGCAAGCTGTTTTTGACCGGGATCGGCAATCAGGGGAGGACGCGCCCCTACGGCCTTCATGGATCACATCCGAAAGGGGCAAGGCCGATCCGGCCGGGCGCGACGGGAATCCTGCCCCATGGCGCCGGGCAGGAGGGCTATCGCGGGCCGGTGGTCCAAGGACCGCTCACCGCAAGCCTTCTCGGCACGAGCTTGGGAGGACAATGCGCTGAAAGGTTTCCTGCGGCGCACCGCTCCGCCTTGTGATTCACGGGGCGGACGCGGAGATCGAGCTGGGCGCCGACGAGCGGCAGGCGATGCAGGCGCGGGGATGGCCTGAGCGTTTGCGCGCTGGAACGAGCGCCGCGATGGAGGGCCTTCTCGAAGGGCTATCGCGCATCCTTTCCCGAGGGCCGCTCGGGAACGGATGTGCGGTTTATGCCGTGGCCGCTTCCGATCGTCCGACCGCGGCCTGGGCCATGGGCGCGGTCAGGCGCATGATTTCGCCCACGTCCGCGACATTCGCCATATCCATCGTCAGCTCCACGATGCGCTCCGCATTGGCGCGGGGCAGGATGCCGTCCGCGTTGCGGAGGAACTTCGCGATCAGTTGCTCGTCCGTCATGAAGCTTTCCGGGTCGGGCGATTTGGAGCCCTTGGGATAGCGGCGCTCGCCCGCGAAGGTCCGGCTCCGCGCCTGGATCTCCAGCCTGGCGGGGCGGCTCGCCGCGTTGCCGGAGAGCAGCTTCACATAATCGGGGTGCACCTCATGCGTCACCTTGTCCATCAGGCCCATCACCGAAGGCCCGAATATGAGGTCGGGGTCCATCCAGCCACGCCCCGGCTGCACGCGATGCGCGCCGACCGCGATGCCGTGCGCGATCGAGAATTGCGCGTCATGCGGCAGCAGGATGTCCCGATTCAGCCACACCGGCTGCTCCACCATGCCCTCGACATAGACCTTGATGCCGTCGATCTCCTCCACGCCGATCGCATTGGCGTCGAGGATTTCCGTCATCTCGTCGATCAGGGCGTGGAGGATGCGGCAATGCGGATAGGGCTTGAAGGTCGACAGCGCCGGAAAACGCCATTCGCTGCCGAGATTCTCGACCATGCTGTCCGCGAACCAGCGGCGGGTGCCGATGAAGCGTCGATAGCCGAACTCCGCGTCGTCGAGGATGCGAATGTCGCCCCTGTGCCCCAGCTCGGCGGCATAGGCGGCGGTGAACGCGGATTGCGTCAGCACGCCCGCATGCAGATATTTGATCGTCGAGCTGGGCGCGTGCTGGAACCACGCCACCTGAGAATTGACCGGCGAGACCGAGCCGGCGATGCCCAGCCCGTTGGCAAGCGTTTCCGCCGAATGGCCGCGCAGCATGCCGATCGCCGCCGTGGCGCCGAAGATCGTTTCGGCATAGCCGAACACCGGCGGCGGATCGACCTTGCCGTCCTTCGTGTCGCGCAGATAGTCCATGCCCATGCCGATGCGGCATGAGATTTCGTGCGAGACGGCAATGGCCTCGATCACCGATTTCCCGTCCCGCGCGAGCGATTCGCCCAGCGCCATGATGCCGGGAAGCACATAAGGCGTGATGTGCCCCGGCGGCATCACGGCATCCATGTCCAGCGTGTTGATAAGCTCGCCATTGGCGAAGGCCGCGCCGAACACCGAGACGCGATCGCCCGTGCCCATGATCGTCGCATCGCCGTGGCCGGCCGGGCCGCCGATCAGCCGCCCATAGTCGATCCCGGCCTTGCCCTTCAGCTCGTAAATGGCGGCCACGGCCACGCCGATGGAATCGAGCATGATCCGGCCGGCTTCGCTCACCGCCTCGTCCGGCAGGTCCGCGAACCGCGTCTCCCTTGCCAGACGGGCGAATTTCTCGACCATGGTGGTCATGGGCTGTCCTCTCGTGTTCAGGCGCGAATGGCAATTGGCCGGGGTCGATACCTAGCCCGCATAGGGATTGGGCATCTGCCCGGTGGTGGAGACGACGGTGGTCCGCGTCTCCAGATAGGGGTCGAGCGCGTCGATGCCGTTTTCGCGCCCCCAGCCGCTTTGCTTGAAGCCGCCATAGGGCAGCGACCAGCGCAGGTAGCGATAGGTGTTCACCCAGACGATGCCGGCGTCGATCCGCGCCGCCACCCGATGCGCGCGCGCAAGATCGCGCGTCCACAGGCCGGAGGTGAGGCCAAAAGGCGTATCGTTGGCGATGTCCAGCGCCTCCTCCTCCCCGTCGAAGGGGATGATGGAGGCCACGGGGCCGAAAATCTCCTCGCGCGCGATCCGCATCGCGTTGTTGACGTCGGCAAACACCGTCGGTTCGACGAAATAGCCCGAAGCCAGTCCGGGGCCGTCGATCCGCCGCCCGCCGTGGATCAGTTCCGCGCCTTCCGCCTTGCCGATCTCGAAATAGGAGAGGGTCTTGTCGAGCTGCTGCCGGCTGTTCTGCGGGCCCATCCGCGTGGATTCGT
This sequence comes from Sphingomonas bacterium, assembly GCA_047602705.1. Classification (GTDB taxonomy): domain Bacteria; phylum Pseudomonadota; class Alphaproteobacteria; order Sphingomonadales; family Sphingomonadaceae; genus Sphingomonas. Next base: position 10,967 of record JASGGR010000050.1, on the reverse strand, counting down.
CCATCGGCATCCCGACCTTCACCGTCCGCGCGCGGGCGCGGAACATCTCCGTCACCTCCTCGTAGACCGGCCGTTCCACCAGCACGCGGGAGCCGAGCGCGCAGCTCTGCCCGCAATTGGTCCACGCCGAGGAGGTGGCCGCGTTCAGCGCCTGCTCCAGATCGGCATCGGCGAAGATGATGTGCGGCGCCTTGCCGCCCAGCTCGAAGGTGAAGCGCTTGAGCGTCTCCGCGCCTGTCCTGAGCATCTGCCTGGCGGTGGAGCCGGCGCCGGTGAAGGATATCTTGTCCACGCCGGGATGCGCGACCAGATGCTCGCCGACGTCGCGGCCATGGCCCGGCACGATGTTGAGCACCCCCGGCGGAAGGCCGGCCCGGTCGGCGATCCTGCCCAGCATCAGGGTCGAGATGGAGGTGGTTTCCGCCGGCTTCACCACCATCGTGCAGCCGGCGGCCAGCGCGGCGCCCAGCTTGAGGCAGATGGTCAGCAGCGGCGCGTTCCACGGCGTGACGGCGCCCACCACGCCCACCGGCACGCGCGCGGTGAAACAATGCACGCTGTCGTCGATCGGGATGGTCGTCCCCTGCGCCTTGTCCGCAAGCGAGGCGAACCATTGATACCATTGCACATGGGCGGCCATGTCCGCGCGCGTATCGGTGATGATCCGGCCGCTGTCGCGCACCTCCAGCGGAAGGATTTCCGGGATCGCGGCCATATAGGCGTCGGCGAAGCGGCGCAGGATCGCGGCGCGCTCATGGCCCGGCACGCGGCGCCAGCTACGGAATGCCTTGCGCGCCGCTTCCACCGCGCGATCGATATCGGCGCGCCCACCCATCGCGACGACGGCCCATGGCGCGCCGGTCGCCGGATCGATGCTCTCCGCCAACGAGCCGTCGGCCGGCTTCACCCATTGGCCGTCGATATACAGTTGCTCGAAAAGTTGCAGCGCCAACTCCATGCTCCTCTCAGTTCGAAAGCGGGCGGGACGGCGCCGCGCGGGCCGCGCGCCACAGCAGCAGGCCCAGCACGCACCACGCCCCGATCACCATCAGCTCGAGCGGCGCGCCCTCCCCGTTCAGCAACGGATCGAGCACCGACACGGCGGCCATGAGGATCGCGGCCAGCAGCGCCGCGATCATGGTCGCGCGTCCGCCGGGCACCCTGAACGGGCGGTCCATATCCGGCCGCGTCCGCCGCAGCCTCAACGTCGCCGCGCAGCATAATGCAAAGGACACCCCGAGCGACATCGCCGCCATATCGACGATCGGCACCAGCCCCTCGCGGCCCAGCGTCAACCCCAGCAGGCCAAGCGCCGCCCCCACGATGCTGGCGGTCTTCGGCGCGCCGAAGCGGTTCACCTCGCCGAACGCCGGGGAAAGCAGGCCGTTACCGGCCATGCCCAGCAGCAGATGGGTCGCCCAGAGGAAGCAGGAATTCCATGCCGCGATGATCCCGACCACCACCGCCGCCAGCACGATCCTGGCGATGACCGACCCGTTGAAGACCGTGTCGATCGCCAGCGCGGCCGGCAGCGGCGCCTTGACCAGCCTCTGCCACGGAAGGGCGAGCGAACCGGCGATCACCACCGTCGAGTAGAAGATCGTCCCGATCACCACCGTCGCCACCGTGATCCAGCCGATCGTGCGCAGCGAGGTGGTGCTGCGCCGCTTCTCGATCGCCTGCGGGATCACCTGGAACCCGCCGAACCACAAGGGCGCGGTGGCGGCGATCCACAGCGCGCCGCCGAGGAACGGCTTGCCATTGGTCGGTGTCAGCACCGGCGCGAGGTTCGCGGTGTCGCCGAACGCGATCGCGGCGATGATGAAGGTCGCCGCGCCACCGGCCTTTGCAACGGTGAATATGTCCTGCAAACGCGCCGAGCTGCGCGCGCCGCGATAATTGACCGTCGCGATCGCGAGGATGCCGACGATCTGGATCGCCACGCCGAGATGCGCCGCCGCGCCGCCATCGCCGAAGATCGCGGGAAACAGCGTCCCCAGGAACCACGCGAAGGATATCGCCTCGAAGCTGGTGATCGAAATCGCCATCAGCACGAGGAACCATCCGACGACGAACGCCGCGCGCGGGCCGAACACCTCCAATATGTAGATGACGTCGCCGCCCGTCCGGGGAAGCGCGGTGGCCAGCTCCGCATAGCACATGGCGATCAGGATCGTGCCCAGCCCGCCGATGACGAAGCCGAGCACCGCCCCCAGCGGCGCGGCCTGATCCAGCCAGGTCCCGAGCATGATCGCCCAGGCGATCCCCAGCATCGTGCCCAGGCCGATGGTGAAGAACTGGAAAGGGCCTAAAGACGATTGCGAACGACCATCCGTGCCTGCATCGCCCATCAGCTTCCTTCCCTAATTCCGTTATCGCCGAACCGGCGCTGGTGAAGCGCCGGTTCCCATGGCTAGAATTTGTACCCGAACGTCACGCCGAAGGTGCGCGGCGCGCCCAGATGGTTGTAGACGAAGCCGAAGCCCTCGAGCGAGGCGCGGGAGGTGCGATACAGCGCATCCCCGAGGTTCTTGCTCCAGATCGACGCGCGGAATCTGCCGATATCGAGATCGATATGGCCGCCGACCAGCGCATAGCTGCCCTGCGTCAGGCCGGGATCGTTGAAGATCTCGAAATACTGGCTCGACGAGAAGCTGACGCTGGGAGAAAGGGTCAGCCGGAAATCGCCATTGTCCACCACCCGCAGGTTCATCTCGCCGTTCAGCGTTACGGACGGCGCGTTAACGAGCTTGTGCCCGGCGAGGTCCACACCATCCAGCACGCCGCGATCGACCTGCGCATGGAGCAGGCCCAGCCCGAGCCGGAAATCCAGCGCGCGGCTGACCCGCGCCACCATTTCGGCCTCCGCGCCGTAGATCGAGGAACGGTCGATATTCACCAGCGTCTGCGCCGCCGTCTGCGTATCGACGTTTATCATCTGCTGGTTCTGGTAGATGTAGTAGAAGCCGGCGAGGTTGAGATCGATCCTGCGGTCGAGGAACTGCGTCTTGGCGCCTACCTCGAACGACGTGATCTTCTCCGCCTTCGCCACCGATGCCTCGTCCGGCTCGAAGAACGCCTGCGCGTTGAAGCTCGGCGCGCGATAGCCGCGCGAGACGCTGGCGTAGATCATCGCATCGGGCGAGATCTTGTAGTCCACGCCGATCTTGCCGGAAAGATTGTCGCTGCTGAACGAAAGGTCGGTCGGCGGGATCAGCGTTTCCACCAGCACCCCGTCGACCCCATAGGCGCTGGAGGTCAGGCCGGTCTGCCGCCCGGTGTCATGGGTATATCGCAGGCCGCCGCGCAAGGTGACGCCGCCGCCCAGATCATAATGCATGTCGGTATAGAGCGCGTAGCTCTTCTTGACCTGATCGAACTTGTTGACGATGTTGCAGGCATAGGGAAAGCCGTCGCTGCAATCGGCCGCATTGACGACACCGTCCCCGTTGACGTCCAGATCCAGATACATGTCCAGATCGTTTTCGTTGAACACCTTCTCCCGGTTGAAATAGGCGCCCAGGATGAAGTTGAACGGGCCGGTGAAGTTGCTGGTCAGCCGCACGTCTTCCGCGAACTGGGTCGCGCGGTCGGCGTAATAGGTCTGCAGCGTTCGTCGCGGGCTGCCGTCCGAATCCTCGCCGAAATGCAATATGCCGCGATCCCATGAGGTGAGCGACGTCAGCGTCAGGCCGCTGCCGATCTCCACATCGGATTTCAGCGAGACGGCATAGGTGCGCGCATGGCGCCGGGGCGTATAATCCGATTCGATCTGGCGTGGCGTCAGGCCGGTGCGGAAATAGCTCGTGCCCTGTCCGAACTCCTCATAGACGCCGGCGCCGATCCCGGCAGGCCCGGGCTGCGCGTAGATCCCGTAATTATAGGGGTCCTGCAGCGACGTCTCCGCGCGCAACAGGAAGGAGACGCCCGGCGCGGGCTTCCACAGCAGCGATCCCCTTATGCCATATTGGCGGATTCCGTTCAGGTCCGGCTTGCCGGGCAAGAGGTTCCTGAACCAGCCGTCCGCTTTCTCATAGGTGCCCGCGACCCGCACCGCGAGCGTGTCGGTCAGCGGCAGGTTGATCGCGCCGTTCGCCTCGAAATGGTTGTATTTGCCATAGCCCAGGTTGACGTAGCCGCCCGCCTTGTCCAGCTCCGGCTGCTGGCTGATGAGGTTCACCGCCCCGCCGGTGGTGTTCTTGCCGTAGAGCGTGCCCTGCGGGCCGCGCAGCACCTCGACGCGCTGGAGGTCGTACATGCCCACGCCCAGCAGCGCGACATTGCCCTTGTAGACTTCGTCATAATAGGTCGCGACGGGCGGCGCCTGATTCAGGCTGTAGTCGAACATCGACACGCCGCGCAGCGAGAAGATCGGCGTGTTCTCGCCGACGGTGCTCGACAATTGCAGGTTCGCCACCTTCGCGGTGAGATCGTCGACCTGCGTGACATGCTCCTTCTGCATCATGTCCGCCCCGAGGACGGAAACCGAGATCGGCACGTCCTGCAGGCGCTCCGCGCGCTTCTGGGCGGTGACGACGATATCGCCGGTCCTCCCCGCATCGTCGGCCGGCGCGGCTTCGGCCGCCGGTGCGGTCTGGGCGGCGGCCGGATGCATCATCGCGTCGGCGGCGCAGCCCAGGAGGAGGCACAGGCAGAGGCTCATCGCCCGCCTGCCGCCCGATCGCCACCCGTGCCCGGCAAGCAGAGGAACGCTGCCCCCCGCCGCTTCGGGAAGGAATTGCGCCTTGTTCTCAGAATTGAATTTCATGTCATCTCCCCCCTAATTTTAGGGACGTTCCGTTATTGCGAACATTCCATTATCTTTATGATTCTACGTGATTTTCTGATCCAATATCTGCTGGACGGCATCCAGTGACTGCGCGAGGCAATCGAGGATCTGGTCGATCTCTTCCGCATTTATGATCATCGGCGGCGCGAAGGTGATGGCATCGCCGCAGGTCCTCGCGAGGACGCCACGCTCGTTCATCTGCTCATGCACCATCGTGGCGAGACGGCCCGGCGGATCGAGCGCGATGCGCCGCGCCTTGTCCGTCGCCAGTTGCACCGCCGCGACCAGCCCGGCGCCGCGCACCTCGGCGACGAAGGGATGGCTCTCCAGCGCCCGCAATCCGCTGAGCAGCCGGTCGCCCATCGCGGCGCTGTTCTCGACCAGCCCGTCCTCCTCGATGATGCGGATATTCTCCAGTGCGACGGCCGCGCACACCGGATGGCCGCCGGCGGTGAAGCCGTGCGCGAGCGTGCCGATGCGCCCGCTCTGCTCGACGATCGGCCCCACGGCCTTCTCGTTGAACAGGATCGCGGCGATCGGCAGATAGGAGGAGGACAATTGCTTCGACAGCACCAGCACGTCCGGCGTGATGCCGAACGTCTCGCAGCCGAACATCCTGCCGGTGCGCCCGAAGCCGGTGACGACCTCGTCGATCACCAGAAGGATATCGTATTTCCTCAGGACCTTCTGGATCTTCTCCCAATAGGTCGCCGGGGGGACGATCGCGCCCGCCCCTGCCATGAGCGGCTCGCCGAAGAAGGCGCAGATCGTTTCCGGGCCGGCCTCGATGATCCGCTGCTCCAGTTCATCGGCGAGACGGGTGGCGAACGCCTCCTCGCTCTCTCCGGGCCGCCGTTCCTGATAGGAATCCGGGCAGGTCACGCGGATGACGTCCAGCACCACCAGATCGAACGACTGATGATTCAACGGAACGTCCGTCGAGGAAACCGCAGCCGAGGTCAGGCAGACCGTGGCGGCGGTGACGCCATGATAGGCGCGATTGCGCACGATGAATTTCTTGCGCTGGGGCTGGCCGATCGCGTTCGAGCGATACCAGAGGAATTTCATCACCGTATCGTTGGCTTCCGAGCCGGAGCTGGTGAAGAACACCTTGCTCATCGCGCAGGGCGCCATGTCGATCAGCTTTTCCGCCAGCTCGATCGACGGCAGCGTCGCCCGGTGCGCCATGGTGTGATACCAGGGCAGGATCGACATCTGTTTCGCGGCGGCGTCGACCAGTCTTTTCTCGCTGAATCCAACACCAACAGACCAAAGCCCGGCCACCGCCTCCAGATAACGGCGGCCGTGATTGTCTATAACATAAACACCGTCGCCACGCTCAATTATCGTCGGGCCGATTTCCTGATGCTTTATTGCATTGGTATTTGCATGAAGGACATAAGAAATATCTTTTTCTTCTGGTGTTTCTGGCTTAAAATTCGGAATCATCACCACTGGCGCTCCGCGCTGCGCGGCTGGATGCCGCCCGATACGAGCTGCGAATATCGCAGACCGGCATATGGCTAACCGGAGAGACGACGGATGGAAGTTCCAGTTGGGCGCAAAACGAAGGGGCCACTGTCGGGCCTGGAAATGACGCTCGACGCGCTGGCGCTAGACCGTTCGGCGCCGGAATCGCTCCAGACCCAGCTCTACGAGCAGCTACGGGAGCTGATCGAGGCGGGCTGCCTGAAGCCGGGCGCGCGCCTGCCGTCCACCCGGCAATTCGCGCAGGATCTCGGCATATCGCGCAACACGGTGATCTGGGCCTATGAGCGCCTGTCCGGCGAGGGCTATGTCACCACCGGACAGGGCAGCCGCACATTGGTGGCGGAATGTTCGCCGCGCTCACCCGTCATTGAGGCGCCGCCCGATGCCGGCATGGACGCGCTGGACGAATCCGCGCTCCTCGACGCCGTGGACCAGCTCGATGCGCCGGAGATGTCGAGCTATCATGTCGGGCTGAGGCCCTTCACGCCCGACGTGCAATATTTCCCCTTCAAGACCTGGCAGAAGCTGGTCGCGCGCCGCTTCTGCAATTGGGGACGGGAGTTCTTCGGATATGGCCAGTTGTTCGGCTACGATCCCCTCCGGCAACTGGTCGCCGATTATATCTGGGCCAATCGCGGGGTGCGCTGCGACTGGCGGCAGATCTTCATCACGAACGGCGCGCAGGCCGCGCTCGATATCGCATCGCGGCTGGTGCTCAAGCCGGACGATACGGTCTGGATGGAGGAGCCGGGATATCACCATGCCCATACGGTCTTCGTCGAGCGGGGTGCGAATATCCATCCCCTGAAGGTGGACTTCACATCGGGCTGGCAAGTGGAATCGCCGCCGGATTCGGCGAAGCTCATCTACGTCACGCCCTCCTGCCAGCAACCCTTGTGCAGGACGATGACGGAACAGCAGCGGATCGATATCGTAAGGATAGCATATGAAAAGAATTCATGGATCGTGGAAGATGATTTCGACTGCGAATTCCGTGGCAGCGCGCCCTATGTCCCCTCGATCCACAGCATGGATTCCCGCGAGAAGACGATCTACATCGGCACTTTCACGAAGATATTGTTCCCGTCGCTGCGGCTTGGCTTTTTCGTCGTGCCGCACGGCCTCGTGCCCGCCGCCGAGAAGGTGATCGTGTCGTCCGGGCATTTCGCCGGCATCCCGCTACAGGCGGCTTTGACCGATTTTATCGCTTGCGGCGCCTTCGCGCTCCATTTGCGCAAGATGCGCGGTATCTATGCGGAGCGTCGCGCGGACTTCATCGAACGGGCGAACGAGCGTCTTTCGGAATGGATCACGCCGCAGACGGACGGCAGCGGCCTCCAGATCCCCTTCCTGCTCACCCGCCCCTTCGCCGACAGCGAAATCGCCCGGGAAGCCAATGCGCGCCACCTCAACGTCTTCAACCTTTCGGTTTTTTACCGGCACGAGAAGCAGCATGGGTTCATTCTTGGATATGCGGCGATGAACAAAAGGGAAATGGTGGATAATATGGAGTTGCTGCGGTCAGTGTTCATCGATCATGAGGAAAGGAAGAATGGCGGGATAGTGCGGTATTAAGTGCGTTCCCGGCAACGCTTTGTGTCGTCTACCGATCCTATCCGGAATTGGGTCAGGGGGGACGCAGGTTCGGCAACCGCCGGTTGATCGGGTCGCCGCCAGCGCGATAGCCGCGCCCCTTCCGCCGCGCACGTCGCCCATGGAGTGACAACTCATGGCGGCCCGTCGCTGCTCGGGACAGCGGGTTCGCTGGCCGAGGCACGCGCTGCTCGACGGCCATGGCCTTGCTCGTGCTGCCCAGCAACGCACTGCCCCTCCTTTTGCGGAGCGGGCCATGACGAACGCCCTCACCGCGTCTCGACGGTCAGATGCGCGAGTTCGTGGACCGGCTGGAGGCGCCGACGAATCAATTCGCCATCGCGGACGCCCGTGACGCTGACGATGGCCGCATGCGCCTCCGGCCCGACACGCCACACATGGAGATCGGTGACGCGCGCATCGCCCGGCCCCTCGATCAGCTCGAGCACCTCGTCGGCGACGTGATCGTCCGTGGTATCGAGCAGGATCGCGGCCGTGTCGCGCATGAGGGTCCACGACCAGCGGGCGATGACGATCGCGCCGACGATGCCCATGACGGCATCCATCCAGACCCAGCCGAGATAACGGCCAGCCAGCAAGGCGGCAATGGCGAGGACGGAGGTCAGGGCATCGGCGAGAACGTGGACATAGGCGGATCGCAGATTGTTGTCATGGCCATGTCCCGCATGACCATGGTGATCGTACCCGTGCCCGTGCCCGTGCCCATGATTGTGCCCGTGATCGTGCCCATGTCCTCCGCCCAGAAGGACGGCGCTGGCGATGTTCACCAGCAGGCCGATCGCCGCAATCCAGATCGCGGCGCCGAAATCGACCGCAGCGGGCCGGAGCAGTCGCAGCACGGATTCTACGCCGATCCCGAGCGCGATCAGGCCCAGCACCAGCGCCGAGGCGAAGCCGGCCAGATCGCCGATCTTCCCCGTGCCGAAGCTGAACCGCCGGCTGGCGGCATGCCGCCTGGCAAAGGCATAGGCCGCGGCGGCAACCGACAGGGCGCCGGCATGGGTCGCCATGTGGAACCCGTCGGCGAGCAGCGCCATGGAGCCGGTGAGATATCCCGCCGCGATCTCGCCGATCATCATGGCGGCGGTCAGGGCGACCACCCACAGGGTCCGGCGCGCGTTCTCGTCGTGGGCCGAGCCGAGGAAATCGTGGCTGTGCGTCAGCGTGGCGGCGTCCGGGGCAGCAGGCATCGGCCTATCCTTATTTCGCATAGCGGCGGATCACCGCCAGCAGATCTTCGGCTCCCTCGGCGCGCGCCTCGTCGGTAAGGCCCGGACGGGAGACATGCGCTTCGAGATGCTCGGCGATGATCTCATCCATGAGCCCGTTCACCGCCCCCCGCACGGCCGCGACCAGATGCAGCACCTTCGCGCAGGAGGCATCGGCGGCAAGCGCGCGCTCGACGGCGGCGACCTGCCCGGCAATGCGGCGCACGCGCGCGACGAGATCGGAATTGGTGCCCGTGAGATGCCCCATAGGCATACCCCCTACCCCTATCAAGACATGAAGGCAATCGATCCCGGGGGCCGGTTATCGCCCTGATATGTCCTGACGATGCCCGGAGCGATCAGGCCGAAGCACGGTCAATTGACGCGGGCCGGCGTTGGCCGCGGCATGGGCCACCGCTTCATTGGCCTTGTCCAGCCCGAATTCCGTCAATTCGAACTGCCCGAGGTCGATCAGCCCGGCGCGCACCATCTGGACCATCCGGGGGATGGCGTTCCTGCCGTACATCCAGACACCGCGCACCATGGTCTCATTGTGCATCAACCAATCGTAATTCAGCCCGAGATTTCCTTCTTCGCCACGCAGACCACCCATCAGGATCACGCGCCCGCCGCGTTTGACGGCCAGCATGGCGGCGCGCACCTGGGCGGCGGACGCCTCGCGCGGCAGGAAATCCAATACCATGTCGATCGGGCCAGCGGCCGCATCATGGATCAAGCGCCGGTCGTTGGCTTCGTCGCCGGTGAACCGGACGGTGCGGACGCGGCTTCCAAATCGCCTGACGAGATCTTCCAGCACCCCTGCATTGCGGCCGGTGACGACAACCCTGCCCGCCCCCATCGCCAGCGCCACGGCGACGCCCGCGCCGCCGAAGCCTCCGGTGCCGCCGTTGACGACCAATGTTTCGCCGGCCTGAAGATCGCCCGCCAACAGCCCGCCGAACGGCACCAATAGCCGGCCAAGCGCAGTCCACCGCCCGGCATCCGATGCCTCGATCCGGCCGATCGGCGTGGCGTTCTCGGTGGGAACGAGCATCCGCTCCGCGAAGGAGCCATGATGGTAATAGCGATGCAGCGGCAGCGCCGCCGGAGTCCGGTAGGTCCAGCCGAGCAATATTTGCTCCGGGTCGGTGACATTGTCCCGCGAGCGGATCGTGGAATCGACAAAAACCCAGTCGCCCGGCTTCAGCCTGGTCGCGTCCGGCCCCGTGGCCCGTATCCGGCCGATACCCCCCGGGCCGGGAACCACGGGTGGCTCCAGCAGATAATTGCGCGATCCGTTGAAGACATTCGCGGCGTAGCTGGTGACGCCGGCGGCAACCACATCGACGATCACCTCCCCGGTGCCCAGCACCGGGTCCGGCAGATCCCGGATGTCCAGCGGTGCGCCAAATGCGTTCAGGACGGCGGCTTTCATGGATGCCTCAAGCGTTCCGGGTGCGGAAGGCGGATATTAATCGGCGCGGTGCGGTCCGTCACCTCACCGCTTTCACCTGCCTTCCGATCGTGTCGCCAGACCGGAAGCGAGCTTCGTCGGAGAAAGCAGCCCCGTGGCTACCTCCAGTCAATCCACCCAGAGGGTGTGGGAATCGATCCGCAGCTTGAGCATCAGGCGGGCGGCGGCGGCGCGGGCGACGAGTTCCTGAGCGCGGGCCTCATTGGCCTGACGATCGGCATAGAGGCGGTCGGAAAGGTCGATGGCGCCCAGTTGCTGGCCGCGTGCGGCGAGCGCCGCGCTCCGTTCCGCGCGAAGCACGGCATCGCGGCTCGCCAGCCACGCGGCTTCGCGCGCGCGATATTCGGCGGCATCGGCGGCGGCATTGCCGGCGATCTCGCGCTCGACGGCG
>JASGGR010000049.1:0-19379 GCA_047602705.1 Sphingomonas bacterium | reverse complement strand
CGCGGAGATGACGCGCTTCGGCCTCGCGCGCGGGGCGCGGGCGGAGACGCTGGCGGGGCTTTCGGGGCTGGGCGACCTGGTGCTCACCTGCTCCTCCACCAGCTCACGCAACTTCTCGCTCGGCGTCGGGCTGGGGCGCGGGGAGCGCGCGGCGGACCTGCTCGGCGACCGCCGCACCGTGGCGGAGGGCGCCTTCACCGCCCCCGTGCTGGCGGAGGCCGCGCGCGAGATGGGCGTGGACATGCCGATCGTGGAGGCCGTCTGCCTGCTTCTGGACGGCGCGGACGTGCGCGAGGTTACGCGCGACCTGCTCGCCCGGCCGCTGCGGGAGGAAAGCTAGAACAGCCGCCCGCCGTCCGGCACCTTCTCCCCCGGACCGATCAGCACGACCTTGCCGTCCGCGTCGGGGAAGCCGAGCGTCAGCACCTCGCTCATCATCGGGCCGATCTGGCGCGGGGGGAAGTTGACCACCGCCGCCACCTGCCGCCCGAGCAGTTCCTCCAGCGCATAATGTTCCGTGATCTGCGCGGAGGATTTCCTCACCCCGATCGCGGGGCCGAAATCGATCGCCAGCTTGAACGCGGGCTTGCGCGCCTCCGGGAACGGCTCCGCCGCGACGATCGTGCCGACGCGGATGTCGACCTTCAGGAAATCGTCGAAACCGATCGTCTCCGCCGCCGGCGCGGCGGAATCATGGTTCATGTGCATCAGAAATCCGGATTCTCGTAATAGGACGGCGGCTCGATCCCGCGCATCCGTTCGGACAGCAATGGGCGGAAGCTGCGGCGGCTCTTGAACGCGCTATACCAGGCCTTGGCATGGGTATGCCCGCTCCAGTCGATCCCGCCGAGATAATCCGCCACCGAAATCTGCGCCGCCGCCGCCAGATCGGCGAGGCTGATCGTGGCGCCCCCCATCCATTTGCGGTGATCGAGCAGGAAATCGATATAGTCGAGATGCCCGATCGCGGACTTCATCGCCTCGCGCAGCCGCGAGGCGTCGGGCGAGGCGCGGTGGACGATGCGCTTCACCATCCGCTCGTGCAGCAAGGGGCCGGTAACGTCGCGATAGAAATGCGTGTCGAACCATGTCGTCAGCCGCCGGATCTCTGCGCGGTTGGCGGCGGTGCCGTTGATCATCTGCGCCTTGTCGACCGTTTCCTCGAAATATTCGCAGATCGCCATCGAATCGATCAGCAGGATGTTGCGCGTCGGGTCCGCCATCACCGGCGTCTGCCCGGCGGGGTTCATGTCGACGAACTCGTCGCGGCGCGCCCACGGCTCCTCGGACACCAGCGCATAGCCGACATCCTTCTCGTTGAGCAGCGCGCGCACCTTGCGCGTGAAGGGACACAAGGTGAATTGATAAAGCTGCCACATGCCCACCCCCATAAGCCGGACGGCGGGCGCGCGGCAACGGCGGCGTGCATCGTCACGCCGACGAAAGCCGGCATGACGGCGCGCTTGCCGCCTTTGTTACTCCGCCGCCTCCAGCACCTCGCTATCGTCCAGCGGATGCGCGAGCCGCGTCAGCATCTCCTTCGGCACCACCTGCCAGAAATGCTCCGAAACGCGCGGCCAATCCTCCAGGATGCCGCGCGACCATTTGCTGTCGGTCGCCTCGGCATGCTCGCGGATCATGTTCTGGAGCACGCTTTCCCAGTGGAGCGAGGCGAGCCGCTGCCAGGTGATGCTCTCCGGGTTGGCGCGGCGGGCGAAGGTGCCGTCGGGATCGTAGACGAAGGCCATGCCCCCCGTCATGCCCGCGCCGAAATTCGCGCCCACCTCGCCCAGCACCACGGCGATGCCGCCGGTCATATATTCGCAGCCGTTCGCGCCGCAGCCTTCCACCACCACGGTCGCGCCCGAATTGCGCACCGCGAAGCGCTCTCCCGCCTGCCCCGCCGCCAGCAGCCTGCCGGAGGTGGCGCCGTAGAGCACCGTGTTGCCGACGATCGTATTGTCCTGGCTGGCGAGCGGGGAGGACACCGCCGGGCGCACCACGATCACCCCGCCGGAAAGCCCCTTGCCGACATAATCATTGGCGTCGCCGAATACCTCCAGCTTCACGCCCTTCACCAGGAACGCGCCGAGGCTCTGCCCGGCCGAACCGCGCAGGCGGATCGTGACGTGGCCGTCGTTCAGCGTGTCCATGCCGAAGCGCGCCGTGATCTCGCTCGAAAGCCGCGTGCCCACCGCGCGGTGCGTGTTGCGCACCGAATAGGTGAGCTGCATCTTCTCGCCGCGCGAGAAGACCGCCGCCGCATCCTTGATGATCTGCGCGTCCAGGCTGTCCGGCACCTCGTTGCGGAAGGTCGACAGGCTGAAGCGGCGCTGGTCGTCGTCCGCATCCACCTTGGCGAGGATCGGGTTGAGATCGAGATCGTCGAGATGCTCCGCGCCCCGGCTCACCTGCCGCAGCAATTCGGTGCGGCCGATCACCTCGTCCAGGCTGCGCACGCCCAGCCGGGCGAGGATGTCGCGCACCTCTTCCGCGATGAAGGTCATCAGGTTGATGACCTTCTCCGGCGTGCCGACGAACTTCGCGCGCAGCTTCTCATCCTGCGTGCACACGCCGACCGGGCAGGTGTTCGAATGGCATTGCCGCACCATGATGCAGCCCATTGCCACCAGCGAAAGCGTGCCGATGCCGAACTCCTCCGCGCCCAGGATCGCCGCGATCACGATATCGCGCCCGGTCTTGAGGCCGCCGTCCGCGCGCAGCTTGATGCGCCCGCGCAGGCCGTTCAGCGTCAGCACCTGATTGACCTCGGACAGGCCCATTTCCCACGGCGTACCGGCATATTTGATGCTGGTCTGCGGGCTTGCGCCCGTGCCGCCGACATGGCCGGAGACGAGGATCACGTCGGCATGCGCCTTGGCCACGCCCGCAGCGACCGTGCCGATGCCCGCCGAGGAGACGAGCTTCACGCACACCCGCGCGCGCGGGTTGATCTGCTTCAGGTCGTAGATGAGCTGCGCCAGATCCTCGATCGAATAGATATCGTGATGCGGCGGCGGCGAGATGAGCGTCACGCCCGGAGTTGCGTGGCGCAACTTCGCGATGAACTCCGTCACCTTGAAGCCGGGAAGCTGCCCGCCCTCGCCGGGCTTGGCGCCCTGCGCCACCTTGATCTCGATCTCCTCGCAGGCGTTCAGATATTCGGCCGTCACGCCGAACCGCCCGCTCGCGATCTGCTTGATGACCGAATTGGCGTTGTCGCCGTTCGGATAGGGCGTGTAGCGCGTCTTGTCCTCGCCGCCCTCGCCCGACACCGCCTTCGCGCCGATGCGGTTCATCGCGATCGCCAGCGTCTCGTGCGCCTCCGGGCTGAGCGCGCCCAGCGACATGCCGGGCGTGACGAAGCGTTTGCGGATTTCCGTGATCGGCTCGACCTGATCGACCGGCAACCCTTCGCCCGGGAAGTTGAACTGCAACAGGTCGCGCAAGTAGATCGGCGGCAGGTCCGACACGCCGCGCGAGAATTGCAGATAGGTGGAATAGCTGTCGGTCGAGACCGAGGTCTGCAGCAGGTGCATGAGCTGTGCCGAATAGGCGTGCGGCTCGCCGGTGTTGCGCTGGCGGTAGAAGCCGCCGATCGGCAGGCTCACCACATTGTCGTCGAACGCCGCTGCATGCCGGTCGGTCGCGTTGATGTGGAGCGAGGCATAGCCCTCGCCCGATATTTTCGCCGGCATACCGGGGAACAGATCGTTCACCAGCGCGCGGGACAGCCCGACCGCCTCGAAATTATAGCCGCCGCGATAGCTGGAGATCACCGCGATCCCCATCTTCGACATGATCTTGAGCAGCCCCTCCTCGATCGCGACGCGATGGCGATCGAGGCATTGCTCCATCGTCAGATCGCCGAACAGGCCGCGCGCATGGCGGTCCGCGATCGCGGCTTCGGCCAGATAGGCGTTCACCGTGGTCGCGCCCACGCCGATCAGCACCGCATAATAATGCGTGTCGAGGCATTCCGCCGCGCGCACGTTGATCGAGGCATAGGAGCGCAGGCCGCGCCGCACGAGATGCGTGTGCACCGCCGCCGCCGCCAGCACGCCGGGGATGGCGACGCGATCGGGGCCGATATGCTCGTCGGTCAGGAATATCTCGCTGCGCCCCTCGCGCACCGCCTGCTCGGCCTGGTTGCGGATGCGCTGGATCGCGGCGCGGAGCCGCTCAGCCCCGCCGTCCGCCTCGAACGTGCAGTCGATCTCCGCCGCCGCATGACCGAAATAGGCCTTCAGCCGCCCCCACATGGCGGACGTGAGCACCGGCGAATCCATCACCAGCACGCGCTCGCGCCGGTCCTCGGTGTCGAGGATGTTGGCGAGATTGCCGAAGCGCGTCTTGAGCGACATCACGTAACGCTCGCGCAGGCTGTCGATCGGCGGGTTCGTCACCTGCGAGAAATTCTGGCGGAAGAAATGGCTCAGCAGGCGCGGCTTGTCGGAAATGACGGCGAGCGGCGTGTCGTCGCCCATCGATCCGATCGCCTCCTTCCCCGTCTCCACCATCGGCGCGAGGATCAGTTCCATGTCCTCCAGCGTCTGCCCGGCGGCGACCTGCCGGCGCGCCAGCTCCGCGCGGTCATAACGCGGCACGCTGTTGGCGGGGGCGGGGGGGAGGTCTTCCAGCGTGGCGAAATTGCCGATCATCGCGGCATAATCCTGCTCGCCGGCGATGCGGTCCTTGATCGCGCGATCGTGGTAGACGCGGCCTTCCGCGAGATCGACCGCGATCATCTGCCCCGGCCCGAGCCGCCCCTTCGCCACCACGGTGGATTCGGGCACGACCACCATGCCGCTCTCGGAGCCGACGATCAGCAGCCCGTCCGCCGTTTCGGTGTAGCGCAGCGGGCGAAGCGCGTTGCGGTCCATCCCCGCCACCGCCCAGCGCCCGTCCGTCATGGCGAGCGCGGCGGGGCCGTCCCACGGCTCCATCACGCTGGCGAGATACTGATACATGGCCGCATGCGCCGGCGGCACGCCGTCGTCGCCGGTCTGCCATGCCTCCGGCACCAGCATCAGCTTGGCGGTCGGCGCGTCGCGGCCCGAGCGGCAGATCGCCTCGAACGTCGCGTCCAGCGCGGCGGTGTCGCTCGCGCCGGCGGGGATCACCGGCTTGATATCCTCCGAATGCTCCCCGAACGCGATCGAGGCCATGCGGATCTCGTGGCTGAGCATCCAGTTCTTGTTGCCGCGGATCGTGTTGATCTCGCCATTGTGCGCGAGGCAGCGGAACGGCTGCGCCAGCCACCATTGCGGGAAGGTGTTGGTGGAATAACGCTGGTGGAAGATCGCGACGCGGCTCTCGAAACGCCTGTCCACGAGGTCCGGGTAGAAGACCGACAGGCTCTCCGCGAGGAACAGCCCCTTGTAGATGATCGAGCGGCAGGACAGCGAGCAGACGTAGAAGCCCTGGATCTGCGCCGCGATCACGCGCTTCTCGATCCGGCGGCGCACGAGATAGAGGTTCTTCTCGAACTCCGCCGCGTCCACCTCGTCCGGCATCGGGCCGGCGATCATGATCTGCTCGATCTCGGGCCGCGTCTCCTGCGCCTTGCGGCCGATCACCGACACGTCCACCGGCACCTGCCGCCAGCCGTAAATCGTATAGCCCGCGCTGATCACTTCGGATTCGACGATCGTGCGGCACGTCTCCTGCGCGCCGAGATCAGTGCGCGGCAGGAAGATCATGCCCACCGCCAGCCGGTTCGGCAGCATCTTGTGCCCGCCCGCCGCGATCGCATCGTCGAAGAAGCGGATCGGCAGGTCGACATGGATGCCGGCCCCGTCGCCGGTCTTGCCGTCGGCGTCCACCGCGCCGCGATGCCACACCGCCTTCAGCGCATCGATCGCCGACTGGACGACGCGGCGCGAAGGCTGCCCGTCGGTCGCGGCGACAAGGCCCACGCCGCAGGCATCGGATTCGAATTCGGGGCGATACATGCCCTCAAGGGCAAGGCGGGTGCGCTGGTCGGTCATAGCGGGCTCTTCGGGTCTTGCAGTTTGCTCTCATCGACGCCCAGCGCGCTGGCGAGCTTCGCCTTCTCGTCCGGGGTCAGGTCTTTCAGCTTGCGCGGCGGCGGCAGGCCCGCCGTCGCCTTCTGCGCCGCCTCGATGAATTGCGGCATATGCTCGATCATCTTCGGCATCATGGCCCTCATCTCGTCGGCCATCGCCGGATCGGCCATGATCGTCATATACTGGCGCGCGAATTTCGCGCCCGATGGCGTGACGAAGAAATGATCGATATCGGCCAGCTCGGCCTGCGAGAACCGCCTGGCATAGGCCTTGGCCATCGCCTCGCGCAGTTCCGGCTCCAGCGTCGTGAAGAAATCGCCCATGGCGTTCAGCATCGCGCGCATCGAAAGCCGCGTCCGCTCCTCCCAGCGCGGGTCGTAGATCGCCATGACCTGCGACACGTTCACCTTGTCGAGCTTCGCTGCTTCCTCCGGGCTGAGGCCGCCGAGCTGGGCAAGCTGGCGAAGGGGCATGGCCTTCATGCTCTCGCTCATATTGCCCATGATCGGGTCCATCATCGGCCCCATGATCTGCTTGTAGATGCCCGGCGGCATCAGGTGGCCGACCACCTGCCGCGCTTCCGCCAGCGTCGCCGGATCGGGGGACGGGAGCGCGGGCGCGGCCGGCGTCTGGGCCGCGACCGGCGCGGCGATCAGCATCGCCGCCAGGGCAATGGGGAACCGCATCATGCCGCCTCCATCTCGCGCCCGAGCTTCGCCTTCGCCCCGGCCCGCGCCTTCAGCCAATTGTGCATCTGCTCAGCGACGTCGCGCCCATCGCGGATCGCCCAGACGACGAGGCTCGCGCCGCGCACGATATCCCCGGCGGCGAACACGCCGTCGAGGCTGGTCATCAGCGTCCTGCCGTCCACCAGCAGGGTGCCCCAGCGCGTCACGCCCAGCCCCGGCGAATCCCACAATCGCGGCAGCTCCTCCGCATCGAAGCCCAGCGCCTTGATGACCAGATCGGCCGGGAAGGACATTTCGTTGCCCGGATCGACCTCCGGCATCCGCCGTCCGCTCGCGTCAGCCGCTCCCAGCCGCATCCGCGCCGCGCGGACGCTCGACACCCGCTCGCCGTCGAAGGACAAAGGCGCGGAGAGCCAGACGAATTCCACGCCCTCCTCCTCCGCATTGGCCACCTCGCGCTGGCTGCCGGGCATGTTGGCGCGATCGCGGCGGTAGAGGCACTTCACGCTGCGGGCGCCCTGCCGGATCGCGGTGCGCACGCAATCCATCGCGGTGTCCCCGCCGCCGATCACCACCACATGCTTGCCGGCCGCGTTCAGCCCGCCCGCGTCGAACGCCGGCACCGCATCGCCGAAGCCCTTGCGGTTGGAGGCGGTGAGATAGTCCAACGCCTCCACCACGCCATGGGAATCGCCGCCCGGCACATCGATGCCGCGAGCGCGGTAGACGCCGGTCGCGATCAGAATGGCGTCATGACGCGCGCGCAATTCCTCCAGCGTCGCATCCCGGCCGACCTCGAAACTGTCGTGGAACACGATCCCGCCCTCGCGCAGCCGCTCCACGCGCCGCATCACCACTGATTTCTCCAGCTTGAAGCCGGGGATGCCATAAGTGAGCAGGCCGCCGGCGCGATCGTGCCGGTCATAGACATGCACGTCATAGCCATGGCCGCGCAGATATTCCGCCGCCGTCAGCCCCGCCGGCCCCGCGCCGATCACGGCGATCGACTGGCCGCGCGCCGGGCCGGGCCGCAGCGGCTCCACCCAGCCTTCTTCCCAGGCGGTGTCGGTGATGAACTTCTCCACCGATCCGATCGTCACCGCGCCATGGCCGGAAAATTCGATGACGCAATTGCCCTCGCACAGGCGGTCCTGCGGGCAGATGCGGCCGCAGATCTCCGGCATGGTGGAGGTGCTGTTCGACAGCTCATAGGCTTCCCTGAGCCGCCCCTCGGCCGTCAGCCGCAGCCAGTCGGGGATGTGATTGTGCAGCGGGCAATGGACCGAGCAATAAGGCACGCCGCATTGCGAGCAGCGCGAGGCCTGATCCTCCGCCGCCGGCACGGCATAGCGTTCCGCTATCTCGCGAAAGTCCTCCGCACGCTCCGCCGCGCCGCGCTTGTCCGGATAGGACTGCGCCCTGGCGACGAATCGAAGCATCTTTTCCACAGCCATAAGCCCTCCGCCAGCCGCGTTCTCACAGCCGGGGAGAGACAACAAGTCAGTATTGTTGTCCTATATGGGACTTTATGATGTTCCGTCCTGATTCAGAGGCGAAAAACTTCCCGATTAATGACCATATCGGCCCTAATGCAGGAAAATTGCCGCCAGAGCGATGCTCCCCGCAATGATCCGATACCAGGCGAAGGGCTGGAAGCCATGTTTCGCCACCATGTTGATGAACCACCGCACCACTACGAGCGCCACGACGAAGGACACGACGAAGCCGATCGCGATCGACCCGTAATGCGCGCCGCTCAGATCGTGCCGCGCCTTCCACAAGGTCAGCGCGGTCGCGCCGAGCATCGTGGGGATGGCCAGGAAGAAGCTGTATTCCGCCGCCGTCTCGCGGCTCACGCCCAGCGTCCGCGCGCCGAGGATCGTGGCGCCGGAGCGGCTGACGCCGGGGATCATCGCAAGGCATTGCATCGCCCCGATGCCCAGCGCGGTGCGCCACGAGAGCGATTCCACCGAATCCGTATGGGCGGGCGGGGCGAACCGCTCGATGACGAGGATCGCGATGCCGCCGACGATCAGCGCCACCGACACCACGACCGGCGCGATCACCGGCGCCTCCAGCACCGCCTTGATCCCCTTATAGGCGATCGCGCCAACGATCGCGGCGGGCAGGAAGCCCAGGAGCACGTTGCGCGTGAAGGCGATCGCGCCCGGATCGCGCCGCAGCAGCCCGTGCGCGACGCCGACGAAGCGGTGCCAGAACAGCACCACCACCGCCAGGATCGCGCCGAGCTGGATCACGATGTCGAACACCGCGTCCGCCTCCGGCAGGCCCAGCAGCGCGCCCGCGAGGATCAGGTGCCCGGTCGAGGAGACGGGCAGGAATTCGGTCACGCCCTCGACGATCCCCAGCAGGTCACGATCAGCAGGTCGGTCATGGATGGTCCTCACGCGGGCCGAAGGGGGATGCCGGGCGCCTCAGGCCCCGGCGAGCGTGGCGAACCGCCCCGCGCGGCGATAACATACCAGCCACGCGGGCGCGGCGGTCGCCAGCGGGGTCGGCGTCACGCCCAGCGCCGCCAGCCCCGGCATGTCCGCCGACGCGACCGCATCGCGCTGGAGCAGCTTCCACTCCTCGCCGGTCAGCGGCGCGCCGGGCAGGAAGCCGAAGGCGGAAACCAGGCCGCCCAGCGCATCGGGCAGCGCGGGCAATGCGCGGTCGCGGCCGATCGTCCGCGCGATCCACTGGTGCAGCTCGGCCATGGTCAGCACATCCGGCCCGGCGACGTCATAGGTGCGCGCCTCGCCGGCGCCGAGCGCGGCGATCACCGCCGCCGCCACGTCGCCCGCGAACACCGGCTGGATGCGCGTTCCGGCACGGAATACCGGCACCACCGGCAGCTTCTGGATCATGCAGGCAAGACGGTTGGTGAACCTGTCCTCGCGCCCGAACACGGTGGCGGGGCGCAGGATGGCCGCGTGCGGGAAGGCCGCGCGCACCGCAGCCTCGCCCGCCGCCTTGGCGCTGGCGTAGCGCGAGGGCGAACCGGCGTCCGCCACGATCGCGGAGATATGGACAAGCGATTCCACGCCTGCCGCCTTCGCCGCCTCCGCCACGTTGCGCGCGCCGTCGACATGGATGCGCGGATCGACGGAGAAGCTGCCCGCGAGGTTCACGACATGCCGCGCGCCCTGAACGGCGCGCGCGATCGTCTCCGGCCGCAGCACGTCGGCCGCCACGAACTGCGTCTGCCCCAGTCCGCCGAGCGGCTTCAGGAACCAGGCCTCCCGCGGGTCAGGCTGCGCCACGCGCACCCGCGCGCCCGCCGCAAGCAGCGCCTGCGCCACATAGCGGCCGACAAAGCCCCCCCCGCCGACGAGCGTGACCAACCTGTCCTTCATTGCGAACCGTTTCCAGATTGAGAGTTTGCGATTTTTCTGCGCCTAGCCCTGCAACACCCCTGTTGACAAGGCCGCGCCCCCTCCACTAGAGGCCGCCGCCTACCCCGTGCCCAGATGGCGGAATTGGTAGACGCACCAGCTTCAGGTGCTGGCGATCGCAAGGTCGTGGAGGTTCGAGTCCTCTTCTGGGCACCATTTGTTCTTCTCAAGACGTCCCGCGACGGTCGACAAAATGGCAGAAATCTGCCATTTATAGGCCTCACCCATCCCGGGGCGTCTTAGGCGATTTCAGACCATCCGGGGCCGAATGGGGCCATGAAATGGGCCACCGATGGCACCACTGGATTTCATGGCACCACGACCCCGATCGGCCTCTTCGGCAAGCGTCTCCTGGACCAGTCGAGGAGATTCGCCGTGCCGCTCAAGGACCTCCAGATCCGGTACGCCATGTGCGGGTGATCAGCCGGATCATTTTCGGGGGCGACGGCCAGACGGCGTTCGACGACCCCAAGAAGATGCATCGGCTGCGGCGATCGTTCGCCAAAGGATGGCGAAATGCGCGCTGGCGCGACATGCTGCTTGCGTTTCTGCATTGGCTCGGCGGCGGCCAATCGACGCTCACCATTGCGGTCAGCAGTGACGAGGCGCTGATCCTGGCGCTGCCGCCGGCGCAATGGACCACGCCGGTACGCATTCCGCTTGGCGGCGACGATCAAGAGCCGGATGAGGACGATCCGGGGATTGAGGATGACATTGAAGATTATGAGTTCGACGAAGCAGGAAGCCCGCTCGACCAAGCTGAACCGACGCCGGACGCGGCCTAAGGCGACCGCCTTGCCGCGACTGCGATTCCTCGGCGAGCCGATGCTCGAGTTCGCGATGGGACAGCGGCTGGCCTATCCGCGCGACGGGTTGTTTCTGTACGGTCCCGTCGGCGACCCCGCCGACCTCCGGGCGATCCGCTACGGGGTGATTGGGACCAAGGCCGGTGTCGCGCGGTTTCGGCGCTGGTCGGCCTCGATCCGGACGATGATCGACATCCCGGCGCCGGGCTTGCGCTCGCGCGAGGTCGAATCGCAGCACGTCCCCTTCCCGGGCTTCGAACAAGCGTTCCACGCGGCGTGGCCGGTCGATCCGGTGAGCGTCATCGATGATATTGACGCGGCCGAGATCGACCGGGTGCTCAAGCTTGCAAACCGGCATGAAGCGGTGCGCGGCGCGGTCGATCTCTATGTCGAACGGCTGGTGGCAGCGGCGGACCGCATCGAGCACCCGCCGGCCTTCTGGTTCGTGGTCATTCCCGAGATCGTCTACGCGCTCGGCCGGCCGCAATCATCGGTCCCGAAGTCGGAGCGGATTCAGGGCGTGGTCTCGATCAGCGAGGGCCGTGCGCGCCAGCTGCAACGCGAGCCGACGCTGTATGGCGACGAAGAGGAGGAAGCCGAAGTCTATCGCTGCGCCACGCATTTCCGGCGGCAGTTGAAGGTGCGGCTGCTCGCCAAGCGGATCGTGACGCAGATCGTCCGCGAGACAACGCTAACCCCGGACGAGTTCAGGCGCGAGAGCGGGATGCCAATCCGTCGTGTCGAAGACCCGGCGACGATCGCGTGGAAGCTGTGCACGGGCGCTTATTACAAGGCGGGGGGGCAAGCCGTGGCAGTTGGCCGAGGTCCGGCCTGGCGTATGCTATGTCGGGCTGGTCTATAAGCGGAGCGAGCTCACCGCCGACGAGCGCCACGCGTGCTGCGCCGCGCAGATGTTCCTGACCGACGGCGAAGGCGTGGTGTTCCGCGGCGCGCTCGGAGCATGGTTTCATACCGACACTAGGCAATTTCATCTGGATGCGAGCGCGGCGGCAAACCTCGTTACGATGGTGATCGGGGAATATGAGCGGCTGCATGACCGGCCGCCGAGCGAACTCTTTATCCATGCGCCATCGAGCTTCACCGACGAGGAATGGCAGGGATTTGAATCGGCGTGCAACAGTGAAACCAATCTGGTCGGCGTGCAAATTGCGGACGCCAAGGACAGCGTGAAGCTCTATCGGCCGGGCGGCTATCCGGTGATCCGCGGGACCGCGCTGCAAACCTCGGACTATCACGCCTTTCTATGGACCTCGGGATACGCGCCGCGCCTCGACACCTATATGGGGCCGGAGACCCCCAATCCGATCTCGGTCAGGATCGCGCGCGGCCGCTGCACGCTCGAAACCGTCCTGCGCGATGTCATGGGTCTCACCAAGATCAACTTCAATTCGTGTCTGCACCACGACCGCCTACCGGTTACTATCCGTTTCGCCAACGCGGTTGGCGATGTCCTGATCGCGGCGCCGATGGACGGCGAGCCCAAGCTGCCTTTCAAGTTCTACATATAGGACTGCGCTACCCGTCTCACCGCCCTAAGACATGTTCAGGGTGCCGCAGCGGTGGGCGCCGCCCGTCGTTCGACAAGCGAGGCGATGATATTGTCGAGGCGCCTCAGCAGATCATCATAGCTCATGATGTCCATCATGTTCGCATATTTGCGCTTGATGACTTCAAGGTCGAACAGCTGCCGATCCGTTAGCGCGAGCTGGCCACTCGGCAGGCGATCGCGACCGAGCAGAATCATTGCTTTGGGGTTGGTGACGCGGATCGTCATCGCACGCGGCAACTGAGCCTCATAACGCTTGGTCAATTCATGTTCGCCGGCGACACCCCACTTCGACAGGTGAAACAGATATTTCTCCGCCTGCATGATGCTGCCTGAGAGTTCGCGGGTCGGGACGTTGTTGTCGCGGTAGAGCGTCTTGCCGAGCAACACATTGTCGAACGGCTTCTTGATTTCGATGACGTCGATATTTCCCCCAGCGTCGATCAAGCAGATGTCAATGAAGCGGCGGGTGACTCGGCCGGGGGTTGTGTAATAGTCGGGGATTTCGACATTTTCGAGCACGGCAACATATTTCGGGAATAACAGAAGGATGATCTTGAGGATCATCCGCTGCCAGTCGCGCTCGGAATAGGCATCGGCTTGCCGAAGCCAATCGATGATCACTTCGCTCAGATAGATGAACTTGTTGATTTCGGCCTGGAGCAGGGTCTCCTGCGGGAGAGGCGCATCGCTCACCGAGGATTTCCGCCGGCTCAGATAGTTTTCGTATTTTTCGCGGGCGCTACGCATGCCATCGAAAAACTCGCCGATGATCGTCTCGACACGGGCGCTGGCGTAACGATCAATTTCGCCGGAGTTCGGGAACCGGTTCAGCAATTCGCTAAACGTCGCCAGCGGGATATTCCCATCCAGCTCGCCGCCGATGATGATCGGTTCAGAGTCGCCTTTCACCTTGGCGATCCTTCGAAAGATGCCGACGTTACGCTCGGCGACGAACGTTTTGCGCTCGAGCCAATGCTGCTCGTCGATCAGCACGTCGTTCGGGATGTCGAGAATGCGGCCCGGGATCTGAAAATAACCATTGCGACGGGCTGCGAAGCGGAATCGGAAAGGAAACTCGTCGATCCCGCCATCAGCTCGTTCGGTCGGTCCATCGAGAAGATCGCCAGACGTGAAGGTGAACGCTTTGCTGACTGTCACTTCCTGATGTGTCTGCAACTGCCGCAACACCCAAGCCGGACTGTTAAAGTCAGGCTCATATTCGAGAATGACGGCTCGATCATTGACCTCGAACCGGACCATATGCGGCTCCTTTCGGCTACGGATGAAGGCCGTAGCGAGCGTACGATTGTAAAAATATCGCTCTCTCGACGTGGCCAAACCAGTGACTTGGCTGCGGCGTTAAAGGCCTTAGCGTACGAACCGCTGATTTCGGAACAAAGTGCTTCTGGGTAAATCGCATCGACGGAACAACGGAGAGATTTTCTCACCGCGGATGTGTGTACGGGAGCATCCGACTGGCTTGATCCAACCGCTACCAACCTGGTTCATTCCGCTCGCCGATCAATCGAAATGAGGTCCGTTTTCGCGACTTGCATACCGAAAGCCGCCAGTCCGCACTCGGCCCAAACCGAGACCCTAAAATAATCGGTTCAACAACTTCGGTTCACTGCCCTTCAGCCGATCGAGCATGTTGTTGACGTAGAACATATCCGGACTCGCCACCGCGGGCAGCACGACAACGCTGTAGTCGGGTCGCTCTTTGTCCAGCGTGAAGATCACAAGACCGACACCGTGGATGCTGCACAGTGATTTCAGCCGGTTCATGTCGTCGCTTGTGGTCGTGCGCGGCACCACGATGTAGCTCTTGTGAGAAAACAGGCGGTAGGCGACCGCTTGCCCGAAGGCAACGACCGGCTGGCTTGGCGTCGCCTTGATCTCGGCCGTCACGATCTGTGGCTCGAACTTGAAAATGTCCTGTGCGCGGGGCTTGAGGACGCCCATCACGTCAGGCGTGCCCCACTTGCCACCCAAGCTGCTGCCGCCTAGCGCGCCGGCGACGGTCACCTCGTCATTTTCTTCCAGCCACTCGGCGAAGCTTTCGTAGAAATCCTGTTCGGACACGGAGCCGATGCCCCAGCCTTCCGCATCTGCCGGTACTGGCGTCGATGCGATCACGTCCTCTGCAGCAGCGGCTTCGGCGGCGTCTGCCTCGGCATATTTAGCCAGCTGATAGGTGCCGCGGGCGATCTTGATAATATCGTCGGCGCCTTGAAACAGCACATGTGTTGCCCCGCGAATGCTGTTCGACGGGGTTTCCGGATGCGCGGCCTCGATCATCTTCAGCACATCGGCCCAGCGCAGACCGCCGGGATGTGCATCGAGGATGATGCGCACCTCGTCGTGGATCTGCTTGCGATTCAGCTTCGCCATGCCCCTTGTCCTTGCTCAGTCGATCGCCGCCGCCAGCCGCTGCCGGAAATCTCCGGCCTTCGACCGCTCTGCCATCCAAAAACGTCCCTTGCCGCCGCTTACCTCTGCCCAGCGCAGGCCGATGTTGGCTTTCTCGGCGGTGTCCTCGCCATCGGCGAGATGGCTGCCCTTATATTCGATCACTAGCCAGCGCCCGTTGTCCATTTCAGCAATGAAATCCGGGTAGAAGCGATCGGTCGATGTCGGCAGCCAGAATGCGTCCTGCTGCTTTTCGACGTTACGGACCCAGTGCCTGAGGCCGGGCATTTCGTCGATCGCCTGCGCGCAGGTCACTTCTTCATCGTTCATATGGCCTATACGTGGGAAGAAGTGACGCTTCGGCTTCCACCCGCCAACGTAGAATCGAGGTGGGTCGTATCTCCCGGCCTGGAACCGGAAGGCATTATCGCCAAGACCCAGCGTCGGGGCGATGTCAGTCAACACCATCTGTAGTCCGCGACCGCCGGCCACGGCGCGCAGCGCCTTCACCCGCTGCTCGAGCGCGCGCTTGAGCGCTTGCTTGCCGCGGATCAACGCCGCAAGATCGAAGCCGCGCTCCTCAACCAGATGCGTAACCACGCGCCGGCAATATTCGAGATAGACTGCAGCCGGCGCATCAATCTGCCGCGTATTGGCATCGAGCCAGCGCGACAGCGTCGCGGCATCCCACGGCCCTACTGCGCCAAGGACGAAATCGAGTTGCGGATCGTCCTTCTCGAAGCGCACGGCGCCATCGGCAATATCGAACACATAGGCGTCCGGCGTCTCATTCAGCACGAAGGTTGGCAGGTTGGGATCGACCCCTTCCAGCGTCCAGCCGGCTAAGTCGAGTAGCGTGTCCGGCCATACCAGTTCGGCCTGTACCCCTTCGCCCAGCACCAGGCCGGGAATCGTCATCACTTCGCCGCGCTCAGATGGGCTGCGACTGGCAATGCGGCGCTCGTTGTAGGCGGCGACGACGACGCGGGCATCCTCGGCGCCGGGGATGGCCGCGATCGTCTCGGCCACCGCATCCAGCACCTCGGGTGCGGCTTCGTCGGCGAGTTCAACGCGATAGCCGCCCGTGTCGTCCTCGCGCACCGTCACCGCCGCGCGCATCGCGGCGCTGAACAGGCCGAAGTCCGGCAGCGCGGGCGTGGCGATCGGCGGGATAGCAGGACCAGGTTCAAGGTCGGGTAGGCCGACCGCCGCCGCAGCGGCGCGATCGGCAATGATTGCCTCGCGCGCCGCTTGTTCGTCGAAACCCATCGCCACTAGTCTATCGCGCAGGCCGTTGGCGGCGTCGTAGAAGCCCTGGCCGGTGGTGAAGGCATAGGCGTGGTTAAGCGCTTCCGTCGGGCGCCGCTCGGCGAAGGGCATCCGTAGCACGCGGCCGAGCAGTTGTTCTACCGCCGTGGCTGAGCGGATGTTGGCGACAGTTGCGAAGACATAGGCGAACGAACAGTCCCAGCCTTCGCGCAAAGCCTCAACGGTGATGACGTGCTCAATCGGGCAGGTGGGGTCGAACAGGTTCACCCCATCGAGCTCGCGCTGGTTGCCGGTGGCGACTGCGATCGTGTCACGCGTTGCCCCGTGCTGCATAAGCAGCGCTAGCACCGCCTCCACCGTCCCCTCGGCACCCTCTCGGTTCGCCGCCGCCTGATAAAGCGCGATCGGGCGGATCGGCTCTCTGGCCGCGCGGGCCAGTTCTGCCAGTCCCTTACGCCGCTGCATCGCGTGGAGGATGGTGGTTGCCCAGTCGGCGTGCGCGAGCAGATGGATCGGCAGCTTTATCATGTGCGCCGTCTTCAGCTCCGAGGCGGTAGCGGACGCGATGACGTTCGAGGCCAGCGGCGTGGCGGTGAATTCGACGATGCTCTGTGGATTGAGGCGCGCCAGCGTCTCGCCGGACAGGTCGGAGACGAAGTTGTGCGCTTCGTCGACGACCAGGATCGGGCGCACCATTGCCATCAGATTGGCAAAGCTCCACGCGATCTCACCCGGCCGTGTCCGCGCATCGGCGGGATTGCGCATCAGCCCCGCCGGCAACGCCTTCCCCTTGAAGAAGCCTTCATACTCCTCGTCGTCCTGATAGACTTTGCGACCGGCGGCATTGGAGACACGGAACGACTGGACGGTAGCGACGATCACGGTCGCGGCCGTGGCCAGATCCTGCGGCTTCAGCGCACGACGTTCATCGATGCCGATCGCATGGATCGCGCCACCGAAATCGGCTTCCAGCGCCGCACGGTAGGGATGACCAGGCGTCTTGAGCGCGTCGAGCGTCTGATCGGCGATGGTCGTCGATGTCACCAGCCAGAGCACAACCGGGTAGCGCGCATCCTGCATTGAGCGGCGATGCGCGATGCCGACCGCGTGAGCGGCGAGTAAAGTCTTTCCGCCGCCGGTGGGCAGGCGCAGGCAGCACCACGGCGTATCCGGCAGTCCGGCGAACGGCGTATAGGCGCGCCGATACTGCCCCGGCTCGCCCACTGCGCAGGCGGCGGCATAGGCATGGACGTGCGGATGCGTCCCCGCCACCTCCAGGAACGTGTAGAGCGCGGCGAGCGCGCGGTCCTGATAGGGCTTGAGCGTCAGTGCGGACATCAGCGCGCCCGCACGTCATAGGGCGTCTGGCGGAAGGTGACGCCTTCAGCCTTAAGCCGCGCGATACCCAGCCGGCACGCCTCGCCGTAGATCACCCATGGTCCGGCATGGCCGGGGAGGTCAGCGCGCAGCCGCGTCAGCAGCGGCGAGGTCAACACGTTGTGGCCGCCGACCGACCTATCGCCCAATATGTTATCATGGAGCAGTGCATAGGCGACGCCGTCCGCCACGCCCAACACCGCCGAAGGCCGCGCGTCTGGGTCGAGCTTGCGCGGCGTCCCCGTTTCCGCGAACCAAATATGTGCGGCGAGCGTGTCGAAGGCAATGCCGTCCGCGATCTGTCCATCGGCGTCGAACGCCGGCTCGCCCAAGCGATAGAAGCGATAGCCGCCGCCGCCGGTCCAATTTACCGCTTTTGAAACACCGCCTTGATCGCCCGCGATTACCTTATCGAGCCGGGGCTTGCAGTGGGTAACGGCGTGATCGCCCATCTCGATACCGATCCAACTGCGACCCATCTTGTGTGCAACGGCAGCGGTGGTGCCGGAACCGTGGAAGCTGTCCAGGACAACGTCGCCGGGGGCGGTCGCGATGTGAAGGATGTGCTGTAGGAGGCGCTCGGGCTTGGGCGTGCTAAACACATCTTCGTTGTTTAGTGCCACAACCTCCTTCTTGGCCTCTTGCGTATGTCCCACGTCGGCGTGTTGCCAGATCGTCTGGGGTACCCGGCCATCCTTCACTTCTGAAAGAAAACGCTTAAGACGCGGCACGCCGTTTCCGTCTTTGCCCCACCAGATACGATTATCCGCTTTAAGCTCCTCTAATTTAGTCTGCGAGAAGCGCCAATACATGCCTGGCGGCGGGCCTGCGATTTCGCGACCGGAGGGCGTGATGATTGGATACGTTCCTGAACCGTAGAAGTTGCGAGCGGAAAAATCGCCCGAAGTCCAAGGCCCTCGCGGGTCATCGTCAGGATTCTTGTACATCGCATCCTGCTTTTCAGAGCGAGGCAGTGCATTGGGACGCCATGTGTCAGCATTCTTCGCATAGACAGTGATATAATCGTGATCTTCGGAAAAATGCTGCGCCGAATTTTTCACAGAAAACATCTTGTGCCAAATGACATTTGTGATGAATCCGCGCCGCCCAAATACCTCATCCATCACGACCTTGAGGTAATGCCCTTCATTGTCGTCGATCGAAACCCAGATGCTGCCGTCTTCCGCCAACAACTCGCGCAGCAGCACGAGACGCGGATAGATCATCGCCAGCCACTGGCTATGCTCCAGATTGTCGTCGTAATGCTCGAACGCCGACCGGGTATTGTAAGGCGGGTCGATATAGATGCATTTTACCCGCCCCTTGTAGTAGGGCAGCAGTGCCTTGAGTGCGTCGAGGTTATCGCCTTGCACCAGCATGTTGCTGGGATCGCGGTTGCCGCCATCAAGCTCGGACACCGCTTCCAGCATTCGGTATGCGACGCGATCGTGCGCCGTCACGTCGGCGCTGCGCGTCATCCAGTCCAGTGTCGGCACCAATCCCTCGGATCATCGAATACGTGTAGTTAGCACGTTAGCCGCTCCTTCCATGTTCGTGCAACGTTCGCGGGAGAGGAAAGCTGTGCAGCCGTGACATCCACGTCTGACAAGGCTACCTGATGGCGCAAGCTGTCAGATGAACAAGGGAAGCTCTACCGCCCCCCTTGCACCAGAATTGCCCGTTGGCGAAAGATCACTTTGCCTCTCAACTCGTGGTTGCGGGTCGTGAGATAGAGGTTGGATTCTGCGGAGCCGCGAACACGAACCACCATGACACACCATGACCTGCTCCCCAGAATTCATGCCATTGGTAAGTTAGCTCGTCAGATGGAG
>JASGGR010000048.1:0-19467 GCA_047602705.1 Sphingomonas bacterium | reverse complement strand
TGCTGGTCCGCGCCCGCCTGCGCCAGCTCGCCGTGCACGAGGTGGGCCATGCGCTCGGCCTCGCGCACAATTTCGCCGGCAGCACCTATGCCGGCCGCGCCTCCGTGATGGATTATCCCGCGCCGCTGATCCGGGTTAACGGCGACGTGCTCGATTTCTCGAACGCTTATGCCACCGGCGTCGGAGCGTGGGACAGGTTCGCGATCCAGTGGCTCTACGGCGCGGCCCCGCGCGGCACGGACGAGAAAGCGTGGCTGGACGGCCTAGCCCGCAAGGCGCAGGCCGACGGCTATCGCTTCGTCAGCGATGGCGACACGCGCGGGGTGGGCGATGCGCAGCCCTATGGCAATATGTGGGATAACGGGCCGGACGCGGTGGCGGAGCTGGCCAACGTCCTCGCCGTCCGCCGCGTCGCCTTGGCGCGGCTGGGGCCGGAGAGCCTGCCCAAGGGATCGCCGGCGGCCGATCTCCGGCGGATGATCGTGCCGATCTATCTCTATCACCGCTATCAGGTGACGGCCGTGTCGAAGCTGATCGGCGGGGTGGACTACAGCTATGCCGTCGCGGGCGACGGGCATGATCGCGCCACGGTCGTCCCGGCGGACAGGCAGCGCGCGGCGCTGAAGGCGTTGATCGGCACGCTCGATCCGGCGCTGCTCGATCTGCCGGACCGGCTGCTCGAACATCTGTCGTCCGTGCAGTCGGGCACGCCCGATCCGCAATATGAGATCGAGCTGTTCCCGTCGAACACGGCCGCGCCGTTCGATCTTCCCAGCGCGGCGGAGACGGCGGCGGACCAGACGCTTGAGGCGTTGCTCGCGCCGGAGCGGCTCAACCGGCTGGTGGAACAGGCCCGCGTCGATCCGGGGCAATTGTCGCTGGGCGAGATGCTCGGCGGGCTTTCGGCCGCGCTCGCGCCCGGATCGGGCGGGCGGCAGGGCGAATTGCGCCGCCGCGTCCGCGCGCGCTACGCCGTGCGGCTGGCGACGGTGATGCAGGACAAGCGCCTTTCCGCCACGGCGCTCGGCGTGGTGCGCGGCGCGGCGACGCGCTTCGGCGAGCGGTTGCGCAATTGCGCCGGCGATGCCACGGAAACCGATGCCTGCGCCTATCTGTCGGCCATGCTGACCGGCCCCGCCGCGCAGCTTCGCGCGCTGGCCGAGCCGGTGGCGAAGCCGCCCGAAATCCCGCCGGGCGCGCCGATCGGCGAGGACGACTGGCTCACTGGATCAGACCTGACGAGGATGCAGCAATGACAATTCGATTTTCCGCCCGGATCGGCTTCGGCCTGCTGCTCGTCGGCACGGTCGCCGGGGCCGCGCCGCTCGCCGCTGCCTCCGGCGACGGCGCGCTCGCCATCGTCGGGGCCACCGTGTTCGACGGCACCGGGGCGGCGCCGCAGGTCGCGACGGTGGTGATCCGCGACGGGCGGATCGTCTCGGTGACGCCGGGCGGCAAGGCCCCGGGCGGCGCGCGGGTGATCCAGGCGCGCGGCAAGGCATTGATCCCCGGCCTGTTCGATCTCCACACCCATTGGACCCCGGCGGGCGAGCCGAACACCACACCGCAGATCGCCACGGCCTATGCCCAGTCCGGCGTCACCACGGTCAACGATTTCCACGAGCAGCCGGAAAGCTATGCCCCGCGCCGCGAGTGGCTGAAGACGCTGGTTGCGCCGCATGTGAATTTCGCCGCGCGGATCAGCACGCCGGGCGGCCATGGCGCGGACTGGGGCGATCAGGCGACGACCATCTGGATCAACACCCCCACCGCCGCGCGCGCCGCGATCGAGCGGCTGAAGCCCTACAAGCCCGATCTCATCAAGGGCTTCACCGACGGCTGGCGCTACGGCATGGCGCCCGACAACACCAGCATGGACGGCTGGACGCTCCACGCGCTCACCGATGCCGCGCACAAGGCGGGCTGGAAGGTGCTCACCCACACGGTCACGGTGGAGCGCGGGCTGGTCGCGGCGC
Organism: Sphingomonas bacterium; assembly: GCA_047602705.1. Lineage (GTDB taxonomy): Bacteria > Pseudomonadota > Alphaproteobacteria > Sphingomonadales > Sphingomonadaceae > Sphingomonas. Next base: position 17,491 of record JASGGR010000048.1, on the reverse strand, counting down.
GCGCCGGGGTGGATTCGCTCGCCCATGTCCTGCAGGATCGCGATCTCACGCCCGATGAGGTGAAGGTCATCGTCACCTCGAAGATGGCGATGGTGCCCACGCTGGCCGTCTACGATCCCGACAAGGCTGGGCAGCCGCAGAAGCCGGACGATCCCCGCTATCTCCAGGGCGTCGCGAAGTTCGGTCATGCGCTGCACAATGTGAAGGTGCTGTTCGACGCGGGCGTGCCGATCGGGGTCGGAACCGATGCCGGCATGCCGGCGACGCCGCACGGCAGCTCCACCCTGCACGAGCTGGAACTGCTGGTGCGCGCGGGCCTCACGCCCACGCAGGCGCTGGTCGCCGCGACGCAGACCAGCGCGCGGATCATGGCGCAGGACGGCGATCGCGGCACGATCGCTCCGGGCAAGCGCGCCGATCTCGTGCTGATCGACGGCAGCCCGTGGGAGCGGATCGACGATATCCACAAGATCGCGCAGGTGGTGATCGACGGGCGGCCCGTGATCGGCCCCGGCGCGCCGCCGCTGCCGGAGGCGAACCGCGCGACGCATATGCCCTCCACCACGATAAAGCCGCTGGTCGACGATTTCGAGCGGGAGGACGGGCGCAGCACGCTCGATACGCTGCGGCTCGAAACCGGCGACGGCGGGATCGACCGGTCGGTGGAGATCACGCAGGTCGTCCCCCGTGTCGACGGCGGCCATGCCCTCCAGCTTTCGGCGCGGATGGCGGTGAAGGACGATGCCTATGCCGGCTTCGCGGTGCCGCTGACGCGCGGCTCGGTCCGGCCGGTGGACGTGCGCGGCTACAAGGGCGTGCGCTTCGACATCCGCGGCACCGGCAATTTCACCCTACGCCTGAACGGCCTCACCGGTAATTGGTCCGCGCCGGTCAAGGGCGCGGTCGGCTGGCAGAGCGTCGACGTGCCGTTCAGCGCGCTCCAGCCGGTGAAGCTGGGCAAGCGTGAGGGCAGGCCCTGGACCGGCGACGACATCGTGCAGGTGGAAATCGGCGGCGCGCGCGCAGCGGGCGAGAAGATGACTTTCGAGGTCGACAATATCCGTTTTTATTGAACCGGCCACTGCGCGGCGTTCGATCCGTGCCCGACCGAGGGTATGGATAGAACGCCGGCAACTCCTCACTTTTCGCCCGGTTGGGTGGCTACCCCCCCCCCCCGGTCGAGCCGAACGCGGAGGTTTCCGGTGGGTGGGGGGTAGCCTCTCCGTCGATTATCGGCGGGTGTTGTCGAGCTTCGGCATCACCCGTTCCGCGATCAGCGCGGATTCCGCCGCGCAATCCCGCGCTGGCGGCTCGCCGCTGGCACGCAGCGCGGCAAGCTCGTCGCGCACTCCGGCGAGATCGGCCTGATAGGCGGGCTTGGTGGATACCAGCGCCATCGTTGCGCCGGCGGACTGCATACCGGCCTCGACCGCGCTTTCATTATGCGCCCCGCAAACGAAGCGGCTGTCGCCATAGGCGCGGCCGCGTGCCAGAATCTGTTGGGCGCGATCCGGTACAGCAGCCGTCAGGATCAACGCCCAGGTCCAGCCCCAGGTCGTATGGCCTGAGGGGTAATCATAGCTCATCCGATCGTGGCGCTTGTCGAACAATTCGGACTTGGGCTGGCATATATTGCCCCGGTCGAACAGGAAGGGCCGGTTGCGCTGGAACATCTCCTTCGCACGCGCGGTCTGGCCGCCCGTGTCGATTGCCGCCTTTGTCACCAGCGCGACCAGCTTCGGCGCGTTTTCGGGCGTCAATCGTGCTCCGACGGCGCAACTGAAATCGTCGAGCAGCGCCGGAACGGTGAGCTTCGCGTCGTTGGTCGCCATCTGCCAGCGCGCGCTTCCCTCCAGCTTACGGGTCGCGCGGAAGATCTTGCGATCGGTATCGAAACGCGGATCGCCACGGCGCGGCGCGGGTTCCAGCGCCGCCGTCACGTCGAACTCGCCGGGCGTGAGATAACCGATGCGCATCTGCGAGGATGAAGCCCCGCCGATCGTCAATGTGGCGGCAATGGCGGCGCAGGCGGCGACGAGGCGAAGTTGGGTCATGAGGAATCCTTGGCAAGCATCGGTTCCGGCCCCGTCTCGCGGACGCCGCCGGAACCACCATCAGAATCGGGCGCGGGCCTCGATAACAAATGTTCCGGAATCGTTATAGCCGATCCGAAATCCGCCTCCGCGAAGAATATCCGATCGTCGGCCGTGACGTGCTGGTCGGAACGGGCGCGAAATCTTATAAGCGCATCCGATGTAGATCGCGGACGCGATGCAACCTGAAGCCAAGGAGCCGGCGTGCCCACCACAGTTTCTCAAAAGGTCACCGCGCGCTCGCAGGCCGTCGACGCCCGGCTGACCCGCGCCGCCATCTTCCTGATCGTGAGCATGAACGCGGGGACCGAGGCGGAGGTCGCGGTGCGGGGGCTTTGCGCGGACCTGTCCTCGCTGGTGCGCGGCGTGGGCTTCAGGGCGGCCGACGGCGGACTGTCCTGCATCATGGGAATCGGCTCGGATGCCTGGGACCGGCTGTTCGGCGCGCCACGGCCCCGGGAGTTGCATCCGTTTCGCGAGATTCGCGGCGTACATCATGCTCCCTCGACGCCGGGCGACCTCCTGTTCCATATCCGTGCCGCCCGCCCGGACCTTTGCTTCGAACTGGGCGCCCAGATCATGTTGCGCCTTGCCGGGGCCGGATCGGTGACGGACGAGGTGCACGGCTTCCGCTATTTCGATGATCGCGACCTGTTGGGGTTCGTCGACGGCACCGAGAATCCCGTCGATCAGGCCGCGATAGATGCCACGGTGATCGGACCGGAAGATCCCGATTTCGCCGGCGGCAGCTATGTGATCACGCAGAAATATCTCCATGATCTGGCGAAGTGGAACGCGATCCCCGTCGAGCGGCAGGAGAAAATCGTCGGACGCCAGAAGCTCTCGGACATCGAGTTGCTCGACGCGGACAAGCCGAGCTTCGCGCATAATGTCCTCACCAATATCGAGGAGGATGGCGAACAGTTGCAGATCCTGCGCGACAACATGCCGTTCGGCGAGATCGGCACGGGAGAGTTCGGCACCTATTTCATCGGCTATGCGCGTTCGCCCAGCCGGATCGAGCGGATGCTCGACAATATGTTCATCGGGCAGCCGCCCGGCAATTACGACCGGCTGCTCGACGTCAGCCGGGCCGTGACTGGCTCGCTCTATTTCGTGCCGTCCGCCGACTTCCTGGATGCAGTCACGCCGGATGCCCCTGCGGATGCCGTGGCAGGCGGCGAACCGGCGGCCGCTCCATCATCGTCCACGCCCTTGCCGCCGCCAGCGGATGGTTCGCTGCGAATCGGCTCCCTGAAAGACGAGGCAACATCATGAACAACCTCCATCGTGAACTCGCTCCGATCTCCGACGCGGCATGGGAGCAGATCGACGCGGAAGCGGCCCGCACGCTCAAGCGCTATCTGGCCGCGCGCCGTGTGGTGGATGTGCCGAAGCCGAAGGGGCAGACGCTCGCCGCCGTGGGGACCGGACACAGCAAGCTGATCGAATCACCCGGCGATGGCGTCCAGGCGGTGCAGCGCATCGCCAATGCCGTGGTGCAGTTGCGTGTGCCGTTCACCCTGACCCGCGAGGCGATCGACGATGTGGAACACGGATCGGAGGATTCCGACTGGTCGCCGCTGAAGGAGGCTGCCCGCACGATCGCTTACGCCGAAAACCGTGCGGTTTTCGATGGCTATCCTGCCGCCGGGATCGGCGGCATCCGCCCGGGCGCGAGCAATATGCCGGTGGCGCTTCTTTCGGCCGTGGCCGATTATCCCGCAGCCGTCGCCAAGGCAGTCGATCGGCTGCGCCTCGCCGGAGTCGAAGGGCCTTACAGGCTGGTGCTGGGGGACGATCCGTTCACCGCGATCTGCGGGGGCAGCGACGAAGGCTATCCGGTGCTTCAGCACATCAAGCGTCTGGTGGAGGGGGAGATCGTCTGGGCGCCGGGCGTGACAGGCGGTCTGGTGCTCACCACGCGCGGCGGCGATTTCGAGCTTGTCCTGGGGCAGGATCTCTCGATCGGCTATCTCAGCCACACCGACAAGGTGGTCGATCTGTATCTTCAGGAGAGCTTCACCTTCCGCCTGCTGACGACCGAAGCGGTGGTCGCGCTCACGAACTGATCGCGGTCCGCCGCCTGATCCAGGCAACACAGCCCGTTGGTGGATTCGGCCTTGCGCCCCATTTCGCGTGGAGATTGCCGCGCGGATTGCTGTTAGGGCGCTTTCCCGATGATCCGAAAATTTTCCCGCAAGTTCGTGGTTCTGAGCCTGTTCGCTTTGATATCGGCGGGAGTCGGCATGTGGTTCCTGTTGGCGCCGGGCCGGTTCACGCCCGCGCCGACCCGGTTCGGCTGGCCGGCGACGTTGACGAATGTGGCCGGAGACGGCGTGCGTGGCCATGCCGATGGCGCGCCGTCGAAGGCGCGCTTCGGCGATCCCTTTGCAGTGGCGATCGACGCGCACGGAGTGCTTTATGTGGCGGACGCCGGCGACACTGGCCGTATCCGCAGGATCGATGCCGGCGGAAATGTCAGAACCTTGCCGGGATCGTTCGATACGCCGTCCGGTCTTGCGCTCGACAGCGCCGGGAACGTCTATGTCGCGGAAACCGGTGGCAACGCCATCCGCAGGATCGGTCCGGACGGAACCGTTACGAGGATCGCGGGAGACGGGATCGCGGGCTATCGCGATGGCTCGGCCGCGCAGGCGCGTTTCAACGGCCCGATCGGCGTTGCGGTTGACGGCAAGGGCAATGTCTATGTCGCGGACAGCTATAACGACCGCATCCGCCTCATCACTGCGGATGGTCAGGTGCGGACCGTGGCGGGCGGCGACGCGCCGGGTTTTTCGGATGGGCAGGGCCCCGCCGCTGCGTTCGATACGCCGACCGGGATCGCGATCGATCGCCATGGCGCCTTGCTCGTCGCGGACACCGGCAATTCCGCGATCCGCAGAATCAGCCCGGACGGCAATGTCTCGACGTTGGCCCACACCGATGCCGAGGATGGCAGCGACTTGCTGAACGGGGCCGTCGGTCTGGCGCCGACGTGGGACGGCTCTGTCTATATCGCTTCCCTGCGCCGTGGGCGCATCGTGCAGATGTCGCCCTCGGGCCTGTTGCGCGTGCTCGCCGGGCAGGGGACGACAATCGATGGCAATGCCGGATTGCGGTTGATCGGCCCTGCCGGGCTGGCGGTTGATCGAGGCGGCGCAGTCTATGTTGCGGATGCCTCCGCTTATGCAATCCGCAAGCTCGATTTGCGCCACGCCGGCACCGTTCAGGCCGATATTCCATTGCCCGCCCCGCCGTCTCTTGTCCGCGCGAGCATATTCCCGTGGCCGGTGGGGGGGCGGTGGAGCGAAGTGGTCGGTGACATGGGCGAGGTGCGCGGTAATTATCAGGGCGAAAGCCGCGATCATCTCCACGCCGGCCTCGATATCAGCGCCCCGGTGGGAGCGCGGGTGATGGCGTCCGCCGCGGAGACGGTGCGGGACCCGATGCCCAACTGGGGCTTCGAGGGGCTGAGCGAGGGCCTGCGCATCGACCAGCTCACATATATCCACATGCGCGTCGGCCGCACCGCCGCGGGCGCGCCGCTGGACCCGGCGCGCTTCCAGCTCATCCGCGATGCGGAAGGCCGCGTCGTCAGGGTCCGGGTCAAGCGCGGCACGCGTTTCCGGGCCGGCGACCCGCTGGGCACGATCAACCGCATGGCGCACGTCCACCTCGAGCTTGGGGCGCCGCGCGCCAAGATCAATGCGCTGCTGCTGAACTTCCCCGGCCTGAGCGACCATATCGCGCCCCATATCGACGATGTGCATATCCTGGATGCCGCGGGGCAGCGCCTGACCGTGATGAGCAACGGACGCCTCCTCGTGCCCGCCGCCGGCGGCGCGGTGAGCATCGTCGCCGAAGCCTGGGACCAGGTGGACGGCAACGCGGCTCGCCGCCGCCTCGGCCTTTACGAAGCGGGCTTCCAGATCCTGAAGGCCGACGGCGCGCCGGTCCACGGTTTCGAGAAGCCGCGCGTCACGATCATATTCGATCGCCTGCCGAACGATCCCGACGCCGCCAGGGTCGTCTACGCCCCTGCCAGCGGCGACACGGTCCATAGCGACCAGCGGACGCGCTTTCTCTATGTCGTCACCAACATGGCGCGCCATGGCCGCATCGCGCAGGGCGGCTGGAACCCGGCGGAGCTTCCGCCCGGCGACTATACGATCCGCATCCATGCCGCCGACCGGGCCGGCAATGCCGCATCGGCCGGACGCGACCTTCCGATCACCATCCGTTGAGCGACAGCGGGGAAGGCGCGATCGCCCGACGCGGCCTGAGGCCGATCGACATTCAGGCCTTGCTTGCGTTTCCTTCACCGCCATGCCGGGTCAAGCCCGGCATGACGCGAAAATGGCGACCGCAAACAGCCCTCCGGGCCTGAATGGCGATCCGACCTAGACCAGCCCGAGATCGCGCGGCTTCGTATCGGGGAACAGCGTCGCGAGCCGTTCCGCCCCCAGCCCATATTGCCGCTGCACGATGCCGCCGATCAGCGCGCGATAGTCGGTAAGCACCGGCAGGTCGCGCCCCTGATTGAGCGTCGCGGGCGACAGCGCGACCTGCTCGCCCGCCATCCTGCCGCCGGAAACGCCGCCGCCCATCACCCAATAGATGCTGCCGTGCCCGTGATCGGTGCCCTTGTCGCCATTCTCGCGGAACGTGCGCCCGAATTCGGAGACGACCACCACCGTCGTGCCGCGCCATGCCTCCGGCCCGATCGCCTGCGCGAACGCCGCAAGCCCGCGCCCCAGATCGCCGATGCGATCCGCGAGATAGCCGGTCGCGCCGCCCTGATTGACGTGCGTATCCCACCCCCCGACATCGACGAAGGCGAGGTTGAAGCGATCGCGCATCAGCGTGCCGATCCGGCTGGCCGAAAGCGCGAAGCCCTTTGCGCTCACCGCGCCCCGGCTCGCCGCCTTCATCTCCTCGTCCAGCGTGCGATAGACCGTGTCGCGCACGGCGAAGCCCTCCGTCACCGATCGCGCCAGCGTCGGCTGGGCGGCATACATGCCCTCGATCAGCTTCGCCTGCCGCTGGTCGATCGGCTTGCCCACGTTGGCGAGCGCGAGATTGGGCACGGGCGACGCGCCACCCCGGAAGCAGAGCGGAAGCTGATCGGTGAAGGCGATCGGCTTGTCGGCGCTCCCCAATATCCCCGCCAGCCGCGCCATGAAGCCGGAACCGTAATCGCGATGCCCGCCGATGGGCTGCCCCAGCTCGATCGTGTCCTGCGTCTCGAAATGGCTGCGGCTCATGTCGTCCGTGCCGGCGAAGGGGACGAAGGCGATCTGGCGCTGTTGCCACAAGGGCAGGATGCTGTCCTTCAGCGCGGGGTGGAGGCTCCAGCCCGCGTCGAGCGGCAGCGGCGCTTTCGGATCGTTCGGATCGGGCTTGCCGAGCGCGATCGTCGGCCGCGCCTGACGGTAGAAATCGCTGCCGGTGGGGGCGATCACGTTGGTCGCGTCATAAGCGCCGCGCAGGAACACGACGAGCAGGCGGCTCCCCGCCTGCGGCGCGGCGAAGGCGCGTCCGGCGACGACAAGCGGGGCGAGCGCGGCCGCGCCTCTCAGCAGATCGCGGCGATGGACATGCGGCATCATGGCGGGGCTTCCCTTCAGCGGTGCATGAATTCGGGGGAGGAGAGGAACAGCGCATTCCATTCCTGCGGCGAGGTGGCCTGCGACAGCGCGGCGCGGGTGGCCGTGCCGAGCGTTCCCTGCAAGCCATCGAAGTAGAGCGCGTTCTGCAATTGCGGGAAAGCGGGGCGATCCGCATCCGCGCCGGGCAGGCGGAACAGGCCATAGGCTCCGCCGCCGATCTGCTTCGCGATATCGAAGCGCGTCGCCATCTGCCCGGGGCCGTTCCATGCGCTTGCGTGCAGGTCATATCCGTCGGGCGTTTCGTGATTGTAGAGGCCCTGGCCCATGCGGTTGAGCCAGTTGACGATCGGCTGGGCGTTCAGGATCACGCGGTCGCCATAGGTCAGCCGCACCGCCGAGATGGCATAGTGGATCGGGTCCTTGAACGTCTTGCCGAGCGAGGCCGCGAATTCCGGCGAGCGGATCATCGCGCGCATCACCTGCGCGATATCGCCATGGGTGCGCCGGAAGGTCTGCGCCATGCGATCGACCAGCGCGGGCTGCGCGTCGCCCATGAAGAAGGTCGCGATCTGCGCGGAGACATGATGCGCGGTGGCCGGCGCTTCGGCGATCAGGTCCAGCGCCTGCTCCACCTCGCCGAAGCCGGACCCGTGGATGGTGTGGCCGAGGAAGTGCTTTTCCCCGAAATCGTGGCGGGCGGGGTTGAACTCGAACAGCCCGGCGCGGAGATAGAGCGGCTGAAGCTGCGGGCGCAGCCGGGGCGCGTCGGGCTTGAGGTCCACGCCCACGCCGGTCAGGATGCGCGCCAGTTCCTGCACGTCCTGCTGGCTGTAGCCGGAGCCGACGCCCATCGTGTGCAATTCCATGATCTCGCGCGCGTAATTCTCGTTGATGCGCCCGGCGGCATTCTGGTCGTTGTCGAGATATCGCAGCATCGCCGGATGCCGCAGCGTCGCCTCCAGCAGGTCGCGGAAGCGGCCGAACGCATGGGCGCGGATCACGTCTTCATAATCGCCCACCATCGCGCGGATATCGCGCTTGCCGGCCTGCACGTTGAAATGGTTGAACCAGAACCATGTCATCTGCTCGCGCAACTGATCCGGGGCATAGAGGTCGCGCAGGATCGATCGGGCGCGCGCCTCGTTCGCGAGGGCGTTCATGCTTTTCTGATAGGCCTCCCGCGCCGCCTTCTTCTGGTCGGGATCGGCGATCGCATTGGCGTCGCGCTGCATGGCCTGCTGCTCGACGACGATCCGGGCCAGAGGCTCGCGCGTGATCCGCATCTGCGCCACTTGCGCGGCGGCGTCCGGCGGAAGGGGAGCGGGCGGCAGCGTCAGTTGCGCGTCGAGCCAGCGATCGCCGCCCGGCGCGTCCTTCCCGGCGAGATCGGCGGCGGTGACGCCCCATGTCAGCCGGTTGGCCCATGCGATGCGCTCCGCGACCGGCGAGGATGGCGCAGCGGCGACCGGGGCGCTGCCGCCGAGCGCCGCCAGGATCGCGATCGAACCTCCGATCCGCATGTTGAGCCTTTTCCGAAGCTTGTCAGGCGCGCACATTGCCAGCGCGCGACTGAACCATGCCTGACGCACTCATGAAAAAACGGTAAGGCAAATCCGGCCCGGGCCGGATATTCGCGGGAACAATCGGCCGGTAGCCGCGTCGGCATGACCGGGCCGGCTCTCCGGCGGAAAGGTGATATCATGCGGCATTACAAGGTCGGCTATCTGATCGGCAGCCTTGCGAGGGAATCGATCAATCGCAAGCTGGCGCGCGCGCTCATCAGGCTGGCGCCGGAGAATCTCCGGTTCTCCGAAATTCCGTTCGCGGACCTGCCGCTCTACAGCTACGATTACGATGCGGATTTTCCGCCGGTGGCGCGCGCGTTCAAGGACGCGATCAGGGCGGTGGACGCATTGCTGTTCGTGACGCCGGAATATAATCGCTCGATCCCCGGCGGCCTGAAGAACGCGATCGACTGGGCCAGCCGGCCCCATGGCACCAACAGCTTCACCAACAAGCCCTCGGCCGTGATCGGCGCATCGCCCGGCGCGATCGGCACGGCGGTGGCGCAGCAGAGCCTGAGGAGCGTGCTCGGCTTCTGCAACTCGCCGCAGATGAACGCGCCGGAGGCCTATATCCAGTTCAAGCCGGGGCTGATCGGCGACAGCGGCGAGGTCACGGTGGAATCGACCGAGCAGTTCCTCCGCAAATATATGGAGGAGTTCCACATCTTCATCGCCCGGGTGCTTTCGGTGCTGCCGAACGACGCCTGAGCGACCGGAAGCCCGATCAGGGGTGGAACAGCACCCTGGCGCGAAGCCCGGTCTCGCCCGCATCCTCCAGTATCAACTGCCCGCCATAGAAATGGAGCAGGTCTGCGGTCGCCGCCAGGCCCAGGCCGGTGCCCGGCGTCAGGGGATCGAGCCTCGTCCCCACCGTCATGACCGTCTCGCGCTGGTCGCGCGGGATGCCGGGGCCGTCGTCGCATATCTCGATGAAGTTGGGGCCGCCTCTTATGACGATGCGCCGCCGCGCCCATTTGCAGGCGTTGTCGATCAGGTTCGAGAGGATTTCGGCGCAATCCCCACGGTCGCACGGCAAGCGGAGCCGTTCGGGCAGATCGGTCTCGATGAGGAGATTGCGGTCGGCATGAAGGCGATGCATTGCATCGACGATCTGGGCGAGAAGCGGCGCGACTTCGGTCAGCGTGCCCGCGCCGCGCGTGCCGGCGGCGGCCGCGCGCGTCAGGTGATAGTCGATCTGGCGCTGCATCAGGGCGCTGCGGGCCAGCAGGAAATCCGCCGTTTCGACATGGCCGGCCAGGCGCAACTGCTCGGCCTCGTCGATGATGAGCGCGAGCGGGGTGCGCAGGTTATGCGCGAGATAGCCCGCCTGGGTGCGGGCGCGGGTGACGAGCTGGGCCTGCCCGTCCAGCAGCGCGTTGAGCCGCTCGACCACCGGCGCGAATTCGGGGGGGACCTGCGGATCGAGCCGCGCGACCTCGCCATGGCGCAGGCGATCGACCTCCTCGCCGAGCCGCCGCACGGGCGCGAAGCCGAAGCGGATCAGCGCGATGGCGCCCGCCAGCAGCAGCAGGCCCACCGCGATCATCGACAGGGTGAGATCGCCCCAGAACCGGCTGATCTGCTCTTCCAGCAACTGGCGCGCGGAGCCGATCGTGGCGATCACCTCATGCCCGTCGATGGTGACGCGGGCGCTGCGCTGGAGGAGGATCTGGTCGCCGACCCGGCCGGACTCCCAGTCGCCGCTGCGCGAGCCTGCGGCGAGGCGCTGCCCGCCCAGCGAGACCGAGCGCGCAAGCCCGCCCCGGCCGCCATCCACCTGCCAGTAGAGGCCGGAGCCGACCGTGTTGAACTGCGGATCGGAAAGCGGCTGCGGGACATGCGGCACGCCGGCCGCATCGACGCCGGTCATCGCGATCAGCTCGCCGAGATGATGGTCCAGCTCGCTCTCGAACCGTTCGGTGGTGTGCACGCGGTAGAGGTTGCCGATGAAGAGGCCGGCGAGCAGCACCGCCAGCACGACCCCCACGGCCGATCCGATAATCAGGCGCAGATGCAGGCTGCCGCGCAGCGCCACCCTCATGCCGCCAGCCGGTAGCCGAGGCCGCGCACGGTGACGACCCGTTCGCGGCCGATCTTGCGGCGCAGGCGGCCGACCAGCACCTCGATGGCGTTCTCGTCGCGCTCGCTTTCCAGCCTGTAGAGATTGTCGATGATGCTCTGGCGCGTGAGCGTGCGCCCGGCATTGTAGATGAGCAACTGGAGCAGCCGGAACTCGGTGGCGGTGAGCGCGAGCGGATCTTCGCCGAGCCATGCTTCGTTGCTGGCGGTGTCGATGGCGAGCGGGCCGGCGGACAGCCGCGTTGCGCTGTGGCCGGCGGCGCGGCGGGCGAGGGCATGGAGGCGGGCGACCAGCTCCTCCGTGCGGACGGGCTTCACGATGAAATCGTCCGCTCCGGCATTCAGCCCCTCCACTTTCTCCTGCCAGCCGCCGCGCGCGGTGAGGATGAGGATCGGTGTGGAGATGCACCGTGCCCGCAGCGCGCGCACCAGCTCGATGCCGGACATGCCCGGCAGACCGATATCGATCACGAGCACGGTGAAGCCGTCGCTTGCGAAGTCCAGCGCATCCTCGCCATTGGCCAGCCACTCGCAGGTCATGCCATGTTTCCCCAGATTGGCCGCCACGCGCTGGGCCAGTTCCGTCTCATCTTCGACCAGCAGGATTCGCATTGCCCGTTTCTGACAGGATTCTGTCAGTTTGCGAAGCTAGATGCCGGCGCCTGCGAACGAAACGGGGGGCAGGGTGGTTGGAAACCGGCTTTTGCAGGCGCTTGCGCTGCTCGGCGCATTGACCGCCTGCTCGGGTGGCGAAAATGCGGCCGCGGACGACAAGGCCGCCCGCGAAGCGGCAACCAGCGTCCCCAAGGGGGTGCTGGCGCTGTCGGCCGCCGAACTGGGCCGGATCGGCGTCCGCTTCGCCAGGGTCGAGAATGCGGCTGACATGCCCATCGCGACGGTGCCCGCCACGCTTGCCCCGCCGCCCAATGCGCGGGTCGCCGTCGCCGCCGTCATCCCCGGCGTGGTCACGCGCACGCTGGTGGTCGAAGGGGACAGAGTGCGCCAGGGGCAACCGCTGGCGGTGATCGCCGCGCGGGAGCTGTTCACCCTCGGCGCCGGCATCGAGCGGGCTTCCGCCCGCGTCGAGGTCGCCCGGGCCAACGACCTTCGCCTCGGCCAGCTTGCCAGAGAGGGCGTGATCGCGGCCGCGCGCGCCGACGAGGCCCGCGCCGCCCTGCGCGAAGCGCTTGCCGAGCTGAACGAGCAGCGCCGTATCGTCCGGCTGGTCAATGGCGCGCCCGGCTCCGGCAGCTACACGCTTGTCGCGCCGATCGCCGGCAAGATCACCACCGCCTCCATCCAGACCGGCAGCCCGGTGAGCGAGGCGACCGCTGCCTATGTGATCGACGCCTTCAGCCGCTATGAACTGACCGCGCAACTGCCCGAGCGGCTGCTGGGGCGGGTCCGCTCCGGCATGGCCGTGCGCCTGCCGGGCGATGTGCGCGGCGAGATCACCAGCGTGGGCAGCGTCCTCGATCCCCAAACCCGCTCTGCAACGCTGCGCGCCCGCATTCCCGCCGGGCCGGGCGTGGTTTCCGGCCGTGCCGTCCCCGCCACGATATTGGCGCCCGCGCCGGAAGGGACCGTGGTTGTCGCCGCCGGCGCCGTGGTGGAGGTGGACGGCAAGCCAAGCCTGTTCGTGCGCGTGCCGCAGGGCGTTGCTGTGCGGGCCGTTTCGATCGGTGATCAGGCCGATGGCCGCGTGCTGGTCCGCTCAGGGCTTCGCGCGGGCGAGCAGATCGCGGTCGGCGGCATGAGCGAGCTCAAGGCGATCGCGGGGCGGGACTGATGCTGCGCGCGCTCGTCGCCTGGTCGCTCTCCTACCGCCTGCTCGTGCTGGCGCTGATGCTCGTGGTCGCGGGCCTCGGCGCCTGGGCCTATTCCACCCTGCCGGTCGATGCCTATCCCAATATCGCCCAGACGCAGGTGAAGATCATCCTCAAGGCGCCGGGCATGACGCCCGAGGAAGTCGAAACCCGCGTCATCGCGCCGCTCGAGCTGGAGATGCTCGGCCTGCCCAATCAGGCGACGCTGCGCTCCACCGCAAAATATGCGATCGCCGACATCACCATCGATTTCACCGACGGCACCGACATCTACTGGGCGCGCCAGCAGGTGGGCGAACGGCTGGCCGGCGTGATGGCGGACATGCCCGAAGGCGTGAGCGGCGGGATGGCGCCGATCTCGACGCCGCTCTCCGACGTCTTCATGTTCACGATCGACGGGCCGCTGTCCCTCGCCGGGAAGCGCGAGTTGCTCGACTGGACGATTCGCCCGGCCTTGCGGACCGTGCCCGGCGTCGCGGACGTCAACGCGCTGGGCGGCCATGTCCGCACCTATGAGGTGCGGCCCGATCCGGTCGCGCTCGCGGCGGCGCGCCTCTCGGTCGACGATCTCAAGACGGCCATCGAGCGCGGCAACCGCAATGACGGCGCGGGCCGTCTCGCGATCGGCGAGGAAGCATTGATCGTCCGCGCCATGGGCGCGATCCGCGACAGCGCCGATATCGAGCGCATGGCCGTCGTCACCCGCAATGGCGCCGTCGTGCGCGTCGGCGACGTCGCCAGCGTCGGGGCCGGCTCGCTCACCCGCTACGGCGGCGTGACCGCGCATGGAAAGGGGGAGGCCGTGCAGGGGCTGGTCATCGCGCTGCGCGGCGCGGATGCCCGGCAGGTGGTGGCCGGGATCAGCGCGCGCGTCGCCGAATTGCAGCAGAGCATGCCCAGGGGCACCAGGCTCACCGTCTTCTACGATCGTTCCGACCTGATCGGCCGCGCCGTCAACACGGTGCAGAAGGCGCTGATCGAGGCGACCGTGCTGGTCATCGTGCTGCTCGTCATCTTCCTGGGGGACTGGCGCGCGGCCGCGATCGTGGCGGCGACCCTGCCCATGGCGGCGCTCACCACCTTCCTCTTCATGCGCGGCATGGGGCTTTCAGCGAACCTGATGAGCCTCGGCGGCCTTGCCATCGCGATCGGCATGCTGGTCGACGGTGCCGTCGTGGTGGTCGAGAATGTCGTCGAGCGGCTGAACCATGCCAGGGACGAGACCGTCCCGCGCCTCAACATCGTCTTTCGCGCGACGGCCGAAGTGGTCGCGCCGGTCTCGGCCGGTCTGCTCATCATCGCGCTCGTCTTCCTGCCCCTGCTTTCGTTGCAGGGGCTGGAGGGCAAGCTCTTCGCGCCGGTGGCGCTCACCATCATGTTCGCGCTCGCCGGCTCGCTGCTGCTCGCGCTGACCCTGGTGCCGGTGCTCGCATCCTATGGCCTCGGGAGCGGCCATCACGGAGAGCCGTGGATCATGCGGAAGCTTTCGCCGCGCTATGCCGCGCTGCTCGGCGGCGCTTTCCGCCACAAGAAGCTGGTCTATGCGCTGGCCGGCGGGGGGCTGGTGCTGGCGGGCCTTGCTTATGGCGCGGTCGGCAAGACCTTCATGCCGACGATGGACGAGGGATCGGTGGTGATACAGGTCGCCAAGCTGCCGACCGTCGGCCTCGACCGCTCGCTGGAGCTGGCGACGCGCATCGAGGCGGAACTGATGGCGAAGGTGCCGGAAGTGACCGGCGTCATCTCGCGCACCGGCACGGACGAGATCGGCCTCGATCCGATGGGGCTGAACGAGACGGACATGTTCGTGACGCTCAAGCCTTCCGCCGAATGGCGCGGCGATCGCGAATTCGTCGTCGAGGAGCTTCGCAAGGCGCTGGAGGGCATGCCCGGTTTCGATCCGAGTTTCACCCAGCCGATCGAGATGCGCGTCGCCGAGATGCTGACCGGGGCGAGGGGCGATCTCGCGGTCAAGATCTTCGGGCCGGATCTCGGCACGCTCGCCGAACTGGCCGGCAAGGTGCAGCGCGCGCTGCAATCGACGCGCGGCGCCTCCGAAGTGCTGACCGTCGCCAACGACAGCATCGACTATTTCCAGCTCGATATCGATCGCGCCGCCGCCGGCCGCGCCGCCATGCCGATCGACATGCTGCAGGATACGCTGCGCGCGCAACTGGAAGGGCTGCCCGCCGGTATCGTCGCCGAAGGGCAGAAGCGCGTGCCCGTGGTGATCCGGGGCGGCGAGGATGTGCGCAGCGACCCCGGGCGCTTCGCGGACCTGCAACTCACCACGCCGTCGGGCGAGCTGGCGCGGGTCAGCGATCTCGCCCGGATCGAGAAGATCCAGGGGCCGATCCGGCTCGATCATGAAAGCGGCTCGCGCTACGCTCTGGTGCAGGCCTTCGTCTCCGGCCGCGATCTGGTCGGCTATGTCGACGAGGCCAGGGCCAGGGTTGCGAAGGAGATTGCCCTGCCGGCCGGCTATCGCCTCGTCTGGGGCGGGCAGTTCGAGAACCAGCAGCGCGCCTCGGCTCGCCTGATGCTGGTGATTCCGGTCGCGCTGCTGCTGATCTTCTTCGTCCTCTATGCCACGCTCAAGTCGCTGCGCGGGTCCTTGCTGATCCTCGCCAATATCCCCTTCGCGGCGGTGGGCGGCATCGTCGCGCTGTGGATGACGGGCGAATATCTCTCCGTCCCCGCCTCCGTGGGCTTCATCGCGCTGCTCGGCATCGCGGTATTGAACGGGCTGGTGCTGGTCGCCTATTTCCGGCAGTTGCGCGAGGATGGCCTGCCCATGGCGGAGGCGGTGCGCACCGGCGCCGAACGGCGGCTGCGCCCCGTGATGATGACGGCGAGCATCACCGCCTTCGGCCTTGTGCCGTTGCTGTTCGCGACCGGGCCGGGATCGGAAATCCAGCGCCCGCTGGCCATCGTGGTGATCGGGGGCCTCTTCACGTCGACCCTCCTGACGCTGGTGCTGCTGCCGATCCTTTACGAGCGCTTCGGCGAGAGCAGGAAGGGGGCGGACGCATGAGCCGCGTGGTGCTGACCATCTTCTGCGCCGTGCATGACGGCGAGGCGATCTCCGCCGCGCTGCGCGCCCGTCTGCCCGCGCCCATCCATCTGCGGCGGGAGGAGGTGCTCGGCCGCGATTTCGCCGATGCGGCGACGGACGAACGGGTTGCCGGCGCCCTGGCGCGCATGGCGGTCGAGATCGAGCTGCCCGCGGAGAAGGTGGAGGAAGCGATCGCCGCCGCGACCGATGCGCGCCGCCGCCTTCCCTTCCGCTGGCGCGTCGTGGCGATGCTGGACGGAGGACGCGTGGAATGAGATGGGCCTGGCTCCTGCTGGCCGGTGCCGCGATGCCGGCCATGGCGCGGACGAGCGACCTGCCGCCGGCCGAGTTCGTCGTGCGCGCGCTCGACGCGCAGCCGGTCGTCGAGGCGGCCAATGCGCGGGTCGAGGCGGCGCGGGCGGAGGGAGAGGCGCTGCGCATCGGCCCGGAAGAGATCGTAGCGCAGGGCACCGTCTCGCGCCGCACGGTCGATCCGGGCAGGCGCTTCGCCGAATATGACGCGACGATCAGCCGCCCCTTCCGCCTGCCGGGCAAGGCGACGCTGGATCGCAGGGCAGGGGCGCTTGGCATCGACATCGCGCAAAACCAGATGGAGGATGTCCGCCATCAGGCCGCGCTGGTTCTGGGCACGCTCTGGTATGACTGGCTGTTGGCCGCCGAACTGCATCGCAACGCGGGCGCGCTGGTCGAGACCCAGCAGGCCCTGGCGCGGGCGATCGGGAAACGGCTGAACGCGCGCGACGCGGCGCGGCTCGATCTGGAACAGGCGGAGGCGGCACTGGCCTTCGCAAAGGCGCAGATGAGCGATGCGGCGGCGACGCGCGATCGGTCGCGGGTTCTGCTCGCGGCCCGTTTCCCCGACCTGCCCTTGCCGGCGGACCCGCCCGGCATATCGGAGCCTGCGATCCCCGGCGAAGGGCTGGACCGGCTCCAGAGCCTCATCGTCGAACGCAGCCATGAGATCGCCGCCGCCGGCGGCCGGGCCGAACGCCAGTCGGTGCTGGCGCGCCGCGCCCGGGCGGACCGGATCGCCGATCCATCGCTCGGCGTCCGCCTGTTCAGCGAGCGCGGCGGGGAGGAGAAGGGCGCGGGCCTGTTCGTCGCAATGCCGCTGGGCGGCGGCCATCGTCGCGCCGTCGCGCGACAGGCCGATGCGCAGGCGAGTGCCGCCCACTCCGATCTCAGCGCCGTCGAGCGCGAGATCGCCGGCAATGCCGCCGCCGATGCCGCCGAATATCGA
>JASGGR010000047.1:0-19496 GCA_047602705.1 Sphingomonas bacterium | reverse complement strand
CGCCCTGGGCGAGCACATAGCGGGTGCGCCCGGCCTCTTCCCGGTCGCGCGGGTCGGGCAGCGCATCCGGCGCGCGCCTGATGGAATAGCGCGAGACTTGCGCGCCGGTCGCTTCCACGGCGGCGATTTCCCGGCGAATGAAGCTGTGGCTCACCGCGGGATATTGCGTGGTCAGATATGCGATGCGCGCGCGGCCAGCCATCGGTCGCCAGTCTCCCTCGATCCGCAGCCCCGGCCCTTGCCTTTGGCGGTGAGTGAAATGGCTGTCAATCGCACGGAAATCCTGCGGCTTGCGGCGCGAAAATGGCGATCTGGGTGTCAGGAACGCAACCCCGTGCGGACACATGCCTCTCGTTGCTCATCCCGTTCCATTTCGCGCCAGCCGGGCTTCGACTTCGCCCGACAGGGGATCGTCCGGGTGAATCCAGAGAAAGTCGCCCCAGACATCGTCGTCGAAGGTTTCCACGGATTGCAGCCTGACGCGCAGGTTCTTGCCGCGTCCGACATGGCTCATTTCCCACCCGCGATAGCCCAATTGCATCAACTGCCCCGCCACTTCCGCCGCCGAGGTGCCCGCGCGGGCAAGGTGCTTGCCGATGATCTCGATCACCACGATCGGTTTGGCGCGCGCCAATGTCTCACGCAGGCCGCGCAATACGTGCAGCTCGAACCCTTCGACATCGATCTTGATGAAGCGCGGCTTCTCGTTGAGCAGCTCGCGATCGCCCACCGATACCGCGACCTCGATTGCGCTCGTATCGCCCTGATCGTAGGCGGACTGGCCGAATGTTCCCTCGCCCGAATTGATGCCCGGAATGGTGAGCGTCAGCACGGCCGGCTCGTCCGACAGGCCGACAGGCTTCACATTGACCCAGTCGATGCCGTTGCGGCGAAGCGATTGCTCCATCTTCCCGCGAGGGATCGGATTCGGCTCGAACGTGATAACCTTCCCGCGAGGCCCCACCGTGTGAGCGGCCAGCAATGTGATCATCCCTTCATTGCCGCCGATATCGACCACCGTGTCGCCCGGCCCCACCAGCGCCTTGATCGCCAGCTGGGTCTGGATGTCGTAATAACGGCCGAGGAAATAGGTCTGCCGATTGCTCCATGATGCAAGATCGAGTGGCATTTCATAGTTATGCAGCTTGCCACGCACCCAGATTATATCATGGCCCTTCCATCGATCGTTATTGGTGAAATCCCCCACCATGGTGCGATAGATTGGTCCCCAGCCGGGCAGTTCGCGTCTCGTATAAGGGCGAACCAATGTCATAACGCAACGATTCCACATCTTCTGCAGCGTCTCTGGCATCATTGTTTCCTGCCCGGGTTCCGATTTTCTATTCTGGAATGATGAAGGTTTTACGGTCTGTATCTTTGGGGTTTCCCCTGCCGGACGTAGCATATTCGGCTGATGCCGGCCCGCCAAGGGCCGCGTGAAAAGCGTATCCCGTTTGCATGTCCATCCAGCGCGCCGGGTTGTGCCGCGCGATCGGCGGCGGGGCCGACGCCTGCCAATTGACCCGAAAGCCTGCGGTCTACAGGTCGAATGCCGGCGAGAGGCGTTTGGGGCGCGTGATCCTGGCGCGCAGATAATTCCGCACCGGACGATCCCAATATATGAATACCGCCCATGCGACGGCGCAGGTGCACAGGAAAAGGAACGGTCCCTGCCACGCGCGATCGATATGCAGCACCCGGGTCGCGATCCACGAAAGCGGCTCGAACAGTGGCACATGAATGGCATAGAGCGGGTAGGACAGTTCACCCAGCCCGGCCGCGACCGGGCTGGTCGTGCGGCAGTTCGTCGATAGCCACACCGTCAGCGGCAGGATCGCCAGCAGGGCGACAAGCGGCGGAACCACCGTCGAGACGGCGGCGAGCGCGGCGAGAACCGGGAACGGCGTGGCGAACGACGCGCGCGGCAGCCGATGCAGCAGAACCCCGAGCGGGAAGCCGAAGAATACCCGGATGCCGCCGATCCACCAGGTCGGCCAGTCCGATCCGCCCAGCAGGTCTCCGCCCGTCCATGCGACGATTGCCAGCCCCGCCGCCGCGATTGCGATCACGAGGATGAGCAGCCAGGTGCGCAGGCGGGGCAGCGTGACGGCATATAATATGTTGATGAACATCTCCCAGAAGAGCGACCATCCCGGCCCGTTTATGAACAGGGCGGGCCGGTTCGGCGGGACGATCCACGGGGGACTGGGCAGGTAAAGCGCCTGGAACGGCAGGGAAATGTACACCCGAATCGCATCGGGAGGCATGGTTGAGATGAGCCAGATGAAGGCGGTGAAGGTGGGAATTATCAGAAGTGAAAACCCGTATGTCGGATAGAGGCGGGCCATCCGCACCTTGAAGAAGCCCCATATCCCGAGGCCGGGGATGCGTTTCTCATAAGCGTCCGCGACGACGAAGCCGCTCAGCATGAAGAAGAGATCGACCGCGGGGTTGGCCAGGTTCGGCGGATACATGCCGAACGACTTGAGATGGAAGGCCACGACCGACAGCGCCGCCAGCCCCCGAAGGCCGTCCATCGCCACGAAACGCTGGCCCGTGGCTTGTACGCGGCCGGATTCGCCGGCCGGCCGGTTGCGGATATCGAGCCGGAACGACAATGGAGCCGCTCCCTATTGCTTCACGAAATCCGAAACCGCCCGCGCCTTCGGGGCGTCCGCCAGCGGCTGCCCGGTATAATCCTGATGGCCATAGGAGCCGCCGGCCACGCTGGGCGTGGACATGGAGCCCAGCACCATGAGCAGATCGCCGATCTCGGACCGCCAGCGGCGGAGATATTGCATGTACATCCCGTACAGCCGCTGATCGTGATTGAGCGCGATCATGTCCTGCGCCACGCCCGGCCGAAACGACTGGAAGCCCGGACCGCCCTCATAGGTGATGTAGCGCAGGCCGTGCGCGCGCGCGACCGCCTTGCCGGCGCGCGCGAAGCCGATCGCCCTGTCCACGATCTGCGCGCTGTTGGCGAAAACCGCATCGACGCGCGCACTGCCGCTGGCGGCGATCTCATTGCCGCTCACGCCGAAATAGGGGGCGGTCGCCAAAGCGTCGACGGATTTCCAGGTTTCCTTATGGTCCAGCGCCTGTTCGGCGCGGCGCGGGCTGACCGCCTGCGATGAGAGCACGCGCACGAGGCGGCCGGGCTGGCCCGCGAAAACCTCGCTCCAGATCACCATCGTCTCGCGCACGCGATCGGCGTAGTAGAAATCGTTCGCCTTGTCCGCGGGCACGCCGGGATAGCGGGCCTGGCCGCGCGCCGTCGCCAGCTTGCCCTGCTCGAAGGTGGTGTTCCACACCTCGTTCGACAGTTCGACATAGATGTGGCGATCGCGGTCCACGTGATCGCGGACGTAGATGGCCAAGTTCCGATAATATTGCTCGTCGGCGTCCAGCGGCAGGTTGATCCATGGATCGGCTTTCGCGGCGTTGACCAGCGCCACGATATATTCGATCGCCACTCCCTCCGGCCCGGCCTGGGAGAAGAACGCAGGCGTCGGCCGGCTGCTCCATTTGCGCGGCGGCGCGTTGTTGGCGTGCATCCAGTCCATGAAACGCAGCACGCGATAGGGCTTGAGATCGGCGAGGAACGTGGGATTGAAGAGGGCGCCCGTGTCATCCACCGGGCGGCAAGACAATTCCGTGAGAGCGGCGTTGGAGCGCTGCGCCGTCAGGATCAGCCCCACGCCTGCTTCCCGTCCCGGTTCCGGATTGTTTATCTTCATCCGGAACGACGTGCCCGATCCGCTCATCTGCCAATTGCCGTATGGAGAGACGGTCCAGCCGGGCGAGATGCGGCAATTATACGTCCCGAGGGGAAGCTTCAGGGTGCCCTTCTGCAGAATGACCATCAGCCTGGTGCCGGCCGGCACGTCGACCGGATGCCCGGTCGCGTCCAGCTTCACCTTGCCGTCCAGCGGATCCCATGACCTGGGGGAAAGATACAACAACGTCCCGGTCGACTGGATCAGATCGTTGAACGGCCATTCCGCGGTGTAGAAGTTGAGGGTGCTGAGCGTTATGCCCACCATGGTTGGCGGCACGGGAGCCGGGGCTGGAGCCGGGGCCGCCTGGGCTGCATCCGGCGAGAGCAGCGCGCCGATGCGCGTGGCGACATGGGTGTAGCCGAGCAGCAGCGCCAGCACGATGCCGGCGCCGATCGCAAAAAGGCCCGCAACCAGCCGCGTCTTCACGTCCCGCTCCGCCAAGTGCCGGGATATCATGATATCATCGCCCTCATCAGCTTTCGATCCCCGGCCTCATCATGTATGTACGCGCTCCGGCGCCCTGGCAGGACAGATCGAACGGTGTATCTCATCAAGACATTAATAGTGATCGAGTTCCTTTTGTCGATGGGGCTGTTCCTCTATCGCGCGGCTCTGGTCCCGAGCCAGCGGCATATCGTCGACGCGAAGGTCGTCGGATTGATCTTGCTGACCCCGGCGGTCGCTTTGCTGTGCCATAATATTTACATCTATTACGCTTATCTCATGGTGGCCGTTGCCTTCAACTGGCGGTCGCGGGCTGAGCTTTGCTCTATTTATCTTCTCATGTTGCCGATGACGCCGATGATGTCTCTCGGGGGGCAGATAGGCGGCCTGTATCTGATCCAGCTTTCCACCGTCGCGGTGATGAATATCGGAGCGTTGATCGGCCTGTTCATCGCCCGACGGCAACGGGCATACACCCGCCCGGCCTTCGACGCCGCGATTTTCCTGCTGTTCGCGATGCATGTCTATATCGACAGCCGGGGAGAAGGCGCGGCCAGCGTGACGAACTTCGCCCGCCTTCTCATCGTCCAGGGGATCGCCATCTGCATCCCCTATGTCGTGGTCTCACGCGCGCTCGGGGAGCGCAGGGACATAGACCTTTCATTGCTGCGGCTGACCCTTGCCGGTTTCCTGGCCGCGCTGATCGCCGTCTTCGAAACCGCGCGGAACTGGATTCTGTATCAATCCTTCTATGGCGCGCTCAAGGTGCAGATGCTGGCGGGGAGCGCGACCCTCAACATGCGCGGGGGAAGGTTGCGGACCGGCGGCCCGTTGCTCGACAATACCGGCGCGGGCATCTTTTTCGCCGTGGTCCTGATGATTCTGCCCTTCCTGAGGTCGCGGTTCCGCCCTGCTGCTTTCTGGGGCGTCGCCGCGATCATGGCAGCTGGATTGTTCGCCACCCAGTCGCGCGGCGCGTGGATCGCCGCCATCGTCGGATTCGGCGCCATCCTCGTCTATCGCGGACAATCCAGCCGGGCCGCGCTGTTCGCCGGCCTCGGCGGCGGCGCGGCGGCGATCGTGCTGCTGACGCTCGACAAGGGCTCCCGGCTCGCCGAAACGCTCGGCGTCAGCGGCCGCTCGGTCGGCACGGGCGAATATCGCTCCCGGTTGCTTTCGCGCGGGCTGGAGCAGATTGCCGCGCACCCGCTGCTCGGCCAGTCGCCCCAGCAACTGGTCGCGAACATGAGCGATATGGTGCAGGGTCAGCATATCGTCGATTTCGTGAACACCCACCTCTATATCGCGATGGCGGCGGGTCTGCCGTGGTTCGCGGTCTGGTTGGGGATCTGGGCATCGGCGTCAGTCGCGGCCTGGCGCTTGCGGAAAGCGGCGCAGCCCGGTGAGAACGCCGCCGAGGTTCCGTTCGCGATCATCGTGACGGCGATGGCGGCGCTTGTCGCCACCTCTCCCATCGATCGCAACATGACCTGGGCGATCATCGCGCTCGCACTGGCCCAGCCCTGTTTCGCTCTTGCGAAGGCGCGTTCATCGCCGCTGGTCCGGCGCCACCGCCCGAAGCTGGTCGCCAGTATCCGTCCGGCGCGCGTATAGCGGCCTGCGGTCTAGGAAGCGCGCGCCACGGTTTCCAGCAATGCCTGCTCGAACCGCTTGCTGGCGTTTTCCCATGAGGCACCGAGCGCGGTTGCATATGCCGCATCGGAGAGCCGCCGCCAGCCTGGTTCATCCAGCGCGGCGACATGCTCCAGCAGCTCGAGCGCGCGATCGATGCCGTCGAACGGTATCAGGAAGCCGTTCTCGCCCTCGCGGATGAAATCCGGCGCGGCTCCCGCAGGTGTCGAGATCACCGGGCAGCGGCAGGCCATGGCTTCCAGCATCGGCAAGCCGAATCCCTCGGACAGGCTGGGGCAAAGCCATATGTCGCATTGGGCGTAGACGTTCCTGATGCGATCCTGCGCCGGTCGCGCGGTGTGGACGGCACCTTCCGGCAGCGGCAATTCGGAAAGTCCCGGCCGCTCGCCGAAGGTCATAAGGCGTGCGTTCGGATGGCGAGCGCGGAAACGACTGAATATATCCAATGCCATCCGTGTGTTCTTGAAACCGGCAAGGTGATATAATGTCCCGATAGTGAAGACACCCTGTCGGGCGCGTGGCGGCGCGTTGAACTGCTGCATATCCACGCCGTTGGGGACGAGCGCGATATCCTCGTTGCCGAATTCGAGACGCAGCTTTTCATCTAGCCAGTTCGAAATGGTGATCTTGCGGGTCTTCGCCGCTAGCACCGCATCCACCCTATGGGCGGTGGCGGGAAAAAAAGCTTCGTAATGCTGGACGAAATGCACCTTCTTCCCCGCCCGTTCGGGAAGGGCGAGCATCCATTCCGCTGTCTCCCACCATGTCGCGATCACGACATCGGCATCGGGAACGTCCGCCGGAAGGATCGGCCGATGACGGTCGAGCCGGATCATGCGATAATCGTCGCCGTTGTAATGGCCTCCCTTCAGGATCGGCGTGCCTGTCCGGAAGCGCCGGATACGCTCCATCAGCGAGGGTTTCGGCAGCGGCGGAACGATCAGCGTCACGTCATGCCCCATCTGCTGCAAGGCCTGCGCATGAATGTGGATCACCCGCGCGCCGCCCGAAAATTCCTCGCGCGGAACGAGAAACGTCACCTTCATCGACTATCTCCTCTATTCCGCGACGGGCTGATCATCATGCGACGCATCGGCTGAGAGCGACGGAAACCCATAGCGCGCATATATCGCCAGCAATGCGGCGCCCGCGACCACGGCGACGGCGAAGCCCGTCATCATCGCCACGACCCAGGTCATGCGCGGCAGGGGAAGGGCATAGATCAGCAACTGCACCATCAGCACCGCCCCGGCCAGCCGGAGGTCGGCATATGGCCGCAGATATCCCCGGTGCGTATCGATCGTCAGCATGAAGAAATAGCTGATCGCCATCGCCAGGACATAGCTCAGCGCATAGCTGGCCGCGCCTCCTCCCAATGCGTGGAATCCCATTGCGAGAATCAGGAACATGAGGATTCGCAGGACCACGGGCTGGACCTCGTAGCGATATGTTCCGTCGACGAGCGGGAAGTGGCGCAAGCTGGATTCCGCGACGTCGAAGAAAACGCCGAGCGCGAGCAATTGCGCGAAGCGCGCCGCCTCATGGTAGATGGGCTTGTACAGCAATATGAAGAAGCTGGGCGCCACCGCCGCCATGGCCGTCGTGATGACCGCGCTGTACAACAGCATCGCGAAGCGTATCCGGAGCAACTGGCTGCGCGCCGCCTCGCCCTGCTTCAGCATGGTGGTCATCAGCGGGTAGAATACGCTCGCGCTCCATTTCTGCGTGATCTGCGCGGGGATCAGGGCGAACGTGCTGCCGATCGTGTAGAGACCGAAGACCGAAATGCCGAACAGGAGGGGAAACAGGGCCTTGTCGATCTGCATCCCGATGAGCGTCAGCGTCGATGCGAGCTGAATCCAGCGGCCGCCCCGCCATTCTCCGCGCATGAAGGCGGGATCGAAGACGAACCGGGGCCGCCGCCCCGCCATGATGTGGCTGGCCAGCACGGCGAAGACAGATTGGACCAGCATCCCGGCCACGATCGCCCATACCGTCGGGCTGGCGATCGCGAATCCGACCGATGTCATGGTCCCGATCACGCGGCCGCCTACGTCGATATAGAAGGAAGGGCGCAAATCCCGCCGCTGGAGCGCCAATATGGGATAGAGGCTTTGCGCGCCCTGCAATGCGGAAACGAGGCTGAGCGCCCGGACGACGTGGCCTAGCTCCTCGTTATGATAGAGATGGGCGATAGGTCCGGCGATGGCGAAAACAAACAGCGCAAGGCCGATGCCGCGGATGAACTTCATCGTCCACAGACGCGCTTCCCTTTCGGCATCCAGCGTTCCATGCCGCAGCGCCATGATGGCGATGCCCACATCGGACACCATCTCGACGCCGGTCAGGATCAGCACCGAGATGGAAACCATCGCGAATGCGTCGGGCAGCAGCAGGCGCGCAAGCAGAATGTTGCTTGCGAGCCGCAAGCAGCTCTGGGCAATGGCGTTGCCTGCGATAAGCGCGGAAGGATTGCGTGATATGCGGCCTATCTTGTCGACCGCGCTGAAAGATCTTCGTTCTGCTTCGCGCGGCATTATTGATTCATCGGGAATATTGTAATCATCGACTCAACCTTCGCCGAACAGCTTCATGATATGATCGATCAGCGTAATTCAGCGCAACGCCATGCGCGCTTGTGCGAGATCGGGAGAAGCGGCTCGGGCGGCCTGGAATTTCCTGCAGGCGCGGCGGAACCGCGTCATTGACGAGTGGCGGTGCCCGCTTCGCCGGTTCGCGCGCATCCCTTCCTGTCGAAGCGACGATATCCTGAGCCATCAAATGTCAACAACGGCATTAGGGTCTCCCTGTCTCCGCGGCACGGTCAATACCGGCTGACGCCAGATACGGAAAGCCACATTCGCGACGCCCGCAACGCATTGCTCCGATCCGCGAACCCGTCCGTCGCCGGTGATCTTTACCTTTTGTTAGGGAGGCGGGGGCTATTTTTTGTCTTGGAGGACCAAGCGACGGTGTCACAGGCTGCCGCCAGATCCTATTCGTTCGATGCAGCGCCCGATGCGATGCCCGCGTCGCCCGTGCTCGTCACGCTCGGCGAAGGCGATGTCGCCTGGACGGCATCGCCCGCCCGGCAACTTCACGACCGGCTGCTTGAATCCTTCGCGGCGCAGCCTGCTCCCGCCGTGGCCGAGAAGGTGCTGCCGCTTGGCCAGCGCGCGCTGATCCTCGTCGCGTCCGTTACGATATTGTGGTCGCTGATCGGCCTCGGCATATTCGCTGTATTGCGTTGATCCGCCGTCTTCTTGCGACGATTCGGGCATTGATCGGGGTCTGTGGTCCGGGCGGTGGTTGCACTGCAGCGTAAATTGCCTAGTAACTCTTTTCGTCCAGAATAAGTCTGTCGCCGCGCCTCAGCGAAAGTTGCGGGCGTCTCGGCGGCTTTGCGCTGGCGAGTGACGAACGGGGCGGTTGGATCGAGTGGCAGATTCAATGACAATTGCGCGGCAATCGCCCCCACAGGCGCACACCGGCAATTTCGTCCCCCAAAAACGCCGCATCCGCATCCTTCTTTATCTGGGACTGATCCTTTGCGATTGCGCCGCGATCCGTTCCGGCTTCGCGATCGGAGGATCGATCCGTGATCCCCGCTGGCTCGCACCTTTCGGGATAGAGATCGGGTGGGTATTGCTCCCGGTCTATATCTTGTTCGCGCTGCGCAATGGCGCCGTCTCCAAGGAAGCGTTGCAACAGCCCGGTGAAGCGCTGCCGCGCACGATATGGGCGTTGTTCCTTGCCGCCAGCATGGTCTCGCTGGTGATGTTCTTCCAATATCAGGGGCTGCTGGTGTCGCGCGCGGCATTCGGCGCGTCAATCCTCTGCTCGATCGGTTTTATCGGCCTTTTCCGGCTGATTTTCCAGATTTGCTTTGTTTCGCCGGTGAAGGGGGGACTGGTAGGGGAACTGCTGATAGTCGATGGCGTGTCGATACGTCCCGGCGCATGGCACGTCTTCGATGCTGGCGCCGTGGGCTTCGTTCCCGATCTCAACGACCCCGATGCGCTGTTGCGGCTGGCGGAGTTGATCGAGCCGTTCGACCGCGTGGTCGTATCCTGCGTGCCGGAGCGCCGCCATGCATGGGCGCTGCTGCTGAAAGCCTATAATATCACAGGAGAAATCCTGCTCGATCAGGGCAGCCCGCTCGGCGCGATCGGTATCTCGCGCTATCATGGAAGCGATACCGCGGTTGTTTCGGTAGGCGCGATGTCGCTCGGCAATCGCATCACGAAGCGTATGGTGGACCTGCTGCTGGCTGGCGTGACCACGATTGCGCTGCTGCCGCTGCTCCTCCTCATCGCCATCGCGATCAAGCTGGATAGCCGTGGGCCGATATTCTTCTCCCAGGTCCGCATGGGGCGCGACAACAAGCTGTTCAGAATCCTGAAGTTTCGCAGCATGCGTGTCGAGGCGACCGACGAAGCCGGCACGCGGTCTGCGACACCCGAGGACGATCGCGTCACCTGTGTCGGGCGGATATTGCGCATGACCAGCCTCGACGAGCTGCCGCAGATATTCAACGTGCTGAAGGGCGACATGAGTATCGTCGGTCCGCGCCCGCACGCGCTCGGCTCGCTGGCGGGGGATAAATTGTTCTGGGAGGTGAGTCAGAAATACTGGCTGCGCCATACGTTGAAACCGGGCATCACCGGCCTCGCGCAGGTTCGCGGCTATCGCGGGGCGACCCATGAGCAGTCGGATCTGGAAGACAGGCTGCAATCCGATCTCGAATATATCGAGAACTGGCGATTATGGCGCGACGTGATGATAATGTTCAACACGCTGCGCGTGATCGTGCATCCCAAGGCTTATTGAGGCCAGACTCCCTTGATCTGCGGAATCCGGCTGGCAGGTTCAGCGATCTTCGAGGTGATGATGGCGGCCGCAAGCTGATCGGCGGGAGCTTCATTCTTTCGCGAAGATCTCTTGCAGATACCGGGCATAGTCTGATTTGCCGAGCTTGCCGATCGCCTTTTCCATTTCCGCCGCGCCGATGAAGCCATGCCGGAAGGCGATTTCCTCCGGGCAGGCGATCTTGAAGCCCTGGCGTTTCTCCAGCACGCGCACGAACTCGGCCGCGTCGAGCAGGCTGTCTGGCGTGCCGGTGTCGAGCCAGGCATAGCCGCGGCCCATGATTTCCACGTTGAGCCGTCCGCGTTCCAGATAGACGCGGTTCACGTCCGTGATCTCCAGCTCTCCGCGCGCCGAAGGCTTCAGGTCGGCGGCGATATCGACCACCTGCTCGTCGTAGAAATAGAGGCCGGTGACCGCCCAGTTCGATCGGGGCCGCACGGGCTTTTCCTCGATCGACATGGCCTTCATCGACTCATCGAAGCTGACGACGCCATAACGTTCGGGATCGTTCACATGATAGGCGAAGACGCTTGCGCCGGTCTTGCGGGACGAAGCACCGCCGAGCAACTCCGGCAGGCCGTGGCCGTAATAGATATTGTCGCCCAGGATCAGCGCGGATTGCTGGCCGGCGACGAAATCGGCCCCGATGACATAGGCCTGCGCCAGTCCGTCCGGGCTGGGCTGTTCGGCATATTCGAACGCCATGCCCCATTGCGATCCGTCGCCCAGCAGCGCCTGGAAGGCAGGCAGGTCGCGCGGGGTGGAGATGATGAGCACCTCGCGGATGCCCGCCAGCATCAGCGTGCTGAGCGGATAATAGATCATCGGCTTGTCGTAGATCGACATGAGCTGCTTCGAGGTCGCCAGCGTCATCGGATAGAGCCGGGTGCCGCTGCCGCCGGCGAGGATGATACCCTTCATGCGCCTGGTTCCTTTGTCCGAATGAGCAATCAGCCAGCCATGGGCCGCAGGCGGGCGATCACGGTTTCCAGCGAGGCGCGCCAGTCGGGCAGCGCCACGCCGTGAGCGCGGGCGATCAGCCCGCAATCGAGTCGCGAATTCGCCGGCCGGGGGGCCGGGGTGGGATAATCCGCCGTGGTGATCCGCCGCACCCGCGCGTGCGAGCCGCCATGCGCGGCAGAGGCGGCGAAGATCGCCTCGGCGAAGTCCGCCCACGAGGCTTCGCCCGTCGCCGTCATATGAAAGACGCCGCGCAAGGCCGGATCGGGATCGGCGGCCAGATTCTCCGCCACGCGCACAATCCCGTCCGCGATATCGAGCGCGCTGGTCGGGTTGCCGTACTGGTCGGCGACGACGGAAATCTCGTCGTGATCCTTTGCCAGACGCAGCATCGTCTTCACGAAGTTCGCGCCGAACGGGCTGTAGACCCATGCGACGCGCAGGACGGCGCTGTTCCCGGCATGAGCCGCCAGAACGGCTTGTTCGCCCGCCAGCTTCGACGCGCCATAGACACCGGCCGGTCCGGTGGGATCGCTCTCGACATAAGGCCGGTCGAGCGTGCCGTCGAAAACATAATCGGTCGAGAGGTGGACCAGCGGCACGCCGAGTGCGCTGGCCGCCTCCGCCACCGCACCGGCGCCACGGCCGTTGATCGCATGGGCCAGCGCGCTCTCGCTCTCCGCCTTGTCCACCGCCGTATAGGCCGCAGCCGACACCACGACATCGGGTGCGGCGGCTTCCAGCGCGCGCGCTACGGAGGCGGGATGGGTGAGATCGAGCACGGGCCGGCCGATTGTCATCACTTCATGCCCGGCCGCCCGGCCGCGTTCGACAAGGCTGCTGGCGACCTGGCCGGATTGCCCTGTGACGGCAATCCTCACGCAGGCGCTCCGGCATTGGCCAGCCCGAGCCGTTCCCCATCGTAGCGGTCGCGCAGCGGGCGCCACCACCATTCATTGTCGAGATACCAGCGCACCGTCTTCTCGATGCCGCTGTCGAAATTCTCCTGTGCGCGCCAGCCCAGCTCGATTTCGAGCTTCGTGGCGTCGATCGCGTAGCGCGCGTCATGGCCGGGCCGATCGGTGACGAAGCGGATCAGCGCCTCGCGCGGGGCGTTGGCGGGGGCGAGTTCGTCCAGCACCGTGCAGATGCGGCGCACCACGTCGATATTGCGCCGCTCGTTGCGTCCACCGACGTTATAGGTCTCGCCCGCGCGGCCGCGTTCGATGATGAGGTCGAGCGCACGCGCATGATCGTCGACAAAGAGCCAGTCGCGCACATTCTCGCCCTTGCCGTAGACCGGCAGCTCGCGCCCCGCGAGCGCATTGAGGATGGTGAGCGGGATCAGCTTTTCGGGGAAGTGATAGGGCCCGTAATTGTTCGAGCAGTTCGACACCACGACGGGCAGGCCATAGGTGCGCTGCCATGCCTTGGCGAGATGGTCCGACGCGGCCTTGGACGCCGAATAGGGCGAGCTTGGATCATAGGGCGTGCTTTCCTCGAACAGCCCTTCGTCGCCCAGCGAGCCATAGACCTCGTCGGTCGAGACGTGGAGGAAGCGGAACGCGTCCTTCGCCGCGCCTTCCAGTCCGTTCCAATAGCCGCGCGCGGCCTCCAGCAAGGTAAAGGTGCCGACCACATTGGTCTGGATGAAGTCTGCGGCGCCGGTGATCGAGCGATCGACATGGCTCTCGGCCGCCAGATGCATGATGCGATCGGGCCGGAAGCTCGCGATCGCGCTTTCCATGGCGGGGCGATCGCGGATGTCGGCCTTCAGGAAACGGTGGTTGTCCTTGCCCTCCACCGCGCGCAGTGACGCCTCGCAGCCGGCATAGGTGAGGGCGTCGATGGTCAGGACCTCATAGCCCTTTTCCAGCACGAGATAGCGCACGAGCGCGGAGCCGATGAAGCCGGCGCCCCCGGTGACGATCACGCGCATCCGTTCACTCCGACCACTGGAAATATCCGGGAAGCCCGGCAAGCAGGGGTTGCTGCCGGTCCTTCGGCGAAAGGGTATGTGGATCGGCGACATCGGGCCAGACGATGCCGATCGCCGGATCGTCCCAGCACAACCCCCTGTCGCATTCCGCGCTGTAATAATCCGTCACCTTGTAGCAGATGACCGTATCGGGCACGAGCGAGCAGAAGCCGTGCGCGAAGCCCGGCGGCACCCAGAGCTGCTTGCCGTTATCCGGGGTCAGCGTCTCGCCGACCCATTGCCCGAACGTGGGGGAGCCGTGGCGGATATCCACGACGACATCGAACAGCGCGCCTGCGGTGCAGCGCACCAGCTTGCCCTGTGCGTGCGGCGTGGTCTGGAAATGCAGGCCGCGCACCGTGCCCGCCTTTGCGCTGAGCGACTCATTGTCCTGGACGAAACGCTGCTCGCCGCAGTGCGTGGCGAAGATATCCGCACGGAACGTCTCCGAGAAATAGCCCCGCTCGTCCCCGATCTTGCGGGGAATGACGAGCTTGAGACCGGATATCGGGAAGGAACGAATTTCCATGATCTGTCTCTGGAGCGGGTGGGAGGAAAGTTCAAGGATATGGATTCCGGCGTCCCGATATGCACCGGGATTTGTATGCGAGGCGCGATCGTGGCTGGCAGCCATAAGCCGCGGACCACTCTCTCAAGATTGCCGTATGTTGACGGTCTGACCCTTTGGCCGGTATCAACGACCCGACCACAGCGGAAAACGCGCCAACTGGTTTAATGCTGTCATGAGCCTGATTTCCGCATCGGATGAGCCGCAGCGCGTATCGCGCGTTCGCACTGCCGATTTGCGTTTCGACTGGCTGGATGTGGCGAAAGGGATCGGGATCATTCTGGTGGTGTATGGCCACCAATTGCGTGCGCAAATGGTGTCGGGAAAAGTCGACCCTCATTGGTATGCGGAAATTCAGGATAAAATAATCTACGCATTCCATATGCCGCTGTTTTTCTTTATATCCGGCCTTACAATTGAAGCGAGTTTCAGGAAAAGATCAACCAAGGAGTTTATCCTGACTCGTTTCACGACGCTGCTCTATCCGTATTTTCTTTGGTCGATTATATCGCTGATACTATCACTTTCAATGAGTGACTATGTAAATCATAAAATGTATATCCGAGATTTTGCGGAAATTTTATGGAAACCTGTTTTCCAATACTGGTTTATCTATGCGTTGTTTTTCTGTCATATGATAAGCCTGCTCGTGGGTATGCGTCACATATATCTTGCGTTTCTGGGTGTTGCTGCCCTTATTCTGCCGATTGATCCAATGATTCCCATTGCGGTGGAAGTAAAGCTCATGTTTCCATATTTTGCTCTGGGCATTATTTCCTCAAGAATATTCCTGTCATCGCATCCATGGCGTGATGGATGCGTGCCCTTGGTTGTAGGATTGTTCTTTGCATTTTCTTTTGCTTTTATGTTTTATTTATCAATGGGGAATTCAAGTATAATAAACCAATATTATTTATTTATTCTGGCTAATCTTGGTATATTATCGGTTCTATCGTTTTCGATGGTGGTCGGGTCGAAATCTGGTATCCTCAAAATCCTTGGCCTGTCTTCAATGGCGATATTCGTGCTGCACACGATAGTCTCGTCGGCGATCAGGCTTGGGCTTTCGATGATCCCTTGGCTGAACACCGGCATATTGCAGTTGATGCTCTGCGTTCTTGTCGGTCTCGCGCTGCCGGTCGTTATCTATCGTTGGGCTGCCCGATATGGTTTGGCTCGTCTTTTCGGGCTGGGCGACAATAGGAAGTTGCCCGGAAATTTCCCGGATCGGCAAAGGCCTAGATCGCCTTTGGATTGTCGTTGAAGGTGTCGCCGCCGACAATCTAACGCGTCCATGGTCAATTGACTTGACGGCCGGGGGTTGGCGGGCTTGTCTGCCCGCCGGTAAACCAGAAAGATGGTGAGAGGGCATGGCGGGATTCTACGATCGATATATCCTGCCCAAATTCATCGGCTGCGCCTGTGGCACGAAGCCGATCATGAAACAGCGTGGAAAGATCGTGCCGAAGGCGGCGGGCGAAGTGCTCGAACTTGGCATGGGCGCGGGACACAATCTTGCTTTCTACGATCCGGCCGCCGTCACTAGCGTCACCGCGATCGAGCCGTCGGCGGAACTGCGTGCGGCGGCCATGGCTGCGCCGCGCCCCGAAAGCATGCGGCTGGAGCCGATTGACGGCGTTGCGGAGGCGCTGCCGTTCGACGCCGAGCGGTTCGATTGTATCCTGTGCACCTATACGCTCTGCACCGTGGGCGACGTCGCCGCGACATTGCATGAAGCGCGGCGGGTGTTGAAGCCGGGCGGGCGCTTCCTATTCTGCGAGCACGGGCTGGCGCCTGACGCGAAGGTCGCGCGGTGGCAGCGGCGGATCGATCCCGTATGGAAGCGGATGGCGGGCGGGTGCCACCTCTCTCGTCCCGTCGCCGCGACGATTGCCGCGCACGGCTTCGCGATCGACATGGTGGAGACGATGTATCTGCCCGGCACGCCGCGCATCGCCGGCTGGAACGAATGGGGCGTCGCACGGCCCGTCTGAGGAGAGAAGCATGTCGAGCCGCCATCTCGTCGATCCCGAAGTCGCGCCCCTGCTCGATCTTTGGCCGACCACGACGCTGACGACCGAAAACCTGCCGCTGGCGCGCAACCGTCGGATGCCGCTGCCGCCGTTCGACACCGCCGGCGTGACGCTCGATCGTCGCGCGGTTCCGGGGCCGGTTGGCGCACCGGATATCATGCTCCATATCTACCGCCCGGAAGGCGCAGCCGGGCCGCTGCCTGCGATCTACCATATCCATGGCGGCGGCTATGTGCTGGGCGCGGCGGAGACGCTGGAAGGGCCGCATCGCGGGTTGGTCAAGGCGCTGGGCTGCGTGATCGTCTCGGTCGACTATCGCCTCGCGCCGGAGACGGTCTTCCCCGGCGCGATCGAGGATTGCTACGCGGGTCTGCGCTGGCTGTTCGGCGCGGCGGGAGCGCTGGAAGTGGACGAGGCGCGGATCGGCGTGATGGGCGAAAGCGCGGGCGGCGGCCTCGCCGCGGCGCTGGCGCTGCTGGCGCGGGATCGCGGCGAGTTCCCGCTTGCTTTCCAGCATCTGATCTATCCGATGCTCGACGATCGCACCTGCATCGCGGCTGATCCCAATCCTCATGTCGGCGAGTTCATCTGGACGCCCGCGAACAATCGTTTCGGCTGGTCCGCTTTGCTGGGGCGCGAGCCGGGCGGGGAGGGTGTGTCGCCTTATGCGGCCGCCGCCCGCGCCAAGGACCTTTCAGGCCTGCCACCGGCCTTCATCTCCACCGGCTCGCTCGATCTTTTCCTTGAGGAAGACATGGAATACGCCCGTCGCCTGCTTCGCGCCGGGGTGCCGACCGAGTTCCATGTCTTTCCCGGTGGCTTCCACGCTTATGACGTGATGCCGGGCGCGCGTCTGAGCGAGGCCGCGCGCGCCGCCAGCCTGTCCGCGCTACGCCGCTTCCTGCACGGTTGAGGCGCTTCATCCCGCTCTGGTGGAGACGATCCCGCGATCGGCGATGGCGAACAATCGCGTCAAGGGACAGGTCGGCCAGTTCGAATTGTTATCGAGCCAAACACTTGTTCTCCGGCGCATTTGCGGGTTGGCGCACATAGGACGAATTGCCCCGGCTGGGATAGAAGCGCCGAATTGCATCGGTCTGCGCTTCCGGGTTCGGCGAACCACGGGAACGCGCGATGGACATATCCATTCGCCGGGCAATCACTGAACGGGCCGGGGTCGCGCCGGAACTTCTCAACCCGCTCATCATCGGTTGAGAGAGGCAAGGCACACATAAGTTCCCTCCGCGGCGCGGACGTGATATGAGCGCTGGGTCGATGATGGCCCGACAGACGGCTCTCCTTTGATATTTTGTTTTTCGGCCGCCGTGCGTGGCCCCTTGCGTCGTGAGTTTCGATGAGCTTTTCCAATGTTCCGTCCGTAATCGCCGAGGCGTTGACCGAGCGTGGCTATGCCGCGCCGACTGCTGTTCAGGCCGCCGTTATCGCTCCGGAGGCGCACGGCCGCGATCTGATCGTCTCCGCGCAAACAGGCTCCGGCAAGACGGTGGCGTTCGGGCTGGCGATGGTCGAGGAGCTTCTGGGCGATGCCGATCACCTGCCTTATGCGGAAATCCCGCAGGCGCTCGTGATCGCGCCCACGCGCGAACTGGCATTGCAGGTGAGCCGTGAACTGGGGTGGCTCTACGCCGGCGCGCGCGCGCGGATCGCGACCTGCGTGGGCGGCATGGACCCTTCGAAGGAACGGCGCGCGCTTCGTTCCGGCGCGCATATCGTGGTCGGCACGCCGGGGCGGCTACGCGACCATCTCGAACGCGGGGCGCTCGATTTGTCAGGCTTGCGCTTCGTGGTGCTGGATGAAGCGGACGAAATGCTCGACATGGGCTTCCGCGAGGATCTGGAGGAGATACTGGATGCGACGCCGGACACGCGGCGAACCCTGTTGTTCTCCGCCACCATGCCCCGCCCGATCGTCGCGCTGGCGAAGCGCTACCAGCGCGACGCGCTGCGGATCGAGACGGCGGGCGAAGCGCGCGGGCATGGCGATATTGCCTATCAGGCGGTGACGGTCTCCCCGTCGGAGATCGAGGCGGCGGTGGTCAACCTGTTGCGCTTCCACGGTGCGGAGACGGCGATGCTGTTCTGCGCCACCCGCGATAATGTGCGGCGGCTCCACGCCACCTTGCTGGAGCGGGGCTTCGCGGCGGTGGCGTTGTCCGGAGAGCATTCGCAGTCGGAGCGTAATCGCGCGCTTCAGGAATTGCGCGATCGTCGCGCATCGGTGTGCGTGGCGACCGATGTGGCGGCGCGCGGCATCGATCTGCCGGGGCTGAGCCTTGTCATCCATGTCGAGATTCCGCGCGATGCGGAGACGTTGCAGCATCGTTCGGGCCGCACGGGCCGCGCGGGGAAGAAGGGCACTGCGGTGCTGGTCGTGCCTTATCCGCTGCGACGGCGTGTGGAATCGATGCTGCGCGGCGCGCGGATCGCTGCCGAATGGATTGCGGCGCCAACGCCGGAGGCGATCCGGGCGCAGGATCGCGAGCGGTTGCTCGCCGCCTTGCTGGAGCCGGTGGCCTTTGACGAGGAGGATCGGCTGCTAGGCGAGAAGCTGCTCGCCGAGCGCTCGCCCGAGGATATCGCCGCCGCGCTGGTTCGCGCGCACCGCGCTGCACTGCCGGAGCCGGAGGAGATGATCGAGGATACGCCCGAGGCCCGCCGCGCCGCCCAGCGCGAGAAACACCGGCCGGGATTCGACGACGTGGTGTGGTTCCGCATGGACGTGGGCCGGCGGCACAATGCCGATCCGCGCTGGATCCTGCCGCTGCTGT
Source organism: Sphingomonas bacterium (assembly GCA_047602705.1). Classification (GTDB taxonomy): domain Bacteria; phylum Pseudomonadota; class Alphaproteobacteria; order Sphingomonadales; family Sphingomonadaceae; genus Sphingomonas. The sequence goes on along the minus strand of JASGGR010000047.1, from coordinate 420 downwards.
GCCGGCGCGGTCACGTCTCGCGCAACGAGATCGGCGCGATCCGTATCGGGCCTTCGGAAACGCATTTCCAGGTGCCGAAGGCGATCGCCGCGCGCTTCCAGTCGGCGCTGGCGCGCACGACGGGCAAGGAAGGCGACGAAGATGGCGTGCGGATCGAGCCGGCCGCCAATGCCCCGCACCCTGCCGCCCGCGGCGACCGCCCTGCGCCGCCGCGCCATGCACGGCCTGCACAGGGGCGACCTCCGCGCGGCGGGGCTCACAAGGGGCGCCGAAACTAGCGGTTTTCCGGTCGGCTCGCATCAGGGCCGGCGTCGGTGAATAGTTGTCGGTGAATAGTTAATGCGTTCATCGGGAGAATAGCGGGATGAACCGCGCCGGGTTTGCCGGAGGCTCCAACTCCTGAGAAGGTGGAGCCTGTAT
>JASGGR010000046.1:0-19778 GCA_047602705.1 Sphingomonas bacterium | reverse complement strand
CCGCCACCGACCTGGTGCTCACCGTCACCCAGATGCTGCGCGCCAAGGGCGTGGTCGGCCGCTTCGTGGAATTCTACGGCCCCGGCCTCGCTTCGATGAGCCTCGCGGACCGTGCGACGATCGCCAACATGGCGCCGGAATATGGCGCGACCTGCGGCTTCTTCCCGGTCGATGACCGCACGCTCGAATATATGCGCCTCACCGGGCGCGAGGAGCATCAGATCGCGCTGGTCGAGGCCTATAGCAAGGCGCAGGGCATGTGGCGCGACGCGGACTCGCCCGATCCCGTGTTCACCGACACGCTCGAGCTGGACATGAGCACGGTCGTCCCCTCGCTCGCCGGCCCGAAGCGCCCGCAGGACAAGGTGACGCTGGATCACGTCGACGAAGTGTTCAACGGCGACCTGACCAAGCTCTACAACAAGTCCGCGCCGGTGCGCGTGCCCGTGGAGGGCCGCGATCACGATATCGGCGACGGCGACGTGGTGATCGCCGCGATCACCTCCTGCACCAACACCTCCAACCCGTCGGTGCTGGTGGCCGCCGGCCTCGTCGCGCGCAAGGCGCGGGCGAAGGGGCTGAAGCCGAAGCCGTGGGTGAAGACCTCGCTCGCGCCCGGCTCGCAGGTCGTGACCGACTATCTCGACAAATCGGGCCTGTCGGAAGACCTCGACGCGATCGGCTTCAACCTCGTGGGCTATGGCTGCACCACCTGCATCGGCAATTCCGGCCCGCTCGCCGCCCCCATCTCCGCGGCGATCAACGGCAACGACCTCGTCGCGGCGAGCGTGCTGTCCGGCAACCGCAACTTCGAGGGCCGCGTCAGCCCGGACGTGCGGGCGAACTTCCTCGCCTCGCCGCCGCTGGTCGTCGCCTATGCGCTGAAGGGCACCGTCACCGAGGACATGGTGGAAACCCCGATCGGCAAGGGCAATGACGGTGCGGACGTCTATCTCAAGGACATCTGGCCGACCAACGACGAGGTGAACGCGCTGATGACCGCGAACATCGACGATGCGATGTTCCGCGCGCGCTACGGCAACGTCTATGCCGGCGACGCCAAGTGGCGCGAGATCCAGGTCGAGGGCAGCGACACCTATGGCTGGCGCGCAGGCTCCACCTATGTCGCCAACCCGCCCTATTTCGAGGGCATGGAGATGACGCCCAAGGCCGTCACCGACATCATCGAGGCGAAGCCACTGGCGATCCTGGGCGATTCGATCACGACCGACCACATCTCGCCGGCCGGCTCGATCAAGGCGGACAGCCCGGCGGGCATCTACCTTCAGGAGCATCAGGTCTCGAAGGCGGACTTCAACAGCTACGGCGCGCGCCGCGGCAACCATGAAGTGATGATGCGCGGCACCTTCGCCAACATCCGCATCAGGAACGAGATGGTGCCGGGCGTCGAGGGCGGCATGTCGAAATATGACGGCGAGGTGATGCCGATCTACGACGCGGCGATGCGCTACAAGGCGGACGGCACCCCGCTCGTCATCGTGGCGGGCAAGGAATATGGCACCGGCTCCTCGCGCGACTGGGCGGCGAAGGGCACCAACCTGCTCGGCGTGCGCGCGGTGATCGCGGAGAGCTTCGAGCGCATCCACCGCTCCAACCTCGTCGGCATGGGCGTGCTGCCGCTCCAGTTCGCGGACGGCGTGGACCGCAAGACGCTGAAGCTCGACGGCTCCGAGACGTTCACGATCCACGATGTCGCCGGCCTGCGCCCGCGTCAGGACGTGGAGGTGACGCTCACCCGCGCCGACGGCAGCAGCGAGACGTTCCTCACCCGCTGCCGCATCGATACGGTGAACGAGCTGGAATACTTCCTGAACGGCGGCATCCTGCAATATGTGCTGCGCAAGCTCGCCGCCTGACCGATCGGAATGATGCAAGGAAAAGGGCGGTCCGTCACATGACGGGCCGCCCTTTCCTTTTATGCAAAGCCCGCCTTTTCAGGAGGAGGGCTTTATCCGGTCAGCCCTCCGCCGCGTTGGCCCGGGCGCGGCCGTAGACGAAGTAGAGCACCAGCCCCAGCGCGTTCCACATCAGGAAATATTCCTGCGTCCGGTGCGGCAGGCTGAAGAACAGATAGACGCAGCCCAGCACGCCCACCGTGCCCACCACCTGCCACAGCGGCGTGCGGAAGGTGCGCGGGGCGTCGGGCGCGCGCACGCGCATCACCATCATCGACACGCAGACCGCGACGAACGCCGCCAGCGTGCCGGCGTTGGCGAGCGCCGCGATCGCGTCCAGCGGCATCAGCCCGGCGATGATCGCGACCAGCACCGCCGTCAGCGCCGTGATGCGCACCGGCGCGCCGCGCCGCGACACCTTCGCCAAAGCCTCGGGCAGCAGGCCGTCGCGCGCCATCACGAAGAAGATGCGGCTCTGCCCGAACAGGAAGCCGAGCAACACCGTCGGCAGCGCCACCACCGCGCTCACCGCGAGGAAGGTCGCGAAGCCGTTCCGCCCGATCTCGCGCAGGATCAGCGCCAGCGGCTCGGGGCTGTCGGCGAAGCGGCTGAAGGACAATGCGCCCACCGCCGCCACCGCCACCAGCATGTAGATGGCGATGCACGCCACCATCGATCCGACGATGCCGATCGCAAGGTCGCGCCCCGGATTGCGCGTCTCCTCCGCCGCCGTGGAGATGGCGTCGAAGCCGTAGAAGGCGAAGAAGATGATCGCCGCCGCCGCCATCACGCCGCGCTCCACGCCGTCCGCGCTCATATGCTTGGAAAAGCCGAAGGGCATGAAGGGTTCGAGGTTGGCGCTGTTGAAATGCGGCAGGGCGATGCCGACGAACACCGCCAGCGCCACCATCTTCACCACCACGAGGATGGCGTTGAGCGTCGCGCTCTCGCGCGTGCCGAACATCAGCATCCCCGCCACCAGCGCGATGATGAACACCGCCGGCAGGTTGATGATGCCGCCCAGCGCCGGCCCGTTGGTCAGCTCCACCGGGAAGCCGTAGGGCGTCAGCAGCGGCGTCGCGTAGCCGGACCAGCCGACCGCCACGGTGGAGACGACCAGCGAATATTCGAGGATCAGCGACCAGCCGATCACCCATGCGATGATCTCGCCCAGCACGGCATAGCTGTAGGTATAGGCGCTGCCGGACGCGGGGATCATCGTCGCCATCTCGGCATAGGCGAGCGCGGCGCAGGCGCAGATCGCGCCGGCGATGACGAAGGACAGGATCACCGCAGGCCCCGCGCGATCCGCGCCCACGCCGATCAGCGTGAGGATTCCGGTGCCGACGATCGCGCCCACCCCCAGCGCCACCAGATGCGGCCATGAAAGCGTGCGGGCCAGCGCGCGCTCCGGCGGCTGCTCGGTGATGATCTTGCGGCGAAACAGGCTGGACATCCACCCTCCCTTTTGTGGCGATCCTTGTGATTGCCGGGCCGTAACAGATGAAACGGATGGAGGGAATGAGCGCGGCCTATCGCGCAAGCGGCCGCGCCTTCTCTCCCCCGATGCCGGAACGGGTGGAGGCATGCACGCCCATCATCCCGCCGCCGACCAGGAAAGGGCTCAGTTCCTCGACAGGTGCGCGGCGCGCGACCAGGCCGGAGCGTTCCCGCGGCACATCGGGCACGGCGCGGTCGCCCGCGTCCCTGTCCGTGAACGGCACGCGGAACCGATCCGCCCCGCGCAGGCCGCATACGGTGACGTCGGTGCGCGACGCATCGACGACGCAGCGCTTCTCCGCGGCGGTCAACGCGCGATAATGCGCCATCGCATGATCGGCGCTTCCTTCGAGCAGGAGGAACAGGGCGAGCATCGCGTGCGGAAACCTGCGCCTCCGCGCCCGATTGCGCAAGGGTGTTGCCACCCCTTGCCCGCGCCCCTAACCCGGCACCCCATGCAGCCGCTTGACGAACAGCAATCCGCAGCCCGCGCCTGGTTCGAGCATTTGCGCGACCTGATCTGCGCCGAGTTCGAGGCGATCGAGCGGGAAGCGGGTTCGGACGCGCGGTTCGATTATCTCGCATGGGATCGCGCCGATCCCGGCGGCGCGCCCGGCGGCGGCGGGGTGCGCGGGGTGATGAAGGGCAGCGTGTTCGAGAAGGTGGGCGTGAACGTCTCCACCGTCGGCGGCGCGTTCGAGGGCGAGTTCGGCAAGACGATCCATGGCGCCGGCGACGATCCGCGCTTCTTCGCGACCGGCATCAGCCTCGTCGCGCACATGGCCAATCCGCATGTGCCGGCGGTGCATATGAACACGCGCTTCCTCGTCACGACGAAGCGCTGGTTCGGCGGCGGGGCCGATCTCAACCCGCCCTTGCCGATCGCGGAGGACACGGCCGATTTCCATGCCGCGATGAAGGCCGCGTGCGACGCGCATGACGCGGGCCATTATCCCCGCTTCAGCCAATGGGCCGACGATTATTTCTACATACCCCATCGCAAGGTGCATCGCGGGGTGGGCGGCATCTTCTACGATCATCTGGAGGGCGATTTCGACGCCGGTTTCGCCTTCACGCAGGATGTGGGCCGCGCCTTTCTGGACGTGTTCCCGCGCATCGTGCGGCGGCGGATGGGCCTGCCGTTCACCGATGCGGAGCTGGCGGCGATGCGCGAATGGCGCGGGCGCTATGCGGAATTCAATCTGGTCTATGATCGCGGCACCTTGTTCGGCCTGAAGACCGGCGGGAACATCGATGCGATCCTGATGAGCCTGCCGCCGACCGTGACATGGAGCTAGGATGGGCCTGACCCCGGTTCCGGGCGACCAGCTCGCCACGATCGTCACCACGCTGGAAATGACGCGGCGGCCGCCCTTGCGCCCGTCGCCCTCCTCCCCCTTCCGGCTCGTGCATTGGGCGACGCTGGACCTTGCCGCATATCGCGCGCTGTTCCGCAGGGTCGGCGGCCCGTGGCTATGGTATTCGCGGCTGGCGATGGACGATGCGGCGCTGGCCGGGATCGTCCACGCCCCCGGCGTCTCGGTGTTCGCGGCGGTCGATCGCGCGGGCATCGAGATCGGCATGGTCGAGCTGGATCACCGCCAGGCGGGCCTGTGCGAATTATGCTATTTCGGGCTGGTGCCCGAACTGGCCGGCAAGGGCCATGGCCGCTGGATGATGGCGGAGGCGCTGACGCGGGCGTGGCGGCCGGAGGTGACGCGCGTCACGGTCAACACCTGCACGCTCGATCATCCGTCCGCACTCGGCTTCTATCGCGCGCAGGGTTTCGTCCCGGTCAGGCGGACGATCGAGACCTTCCCCGATCCGCGCGTCCCCGGCCTGCTGCCGGCGGACGCGGCGCCTCAGATCCCGCTGCTGGCCAGCCTGCGATAGACCGCGATCCCGATCGCGAGGATGCCGAGATGATAAGCGGTCGAGGCCGCCGCCATCCCGCCGTCGACCAGCGCCATCACCAGCGGGTTGCGGTGCCCGGCCGATCGCAGCGCGTCATCCGCCCCGATCAGCGGGGCGAGCAGCATATATTGCGCCAGGAACAGGGTGACGATCGCCGCCAGCACGCCCCACCATTGGCGGCGCGTCAGCGCCCAGCTCCGCGCGAACGCCCGCGCCGCGCCGATCGGCGCATCCGCCACCAGCACCGGCAGCGTCAGCACCAGCCGCGCCTGCATGTAGAGGCCCGGCAGCACGAACAGCCACAGCCCCAGCCCCACCGGCACGGCGACCATGATGTCCGCCAGTACGAACCGCCCGAAGTGCCGCGCGGCGGCGGCCAACGCCGTCCGCACGTCCGGCCGCGCCGGGTGGATCAGCAGGATCGCCAGCACCGCGATGCCGTAGATGCCGATCAGGTCGGCGAGCAGATACCAGCCCGCATTGGCCTGCCCCCAGTCGGAAAGCTGCGTCACCCACGCCTGCATCGCCGCCTGATCCCTCGGCGAGGCGGGCAGGGCCGGCGGCGGCGCGGCCAGCAATTGCACCGCGAACGCCGGCAGGAAGACGAACGGCCCCGCCACGCGCAGCACCAGATCGCCCTCGCGGCGCAGGATCGTCCACACGTCCGCGAGGACGCGGCCAAGGGTGAGCATCATGCGTCGTCGCGACGATCGAAATGCGCGCGCGCCGCGAGATAGAATTGCGCGCTGAACACCGATTGCAGCACGCTCAGCCCGGCGGTGAGGATGCCCGTGGCGATCGACACCAGCAGCACCGTCCACGCCTGCCCCGTCTGGCCGAACAGGATGCGGCCGGTCACCCCCAGCACGAAGGTGGTCGCCCAGATCAGCACCAGCGCCACCACGGCATAGAGCAGCATCAGCCCGATCAGCCTGATCGTGCTCCCCCGCGTCAGCGCGAAGCTGCGCGCGAAGGCGCCCAGGCCGCGCCGCTCGAGCAGCACCACGGCGAACAGCGGCAGCAGCCGCGCGCCCACCAGCAGGGCGACGATGCTCATCACGATCAACAGCCAGCCGGCCTTGGCGGCGGTGGCCGCATCCAGCGCGGGCGCGCCCTGCTCCAGCCGGGCCATATCGATGCTGCCGGCCACCATGAAGGAAAGCGGCAGCACCACCACGACGAGCGTCACCGCCAGTATCACCAGCATCACGCCCAGCGCGGCGGGCAGGCGGCCGCGGGCCTGCGCGATCGCCTCGCGCCGGTCGACGGAGGGGTCGCTCGCCATCGCGATCATCGCCAGCGTGCCCCACAATGCGAAGACCACCACGGCCAGCCCAACGATGGCGGCGAGCAACTTCATGCTGGAGGAAGGATTGCCGATCGCCAGCAGCCGCATGATCGTCTGAAGCACGCTGGGCGCGAACAGGAACAGCCCCGCGAGCCACGCCAGCAACGAGGCGCGGCCGGCGATCACCTCGGTCGTCCGCTCCCATACCGTGCCGATCCGTATCATAAGAACTCCCGCGTGCAGGCTTCCGACGTAGCGTATTGCACGCCCGCTTGCCAATCCGCGCTGTCGGACGCATCTGACGCGCGTGACGGACCCAACCGCTATCGAATGGCGCGTGTCGCCGGGCCTTACGGATTATGCCGCATCGCTGGCGGAGATGGAGGCGCGCGCCGCCGCGATCGCCGCGCATGAGGCGGAGGAGCTGATCTGGCTGGTCGAGCACCCCCCGGTCTACACCGCAGGCACCAGCGCCGATCCCGCCGATCTGATCGACCCGCGCTTCCCGGTCGTCTCCGCCGGGCGCGGGGGGCGATACACCTATCACGGGCCGGGGCAGCGCGTCGGCTATCTGATGCTGGACCTGTCGCGGCGCGGGCGCGACGTGCGCCATTTCGTCCATTCGCTGGAAGGCTGGGTGATCGCGGCGCTCGGGCATCTGGGGATCGAGGGCTTCCGCGCGCCGGGCCGCATCGGCATCTGGACGATCGACCGCGACGGACGCGAGGCGAAGATCGGCGCGATCGGCGTGCGCGTGCGGCGCTGGGTGACGTTCCACGGCTTTTCGGTGAATCTCGCCCCCGATCTGGCGCATTTCGGCGGGATCGTGCCGTGCGGCATCGCGGAATATCCCGTCACCAGCGCAAAAGCGCTGGGCGCGCCGCACGACATGGCAACCTTCGACGCCGCTCTGGCGTTGACGCGGGAGGCATTTCTGGACACACTCCGCTCGCCTGCCTGAAAACGAGGCTTGAGGGCGCGGGCCGTTGCGACTAATGTCCACCCCGATTTGGGGATTATGGCCTCTGCCGTCCAAATCCACAGTCTAGGGAGCTTTCAATGCGTGCTATTTCCAAGATCCTGACCGGTGCGACCATTGCGGCGGCCGCTCTGGCCGTCTCCGCTTGCGGCTCGAAGACCGAGACGACGACCGAGAACACCACCATCACCGACATGAACGCGACCGAGGGCATGGACACCGCCACGGACAACATGACCGCGGTGGACAGCGCCACCAACGTCGGCGCGCTGGCGAACGACGCCGCCCCGGCGGACGCGATGACGGCCGGCAACGCCAACTGATCGCCAGCCGATCGATCGCCGCAAGGCGATCGCGGTTACGAAAAAGGAGGGTCGCCCGGGATGCCGGGCGGCCCTTTTTTTCATGCCTCGAAGCCGACGCGCCGATTTGCCGCAAGGCGTGGCAAGTGCAATGCGACGGGGCGAGTCAGCGACATGACGAAACGGTCTTGGGTTAATCGCCCGAAACCTCTAGAATCCCGCGCGCGTCGCGTAGGAGATTCAATGATGTCGCTGGGGCAATTCTTTGGGGCGGGGGCCGCCGCCGGGGCACTTCTGGTCGCCTCGCCGGCAGCGGCGCAATTCTTCATGCAGGCGAAGGACCTGTCCGGCACGCCCGTCGTCGGCAACGAGCCCGGCCTCGGCCCGGACCTGCCCGGCGCCACGCTGGAGGAGAAAAAGGCCGCCATCATCTGGAACGTGCGCGCCGCGCTGAACGTCGCCGCGCTGCAATGCCAGTTCGAGCCGACGCTGATGGCGGTCAGCAACTACAACGCCATGCTGATCGATCACAAGCATGAGCTGAAGCAGTCGTGGGACGTGCTCGGCAAATATTTCGCGCGCGTCAACAAGACGCCCAAGGCCGCGCAGAACGCGCTCGACCAGTTCGGCACCAGGACCTATTCCAGCTTCACCACGGTGGCGGCGCAATATAATTTCTGCCTCACCGCCAACAGCGTCGGGCGCGACGTGGTGTTCGCGCCGCGCGGCAGCTTCGGCACGATCGCGCTCAACCGCATCCGCGAATTGCGCAACAGCCTGACGCCATGGGGCGAGCAGCGCTTCCCGCGCTACATCTACACGCAGTCCCCGCCCCTGCCGCGCCTCGACGCGATCTGCTGGAAGAACGGCGACTGGCAGACGAAGAAGTGCGGCGCGCAGAATTTCCCGCCCGCCGGCGTGGGCATCGCGCAGCGGTGAACACCTGGACTCCTCCCCTTCGGGGGAGGGGGTCATCCCGATCTAGCGCAGCCCCAGCATCTTGTGCGTCTGGAGCGTCAGCCGCCATTTCGGCCGCTCCATGACCAGCGCGATCGCCGCTTCCCGATTGGCTTCCCATCGCGGATCGTCGAGCGGCTGGATCAGATGGTGCGCGAAATCCCACGCCTCCATCGCCGCCACGTCGCTGCCCGGCTGCGGCCATACCAGCTTCAGTTCGTCGCCCGATCGCTGCACCGTCTCGCTGCCCGCCTTGGGGCTGATGCACACCCAGTCGATCCCCGGATGCGCCGGCAATGTCCCATTGCTTTCGATCGCGATGAAGAAGCCCGCCGCGTGCAGCGCGTCGATCAGGGCGTCGTCCACCTGCAGCATCGGCTCGCCGCCGGTCAGCACGACGAAGCGCTCCGCAGCGTCGCCGTCCCACATATGCGCCGCCGCGCCGGCCAGCGCGGCGGCATCGGCGAAGCGGCCGCCGCCCAGGCCGTCCATCCCGACGAAATCGGTGTCGCAGAAACGGCAGATGGCGTTCGCCCGGTCCTCCTCCCGCCCGGACCACAGGTTGCAGCCGGCGAAGCGCACGAACACCGCGCGCCGCCCCGCCTGCACGCCTTCGCCCTGGAGCGTCAGGAACATCTCCTTGACGGCATAGCTCATCGTCAGGGCGCCGGGGGCGTCACGGCATAGACCGTGGGATCGGGCACGCCGGCTTCCTCGAAGCCCTTGTGGCGCAGGCGGCAGCTGTCGCACAGGCCGCAATGCACGCCGCCGGGCGCGGGATCGTAGCAGGACCAGCTCTGGCCCATGTCCAGCCCGAGCCGCGCGCCTTCGCGGACGATGTCGGCCTTGGTCATCGTCTGGAGCGGGGCGCGTATCCTGAACGGCGTGCCTTCCACGCCCGCCTTGGTGGCAAGCTCGGCCAGCGCCTCGAACCCGGCGATGAACTCCGGCCGGCAATCGGGATAGCCCGAATAATCGAGCGCGTTGACGCCGACATAGATGTCGCGCGCGCCGCTCGCCTCCGCCCAGCCGAGCGCGAGGCTCAGGAAGATCGTGTTGCGGGCGGGCACATAGGTGATCGGGATGCCCTCGCCCACGCCATCCTTGGGCACGGCGATATCGTCGGTCAGCGCGGAGCCGCCGAACGCGCGCAGGTCCAGCGGCAGGACGACATGGCGCTCCGCCCCCAGCATCCGCGCGACGCGGCGGGCGGCGGCCAGCTCCACCTGATGCCGCTGGTTGTAATCCACCGACAGGGCGAGGACGCGGAAACCGGCTTCGCGCGCGAGGGCGGCGGAAACCATCGAATCAAGGCCGCCCGAAACAAGGACGACCGCAAGCGGGGATTGGCTTGTCATAATGACGCCGCGCTAGGCCCGTGCCGTCCGCCGCGCAAGAAAAAGGGGCCGCCCGGCGAAGGGCGGCCCCGAAAGGATGTTCGGCCGCGAGGCGGCGAACAGGGAGAAAGCGTGCTCAAGGAAAAAGCACGGCCCCTTCCTGCGCCCGGCAGCGTTAACGGGCCACTAACAGCGGCCCGCGTAGCGCCCTTCATAGTCGAAATCGAACGGCGCGCCCTTCACCAGCCCCTGCGTCTGGAGGCGGATGAGGTTGCGATCCTCCACCTTGATCGTGGTGCGGCCGGTGCCCGCGCCCGGGCAGCGATATTGCACCGTGGTGCGATCGGGCTGGTTCTCGATCACATATTGCGCGCATTGCGCCGGCCCGTGGACGAGCTGCAGCAACAGGCGCGGATCGTGGACGCAAACCTCCCGCGCGGGCGATGCGGTGTTGCCCACCTCGTGGAAGGTCCATGTGCCGCGCTGCAATCCGCCGAGCGCGATCATCCGCCCCTCCTGCGCGAGCGCGCCGGTTGCGATTGCGGCGGCCAGAAGGGCCGCCGGACGAAGAATCCCGAATCTTTTCACAAGCGTAATCATATCACGATTCGTCGCTATCCAAGCCCGCTTTATCGCTCAGGCCGCCGCCTGATCGACCGGGATCGGGAAAATCCTCGAGCAGAAGCGGCAATCCACCGCGATCACGCCATTTTCGTCCGCCATCCCGCGCTGTTCCTCCACAGGGAATTTCCCGATAACCGCCCGAATATGCCCCTCCGTGCAGCGGCAGCCGTGCTTCAGCGGCGTGGCGGCGAGGACGCGCACTTCTTCCTCCTCGTTGAACAGCCGCCAGATCAGGGTTTCCAGCGGCAGCGCGGGATCGGCAAGCTCGTCCGTCCCCATGGTCGCGCCCAGGGCCGCGACATGCTCCCATTCCGGGTGATCGTGGCGGACATGCAGCCGCTCGCGCCCCACTTCGCCGACCGGCAGATGCTGGAGGAACAGGCCGCCCGCGATCGTCCGCCCGCCCTCGCGCCGCACACCGACGCGGATCAGGCTGGGAATCTGCTCGGACTGGATGAAGTAACGCTCCGCCACCTCGGCCAGCGATGCGCCGTCGAGCGGCACGATGCCCTGATAGCGCTCGCCCGTGGAGGCGAGATCGAAGGTAATCGCCAGATAACCCTGCCCGAACAGCGCGAACAGGGTCGGCTCGGCGGGCATGCCGGCAAGCCGCTCGGCGTCGAAATCGACATAGCCGCGCAACTCCCCGCCGCGGTAATCGACCACCAGCAGGCGCACGACGCCATTCTCGGTCTGCGCCTGGAGCGTCAGTTGCCCGGCATCGTCCTTCAGCGTCGATCCGATCAGCGCACCCAGCGCCAGCGCCTCGGCCAGCAAGCCCTCGATCGCGGGCGGATAGGCGTGGGCGGACAGGATCTCATCCACCACCGGCCCCAGCCGCGCGATGCGCCCGCGCGCATTGCGCCCCGGGATCGTGAAGCCGAGCGCGCGATCGAGATCGGCTTGCGAAACATCTGCCATCATTCAAACCCTGTCGTCCCGCCGCGAGAGGCGGGTGGGGAAAAGCCCCCGTTCGTCGGCTCTCAGATGGGAAGCCCGGCGCGCGCGATCAACCGATCTGGCCGAAGCACCAGCGCAGCACCGCCTTCTGCGCATGGAGGCGGTTTTCCGCCTCATTCCAGATCAGGGACTGCGGGCCGTCGATCACCTCCGCCGTCACCTCCTCCCCGCGATGGGCGGGAAGGCAGTGGAGGAAGGCCGCATCCGGCTTCGCATGGGCCATCAGCGCCTGCGTCACCTGATAGGGAGCCATCGCCTTCAGCTTGGTTTCGGCATGGGCCTGCCCCATCGACACCCATGTGTCGGTTACGATCACGTCGGCCCCCGCCACCGCCTCCATCGGATCGGCGACGATGCGCGCGCGCCCCTTGCCCAGCGCCACGTCGGTTTCGAGCGGCATGAAGCCCTGCGGGCAGGCGGCGATCACGTCGAAATGCATCAGCCCGGCCGCCTCCATGATCGAGGCGAGGACGTTGTTCCCATCCCCCAGCCACGCCACCTTCAGCCCCGGCAGCGCCTTGCCGCTTTCGAGGATCGTCTGGAGATCGGCGACGATCTGGCACGGGTGCGAGGCGTCGGTCAGTCCGTTGATCACCGGCACAGTGGCGTGCGCGGCCATCTCCTCGATCTTGGCGTGATCGTCGGTGCGGATCATGATCGCGTCGACATAGGAGGAGAGCACGCGCGCGGTGTCCGCGATCGTCTCGCCCCGGCCGATCTGCATCGTGCCCGCATCCGCCACGATCGAGGTGCCGCCCAACTGGCGGATCGCCATGTCGAAGCTGAATCGCGTGCGGGTGGAGTTCTTCTCGAAGATCATCGCCAGCACGCGGCCCGCGAGCGGCGCATCGGCGTCGGGCGCGCCCTTCGGCAGGCCGGCGCGGGCCTTCTTGCGGTCGAGCGCGTCGGCCAGCATCGCGGCCAGCCCGTCCGCGCCGGCATCCGACAGATTGAGGAAATGGCGGATCGTCATGAAATCTCTCCCCCCGGAGGCACCGCTCCGCCGGATCAGGCGGCGGGCGGCGTATAGCTCCGCGCGGCGGCGCTGAGCCGCTCGACGCATTCGGCAACGTGGCTTTCGTCGATGTTGAGCGGCGGCAGGATACGCACGACATTGTCGCCTGCCGACACCAGCAGCAGCCCGTGATTGTCGCGCGCATGGCCGACGAAGGCGCGGCTGTCGCTCTTGAGCTTCAGGCCGAGCATCAACCCATGGCCGCGCACGCTGTCGAACAGCCCGTCGTGGTTCGGGATCATCTGCTCCAGCGCCTGGCGCAGGCGATTGCCCATCTTCTCGATATTCTCGAGGAAACCGTCCTCAAGGAGCACATCGAGCACCGCCTCGCCCGCCGCCATGGCGAGCGGATTGCCGCCATAGGTGGAGCCGTGCGTGCCGAACACCATGCCCTTCGCGGCCTCCTCGGTCGCGAGGCAGGCGCCGAGCGGGAAGCCGCCGCCGATGCCCTTGGCCACCGCCATGATATCCGGCGTGATGCCGTAAAGCTCATGCGCGAACAGCTTGCCGGTGCGGCCGTAGCCCGCCTGCACCTCGTCCAGCACCAGCAGCAGGCCGTGCTCGTCGCACGCCTTGCGCAGGCCGACGAGGAATTCCTCCGTCGCCGGACGGATGCCGCCCTCGCCCTGGATCGGCTCCAGCAGGAAGCCTGCGGTGTTGCCGTCGATCAGCGCCAGCGCGCCTTCCAGATCGTTGAACTGCGCATATTTGAAGCCCGGGAGCAGCGGCTCGAACCCGTCGCGCATCTTCGCCTGATTGGTGGCGGAGATCGTCCCCAGCGTCCGCCCGTGGAAGGCGGTGTCGAAGGTGATGAGGTCATGCCGCTCGGGATGGCCGTTGGCGTAGTGATAGCGCCGCGCCGTCTTGATCGCGCACTCCACCGCCTCCGCGCCCGAATTGGTGAAGAACACCGTATCGGCGAAGGTGGCGTCCACCAGCCGTTGCGCGAAATGCTCGCCCTGCGGGCTGCCGTAGAGGTTGCTGACGTGCATCAGCGTCGCGGCCTGATCCGCGATCGCCTTCACCAACTTGGGATGGCCGTGGCCGAGGCAGTTGACTGCGATGCCGCTGGCGAAATCGAGATATTTCTCGCCACGCTCGCCATAGAGATACGCGCCCTCGCCTCGCACCGGCCGCACCCCGCAGCGCGGATAGACGGGCATCAGTGCGGTGATGGTCACGGGGCATCTCCTGAAAAGAGCAAGGGCGACCCCGGAAAGGGGCCGCCCGGAAGCCGCTATTACCGGGGGTGCGGGGGAAGCGTCAACATCACCGCAGCACGGCGGCTGCATCGCCCAGCTTCACGTCGTGCATCATGCCCAGATAGGCTTCGAAATACCCCTTGTGCGAGACGCCCACCACGGCCAGCGCCCGGCCGCCGGGATGCCGCGCGAGGATGCTGCGGATGTTCGCCACCATCCGCAGGTTGCGGGTTTCCCACCAGCCGACATAGCGCCGCCCGAAATGCTGCGGCGACGGTTCCACCAGCGCCGCGCCGAAATCGCTCCCGAATGCCACCTCGGCTGCCTCGGGACTGTTCAGATAGCGATACAGGGCGAGCATCCCGCCCGGCTCGGCAATCCGCGCCTCCAGCGCGGTTTCGCGCGCATGCAGCGCGGCGACCGCCGGATTCTTCCACACCGCCTCGATCGCCTTCCCGAAGGCCGGATCGTCGCCCGATTCGTCATCGGCGGTGTGATCGTCGACGGGATAGACACGCTCCAGCCCGAGCCGCGCGGCGAGTGCGGCGGCGATGAGGTAATTCTCGTTGCGCCTCGTCCGTGTCTTGTCCAGCTCGGCCGCGAGCGCATCGTCCAGCCCGTCCCCGGCGCGCCGCTCGGCAGGGTCGAGCCGCAGCCACTGCACCAGCGCCGACGCGCGGTCGCCGCCGGCAAGGAACAGCGCGGCGAGATGCCGCCGCTGCGCCGGCGAGGGGCTGGCCGGCCATGCCGCCAGCGCCTGCTCCGCCGCGATCGTGGCGGCCGCCATGTCCATCCCCAGCGCCTTCTGCGCCGGCGCCGGATCGAAGCAATAGGTCTCCGCAGCGCCCGGATGGAGCGCGGCATAGCGGCGCAGATATTCGCATTGCGGGCCGGACAGCGCCTCGATCGTTATGAAAGCCGGCTTCCACTTCGCCAGCCGGTCGAGCAGCGGATCGAGTTGCGCCGGCGCGAAACTGTCCGGCAGGCCGGAGAGATGCGTCGTGCCGAGCACGAGCACTTCGCTTGGCGCTCCCGCGAAAACGCGATGCGCGCGTGGATCGAACTGCCGCGCCCCCGCAGCACCGGCCAACACCGCCAGTCCGATTCCAAGCGCGATGCCGATAACAGCCGGGCGCATGCTTTCCCCTCCACCAGATGTCCGGCCCCGGGGCTAACAGTCGTGTGTTATGCGGTCAACACACCTTTGAGACAGGGAGGGGCAATGTCACGCGTCAGGCGTCGATCGTCTCCTCGTCGATCCGCGCGGCGTTTTCCTGGATGAAAGCGAAGCGATGGGCGGGATTGGTGCCCATCAGGCGATCGACCAGATCCTTCACGCCCGCGCGCTCCTCATATTCCTGCGGCAGGGTGATGCGGATCAGGCTGCGCGAGGCCGGGTCCATCGTCGTCTCGCGGAGTTGCGACGGGTTCATCTCGCCCAGCCCCTTGAAGCGCGCGACCTCCACCTTGCGGCCCTTGAAAGGCCCGGCCTCGATTTCCGCGCGATGCGCGTCGTCGCGGGCGTAGAGCGATTTTGTCCCCGCCGTCAGGCGATAGAGCGGCGGCTGGGCGAGATAGACGTGCCCGTGCCGCACGATATCCGGCATCTCCTGGAAGAAGAAGGTCATCAGCAAGGTCGCGATATGCGCCCCGTCCACGTCGGCGTCCGTCATGATGACGATGCGTTCGTAGCGCAGGTTGTCCGCCACGCAATCCTTGCGCGTGCCGCAGCCCAGCGCCTGGATCAGGTCCGCGATCTCCTGATTGGCGAGGATCTTGGCGGAGGTGGCGGAGGCGACGTTGAGGATCTTGCCGCGGATCGGCAGGATCGCCTGCGTCTTGCGGTCGCGCGCCTGCTTGGCGGAGCCGCCGGCCGAATCGCCCTCCACGATGAAAAGCTCCGTCCCCTCCGGGCTGTCCGCCGCGCAATCGGTGAGCTTGCCGGGCAGGCGCAGCTTGCGGCCGGAGGTGGCCGTCTTGCGCTTCACCTCGCGCTCCTGCTTCCTCCGCAGGCGCTCGTCCATCCGCTCCATCACATAGGAAAGCAGCGCCTTGCCGCGATCCATATTGTGGCTGAGATAATGGTCGAAATGGTCGCGCACCGCCTTCTCGACCAGCCCGGCGGCCTCCGGCGAGGTGAGCCGGTCCTTCGTCTGGGACTGGAATTGCGGCTCGCGGATGAAGACGGAGAGCATCAGCTCCGATCCGACCATCACGTCATCGGCGGTGAGATCCTTCGCGCGCTTGTTGCCGATCAGGTCGCCGAAGGCGCGTAACCCGCGCACCAAAGCCTGCCGAAGCCCCTGCTCGTGCGTGCCGCCGTCCGGCGTGGGGATGGTGTTGCAATACCAGCTATAACTGCCGTCCGACCACAGGGGCCACGCCACCGCCCATTCGACACGGCCCTGCTCGCCGGGAAATTCCTGCGTGCCGGCGAAGAAATCGGCGGTCGCGCATTCGCGGCCCGCGATCTGCTCGCGCAGGTGATCGGCAAGGCCGCCGGGGAACTGGAACACGGCTTCCGGCGGCGTGTCGTCCGAGATCAGCTCAGGCGCGCATTTCCAGCGGATTTCCACGCCCGCGAACAGATAGGCCTTCGACCGTGCGAGACGATAGAGACGCGCCGGCTTGAAATGCAGCTCGTTCCCGAAAATCTCCACGTCCGGCGTGAAGGCGACGGAGGTGCCGCGCCGGTTGGGCGCGCTGCCCGCATTCTCCAGCGGTCCCAGCGTCTGCCCCTTCGAGAAGCGCTGGCGATAGAGCTGGCGGTCGCGCGCCACCTCCACCACCGTGTCGGACGACAGCGCGTTCACCACCGACACGCCCACGCCGTGCAGGCCGCCCGAGGTGGCATAGGCCTTGCCGGTGAACTTGCCGCCGGAATGGAGCATGGAGAGGATCACCTCCAGCGCGCTCTTGTCCGGGAATTTCGGATGCGGATCGACCGGCATCCCGCGCCCGTTGTCCACGATCGTCAGGCGGTTGCCGACCGCGAGCGTCACCTCGATCCGTGTGGCGTGGCCCGCCACCGCCTCATCCATCGCATTGTCGAGCACCTCGGCGGCGAGATGGTGGAGAGCGCGCTCGTCGGTCCCGCCGATATACATGCCCGGCCGCCGCCGCACCGGCTCCAGCCCCTCCAGCACCTCGATCGAGGAGGCGTCATAGCTGTTGGGCGCGCCGGCCGAACCGGCGGAAGGGTCGAAGAGATCGTCGGACATGCCGCCGGCTATATCGGCGCTGGCGGCGCGGGCAAAGCCTATCGCCCTAACCCACCAGCACCGCCGTGCCGCAGCGGACGCCGGTGACGCGCAGATCCGCCTCGCCGATTCCCACGCCCAGCGCGCCCAGCAGGCCCATCAGCAGATTATCGAGAGCGGGCGCGACCAGCGCCAGCGCGCCGGCGACCGCTTCCTTCACCGGGTCGAGCGGCAGGGTTAGCGACAACCCCAGCGGCGGAATGGGAAGCAGCACCACGCGCAGCGAGAGTCGTTTTAGCAGCGACGTCGTCAGCCCGCCCACGGGCGCGGTGGCCTTCACCGTCTTGCGATTGCCGGCCGCAATCTCCTCGGCACTGAAAGACAGGCTCTGCCACGGCTCGGTCGCACCCGCCGAAAGCTCCGCGCTGCCGTAAACGCCCAGCACCGCCAGATTCACCAGGCTCGCTTCCCTGGGCGCGATGTTCGTCCTGAAATCGCCGAGCTTCGCCTCGTCGATCGTGCCGATCGCAGCGCGCGCCACGTCAGTGCGGGCATTGAGCGTCACGCCGCGCATCGTCCCGCCCGCGCAGTCGATCGCGTCGAGCTTCCCCTCCGCGCCCGCGATCTCCACGAACAGCGGCAGGTCGATCGTCGCCAGAGAGCCGATTCCCGGCAGTTTAACCGAACCGACCTGCGTCCGGATATAAAGCCGCATCTGCGCGGTGCGGACGATCGGCGCGCCATTGTCGGTGATCGCGATCCATGGCGAATTGGCCTCGCGCTCGCCGATCGCCAGCGACACGCGCGTGGAGACGAGGCCCGGCACCGTCGCGCCGAGATCGAGCGCCACCTGCCGCTGCTGCCCGGCGAGTTGCAGGATCGCCGTCACCAGCGCGAGCGAATCGACCTTCGCGATGCCCGCGCCACCCTCGCTCTGTTGCCCGAACGGCCCGGCGTCGATCAGCGCGGAAAGCGAGAAGGAGCGCCCGCCGACCGCCCCGGCCAGCGCATTGACCACGCCAGCCGCATCGGCCTTCCCGTCCGCCCGCAACGCGCCCGCCACCGCGTCCAGCACCTGCGGGGTGGTGACGTTGCTTTTCAGGATGTCGTTGTAGGTCAGGGCATCCAGCCCGGCCTTCGTGCGCAGCAGCGGCAGGATGGCGAGAAGGTCGACGTCCGCCGAGGCGAGCGCATTATAGTCCATCAGCGAGAGCGAGACCTTGCTGCCGGTAAGGCCCGAAAGCAGCGCATTGAGCAGCCCTTCATCGAGGCTCGCCAGCCGCGACCCGATCGAGAAGCTGGCATAACGCTGCCGCGCGGCGGTGGCCGTGCGCGAGATGGGGACGGCGCCGCGCCCGAAGATCCTGGCGAAGAAAGCGGGAGAGGTGGATTCCAGCACCACGCGCGCCGCGCCGCCCGCGCTGCCCCCGGCCGTGAAGCGCGCGTCAGGGGCGATCGAGGCGTCAGCGCGATAGCTTCCGCCAGTCACGCGCACCGACACGGGGCGGGGAAAGCCCGCCGCGCGCACCGATGTTTCGGCGGCGGCTTGTGCGTCGGCGGAGTTGGCCGATGCGGCGGCCAGCGCGGCGGCGTCCGCCATGCCCTGCAACCGCCGCGTGTCGAGCTGCATGGAGCCTATGTCGATCGCGAAGGCCGCCAGCCCGATCAGCACCGGCATCGCGGCCGCCAGCATCATGCCGACGCCGCCCCGCGCCTCGCGAAGCAGGCGGCTCACAGCACGCCCCCCTGCTGGATCACCGCGCGGCGCTCGATCACCGGATCGGGCATCGGCAGGAGGCCGACCCGGAACAGCCCGATCGCGCTGGCGTCGAGCCGGACGCGCACGGTGAGCGACGGCGGCGCTTCCTCCACGGTGAGTTGCACGGTGCCGGGGCGGATTTCGGGAAGCAGGGCCAGTTCGCGCGTCATCGCGGCATCGGCGAGCGCCACCCGCTCCGCCGCATTCATCCCCGCAAGGGTGGCGCGGGCCGAATCATTGGCGATCTGCTGGGCATTGTGCGCGAGCAGGAAATATTGGCCGTAGCCCAATATCCCCAGCAGGATCATCAGCAAGAGCGGCGCGAGCAGCGCGAACTCGACGATCGCCGCCCCTCGCCTATCGCGGAGGAACGATGCGGGCCGCACACGAATCCATCCCCTTCTCATGGAGACAGACTGGCCGAGGGGGCGTTAAGGCGCGGCCGTCACCGGCGCACGCCCGATTTACGCGAATCGCGCATGTCCCGCGCGCGAACGGCGGCGGAATCGCGCCATAACGGCGCGATTCCGCGCAAGATCAGCGCATCCGGGGGCCGCCGAAGGGAATCGGCGGCGCGCGGCGGTCACGGCGCGGAAGCTGCGCCTGATAGGCGTGGCCGCAATGCTCCACGCAATAAGGGAAGCCGGGGTTCACCTTATCACCGCAGAAGTGGAAATCCGGCTCGCCGGGGTGACCGAGCGGCCATTTGCACACCTTGTCGCTGAGATCGAGCAAAGTGGTCTTGCCCGCAATCTCCGGCGAGGGCTTGGCCGGGACCAGACGGCGCGGCGGCGCGGGCGCGATCGGCGGCTGCTGCTCGCCCGG
>JASGGR010000045.1:0-19878 GCA_047602705.1 Sphingomonas bacterium | reverse complement strand
CCCGACGAAGGCGATCCGGTCCGCCGCCGGGGAGGCCGCCGCCTGTGCGCGCAGCGCCTGCTCCATCGGCCCGCCGCCGACCAGCAGCAGCCGCGCCTTCGGCCGCTCCGCCGCCAGCATCGGCATCGCCGCGATCAGATCGTCGAGGCCCTCGTAATCGTAGAAGCTGCCGATGAAGCCGATCGTGTCGCCATCCAGCCCCAGAGCGGCCGCAAGCGCATCGTCACGCGGCCCCGGCGTGCCGAACAGGCCGAGGTCCACGCCGTTGGGCGAGACGATCACCTTCGCCGGATCGATCCCGCGCGCGATCAGGTCGCCGCGCAGCCCTTCGCAGATCACCGCCACCGCATCGGCGCGGCGCACCGCCCATGTCTCCAGCGCACGGGTGGCGCGATATCGGGCGGAGCCTTCGCGCCCCGTGCCGTTGCCGACCGCCGCATCCTCCCAGAAGGCGCGGATTTCATAGACCAGCGGCAGCCCGCGCCGCCGCGCAACGCGCAATGCCGGCAACGCATCGAGCACGGGCGAATGGGCGTGAAGCACGTCCGGGCGGAATTGCTCCGCCACCGCGTCGATCGTCCGCGCGAAGGCCGCGATCTCCGCCAGTTCGCCGAACGGGGCCGGCAGCGCGCGCGGCGGCGTGGTGCGGTGGAAATCGATGCCGTCGATCCGCTCGAACGGCGCATCCGCCTTGCCCTGCCGCGCGCCCGTGACGGCGGCGACCTGCCAGCCGCGCGCCATCTGCGCCGTCAGGATCGCGCGAGTGCGAAAGGTATAACCGCTGTGGAGCGGCAATCCGTGGTCAAGGACATGCAGGATACGCATCACGCGCACCCCCTGCCACGGAATCGCTTAACGCCGCGTCAATCCCTCCCGGCCGGCGGAAGGCGCGTCAGCGCGCGGGCGAGACCTTGTTGTCCACGCCCGTGACCGACAGGCGCGGACGCCCCTGCCCGTTGACGCGCCATGTGACGTCATTGTCCACGCCGGACACCCTGATCGGCGCGCCGGGGCGCAGGGTGATGCGGATTTCGTTGCCGGTCCCCGAAACGGTCAGGCCGGGGCAATCGCCGACGAAGGTGATCTCATTGTCCGATCCGCTGACATTGGCGGGCCGCCCCTTGCAATCGATCGTGTGCGATTGATCCACGCCGCTGATGCTTGCGCCGTTGCGCGTGCCCGTGCCCTGCGCGAACGCCGGCGCGGGGATGACCAGCGCGGCGGCGATGCAGCCCGCCAGGCGATGCGCGGCGATATGCGTTTTCACCAAGTCCCCATCCTTCCCGGAAATGATCGACATCCGGTCATCCGTGCCCCGGCCGGATCGAGTCAGCCCCGCAGCGGCCGGACGTGCAGAAGCCGCGCCCGGCCGCCGAAAGGTTTCCACGCCGATTTTCGCGACATCCGGTTTACGCGCCGTCAACCGCCTTCCCGCTAGACATGCGCCCATGATCGACAATTTCGCGCTGGGCCTCACGCATGGGCTGATGCTGCTCGCGGCATTCCTGTTGATGCGCCGGCCCGATCTCGATCACGAGCCTTCGCCCCGCGACGATGCGCAGCGGGATCGCAAGGGGCGCCGGCCCCGTGCGTGACCTTGCCTTCATCGGCTTCCTGTTCGCCCTGTTCGGCATGGGATTCCGCCGGCCGTTCCTGTTCGTGCTGGCCTATGTCTATATCGACATCGTCTCGCCGCAGCGGCTGACCTATCTTCTGCTCAACAGCGTGCCGATCTCGCTGATCGCGGTGGGGCTGGCGGTCGGCGGATGGCTGGTGTTCGACGACAAGAGGGATTCGCGCTTCGCCCCGCGGCAGGCGCTGATCCTGATCCTGATGCTCTATTGCGGCATCACCACGCGCAACGCGGATTTCCCGACGGAGGCGCTGGATAAATGGGATTGGGTGTGGAAGGCGCTGGCCTTCGCCGCCTTCCTGCCGCTCACCCTGCGCACGCGGCTGAGGATCGAATCGCTCCTTCTGTTCATGACGCTTTCCGCCGGCTCGATCATCATCGTCGGCGGGATCAAGACGCTGGCGTCCGGCGGCGGCTATGGCGAGCTGAACCTGATGGTGGCCAACAATTACGGCCTCTACGAAGGCAGCATCATCTCCGCCGTCTCGATCTGTATCGTCCCGGTGATATTATGGCTCGCGCGCTACGGCACCCTGTTCGGCACGGACTGGCGGGTGAAGACCTTCGCTTACGGGCTGGTCTTCGCCTGCCTGCTGATCCCGGTCGGCACATCCGCGCGGACCGGCCTGATGTGCATCGGCCTGCTCGCATTGCTCACCCTGCGCGACGTGAAGCGGCGGACGATCTATATCGGCGCGCTGGCGCTGGCGGGCGTGGCCGTGACGCCGTTCCTGCCTTCCGCGTTCAGCGAGCGCATGTCGACGATCAGGACCTACAAGGCCGACGAATCCGCCTCCACCCGGATCGCCGTGTGGAAGTGGACATGGGAATATGCGAAGACCCATCCGTTCGGCGGCGGCTTCAACGCCTATATCCAGAACCGCATCCGCTACGACACGATAGCCGTGAAGGGCAGCGGGGCCTCCACCACCGTGGAGCGCAGCCTGACGACGGACAAGAGCCGCGCCTATCACTCCAGCTATTTCGAGATGCTGGGCGAGCAGGGCTATCCCGGCCTCGCCCTGTGGCTGGCGATCAACGTGATCGGGCTGATCCGCATGGAGATGCTGCGGCGGCGATATCGCGAGGGCGAGCTGGCGTGGGGCGGCGCGCTGGCCGGGGCGTTGCAGCATGCGCACCTGATCTACCTGCTCGGCGGCGCGTTCGTCGGCATTGCGTTCCAGCCGTTCATCTACATGCTGATCGGCGCGCAGATCGGGCTGGACACCTATCTCACCCGGCGCGGGCGGGAGGCGGCGTGGACCGGCACCTTCCGCCGCGTCCGGAACCCGATCCGCCCACAGGCATTGGAGCCGGACGCCCCTTGCGCCTGAGACGGCTCCGGGGGTCGTGTCCGAAATGCGGTTTCACCGCGATGCAGCGGGCCGGAAGCCGTGGCGGGGCTTCCCGGCGCCCGCCCGGCCTGACAAGGGAAAGAGCATGAGCAATACGAGCAGCGCGGCAAAGGCGCCCGTCCTGCCGCACCGCGATTGGGACGGGCAGTTCCATCTCCTCTATCATTCCAGCCGGGAATGGATCGAGACCAACTGGCTTCAGATCGCCTTCGCCTTCGCGATCGGGCTGGGCATCGCGGCGCTGCTGATGTGGGCGCGCACGCTGGGGCCGAAGCTGGTGGGCCGCAGCAACACCGGCAAGGAATGGCCCGCCGTCTTCGGCCGCGCGATCCAGCGCACCGGCAATTTGTTCATCGTGCTGCTGGCAGCCAAACTCGTCTCCGGTTACGCCGACGCGCCGGGGCCGGTCGCGCATACGGTGGACTTCCTGTTCACCGTCGTCGCGGTGTTCCAGGGCGCGGTGTGGGCGCGCGAGGTGATCCTGGGCGCGATCGAGCGCCGCACCATCGACGATCATTATTCGGGCGAGGCGCTGATGAGCGCGATGGGTCTGATCCGCGTGCTGGTGAGCTTCGCGGTGTTCGCCATCGCGCTGGTCGTGGTGCTGGACAATCTGAGGGTGAACGTCACCGGCCTGGTCGCCGGCCTCGGCGTGGGCGGCATCGCGATCGGCCTTGCCGCGCAGGGCATATTCGCGGACCTGTTCGCGGCGCTGGCGATCATCTTCGACCGCCCGTTCCGGCGCGGCGACTCGATCGCCTATGAACAATCCTCGGGCACCGTGGAGGAGATCGGGCTGAAATCCACCCGCATCCGCGGCGCCAGCGGGGAGGAGAGGATCATCTCCAACCGCAAGCTGCTGGACAAGGAGATCCTCAACAATTCGCGCCGGCATTTCCGCCGCACCACCTTCACGCTCGGCCTCGCCTATGAAACGCCGGTGGAGACGCTGCGCCGCTTCCCCGATCTGGCGCGCAAGGTGGTGGAGGACAGCGGGCTGGTCTTCGTCCGATGCGGCTTCATGCAGTTCGGCCCTTCAAGCCTGGATTTCGACATCGAGTTCGACAGCGATTCACCCGATTATGCGACATCCTACGAAGGGCGGCACAAGGTGGGCATGGGCTTGCTGGAGATGTGCGCGGAACAGGGCATCTCCATCCCCTATCCCACGCAGGTCACGATGACGGCGGCCCCGGACGGCACGATCATCATGCCTTATCCGACGAATCCGGCGCCCGGAAAACCGGCCTGAGCCTGCGCGTTTCGAACATCGGGTCCGCAAACCGCCTCCTAGTTTTCCGGGCTTTTTCAAGTCTGCGGTCGGGAAGGCTTGCGGTGCCGCGCCTTCCGTGCCTAGAGGGGCCGGACAAACGCGCCGCGGCGCAACACAAGAGGCGGAGGGATCGTGACCCCGGACGAAATGAAGGCCAGCATCGGCAAGGAATCCGTGTCCGAATGGATCGAGGTTTCGCAGGAGATGATCAACAAGTTCGCCGATGCGACCGGCGATCACCAGTTCATCCACGTCGATCCCGAACGCGCGAAGCTGACGCCCTTCGGCACCACCATCGCCCACGGCTTCCTCACGCTGTCCCTGCTGCCGCTGATGTCGGCTAAGAATCATGACGCGCCGCGCCTCGACGGGGTGAAGATGGGCGTCAACTACGGTGGCAACAAGGTGCGCTTCCTGGCGCCCGTGCCGTCCGGCTCGCGCATCCGCGGCCGCTCGAAGATCACCGGGTTCGAGGAAAAGCGCCCCGGCCAGTTCCAGTATACCACCGAGACGACGGTGGAGATCGAAGGCTCCGAAAAGCCGGCGATGATCGCCGAATGGATCACGCAGGTTTTCGTCTGAGCCCAAACCAAGCCAAATCTTCAGGAGGATAATCCAATGCGTTCCGCCGTTATCGTTTCCACCGCCCGCACGCCGATCGGCCGCGCCTATCGCGGTGCTTTCAACAACACGCTGTCGCCCACGCTTGCCGGCCACGCGATCCGCGCCGCCGTCGAGCGCGCGAAGATCGACGGCGCCGAGGTGCAGGACGTGGTGTTCGGCGCCGCGCTCCAGCAGGGCGCGCAGGCGACCAATATCGCGCGCACCTCGCTGCTGCGCGCCGGCCTGCCGGTTTCCGTGTCGGGCATGTCGGTCGATCGCCAGTGCGCGTCGGGCCTGATGGCGATCGCCACGGCGGCCAAGGAGATCATCGTCGACAACATGGAGGTCGCGATCGGCGGCGGCGTGGAGTCGATCAGCATCGTGCAGACCCCGCAGATGCGCGTCCAGCCGGACCCGGAACTGGTGGCGATGCACAAGGACGTCTACATGCCGATGCTCCAGACGGCCGAGGTGGTCGCCAAGCGCTACGGCATCAGCCGTGACGCGCAGGACGAATATGCCCTCCAGTCGCAGCAGCGCACCGCCGCCGCGCAGGCCGCCGGCAAGTTCGACCAAGAGATCGTTCCCGTCACCGCCAACATGGCCGTGGTGAACAAGGAGACGAAGGAAGTCTCCTACAAGGAAGTGACGCTCACCAAGGACGAGGGCAACCGCCCGGAAACCACGCTGGAGGGGCTGAAGTCGCTGGCGCCTGTGCTCGGGCCGGATATGAACATCACCGCCGGCAATGCCTCGCAGCTTTCCGACGGCGCCTCCGCCAGCGTGCTGATGGAGGAGAAGCTGGCCGAGAAGCGCGGACTCACCCCGCTCGGCCGCTATGTCGGCATGGCTGTGGCCGGCACCGAGCCGGACGAGATGGGCATCGGCCCGGTCTACGCGATTCCGAAGCTGCTCGACCGGTTCAACCTCAAGATGGACGACATCGGCCTGTGGGAGCTGAACGAGGCGTTCGCGGTGCAGGTGCTGTATTGCCGCGACAAGCTGGGCATCCCCAATGAGCTGCTGAACGTCAACGGCGGCGCGATCTCGATCGGCCATCCCTATGGCATGTCGGGCGCCCGCATGACCGGCCATGCGCTGATCGAGGGCAAGCGCCGCGGCGCGAAATATGTCGTCATCACCATGTGCATCGGCGGCGGCATGGGCGCGGCAGGGCTGTTCGAGGTCCTGTAAGGGACGTCCTTCCTCCACCCCCGTTCGGCCTGAACGAACGGGGTGGGCAGGCTCCATAGCGAAAACCCCGGTCGCCAGAGCGGCCGGGGTTTTTCGTGTTCGCGCCCTGTTCTCCCCGGCGCGCTTTCGTGGCAAGGTGGCGCGCGTGTCGGACGCTTCTTCCCCGCGCAAGATCATCCATATCGACATGGACGCCTTTTATGCGTCGGTCGAACAGCGCGATTCCCCCGCCCTGCGCGGACGGCCGGTCGCGGTGGGGAGCGCGCAGGCGCGCGGCGTGGTCGCGGCGGCGAGCTATGAGGCACGGGCCTATGGCGTGCGTTCCGCCATGCCCTCCGTCACCGCGCTCCGGCGCTGCCCGGACCTGATGTTCGTGCCGCCGCGCTTCGACGTCTATCGCGCGGTCAGCCAGCAGATCCGCGCGATCCTTGCCGATTACACCGCGCTGATCGAGCCGCTGGCGCTCGACGAAGCCTATCTCGACGTGACCGAGGACCGGCGCGGCCACGGCTCCGCGCGCGCCATCGCACAGGAGATTCGCGCGCGCATCCGCGCCGAGACCGGGCTGACCGCCTCCGCCGGGGTGAGCTACAACAAGTTCATCGCCAAGCTTGCGTCGGATCAGAACAAGCCGGACGGCCTTTGCGTCATCCCTCCGGCGAAAGGCCCTGCGTTCGTCGCCGCGCTTCCCGTCTCCCGCTTCCACGGCGTCGGCCCGGTGACGGCGCGGCGGATGGCGGCGCTGGGGATCGAGACGGGCGAGGACTTGCGCGGGCAGACGCTGGATTTCCTCCGCGCGCATTTCGGCAGCCATGCCGATTATCTCCACGGCGCGGCGCGCGGGCTGGACGAGCGGCCGGTGCGCGCAGACCGCCCGACCAAATCGATCGGCGCGGAACGCACCTTCGACCACAATCTCTCCGACGCCGCCGAAATCGCCGCCGCGATCGACCGCGTGGCGGAAGCGGCATGGGAGCGCGTGATCCGCAGCAAGGAGCGCGGGCGCACGGTGACGCTGAAATTCCGCCGCGCCGATTTCCGCACCTTCACCCGCGCCCGCTCGCTCGCCGATCCGGTCGCGGACCGGGCGCAATTCGCCGCGATCGGCCAGATGCTGATGGCCCGCGAATTGCCGGTGGAAGGCGGCGTGCGGCTGCTCGGCCTCACGCTCTCCGGCATCCTCGACGCGCATGAGGGCGCGCAGCCGGCGCTGCCGTTGGGTTAGGCCCCCGCCAGCGCCTGCTCCCCGAGCACGATCGCGCCCAGCGGGCCGGCGTCGTCGCCCAGCCCGGCGGAGACGATGAAGCGCTCGCCCTCCACCACCTCGCTGAAGGCGATATATCCGTTGAGCGATTCACGCATCATCGTGCGGATCATCGGCAGCAGGAACGGGTTGCCGACCATCACCCCGCCGCCCATCACGATCCGGCGCGGCACGCCGGTCATCACCAGCGTGTGCATCAACTGCCCCAGCGTATGCGCCACGTTCCGCCATGCGGGATGGTCGTGCGGCAGGTCCTTCCCCGTCTCGCCCGCGCGCGCCGCGATCGCGGGGCCGGAGGCCAGGCCCTCGACGCACGCGCCATGGAACGGGCAGATGCCCGGCCAATCGTCCCCCGTCATGCGCGCCGGGCGGATATGGCCCAGTTCGGCATGGGTCAGCCCGCTGACCGGCCGCCCGCCCGCGATCAGCCCCACGCCGATGCCGGTGCCGACGGTGACATAGGCCATGTCCCCCAGCCCGCGCGCCGCGCCCCAGCGCATCTCGCCCAGCGCCGCGCCGACCACATCGGTGTCGAAGCCGACCGGCACGCCGTAGCGCGCGCCCAGACGCCGGGCGACGTCGGTGTGCGCCCAATGCGGCTTGGCCGCCACGGTGATGCTGCCGTAATCCGCCGCATGGCGGTCGATCGAGATCGGGCCGAAGCTCGCGATCCCCATCGCGGCGAATCCGCGCCAGCCGTCGATCGTCGCCTCAAGCGCCGCGAGCGTCTCCTCCGGCCGGGTGGTGGGGATGCGCACGCGTTCGAGTATCTCGTCCGGCCCGCGCGCGAGGATGGCGATGCATTTCGTGCCGCCAAGCTCCACGCCGGCGATCAGCGGCGGCTGCGCCATGGCTCAGATCGTCTCCAGCACGGCCGCGTCGATCCGCCGCAGCAAGGCGATGAACGCCTCAAGCTCGGCGGGCGCGAAGCTGGCGAAAATGCGCCGCTCCAGCTCCAGCGCCTTGGGCGCGACCAAGGCGTAAAGCTCCCGCCCCGCATCGGTGAGCGACAGGAGATGCGATCTCTTGTCCGTCGCATTGGGCGCGCGCTGCAACAGCCCTCGATCGACCAGCGCGATGGCGGCGCGGCTGACCGTCACCTTGTCCATCCGCGTGCGCTCGCCGATGTCCGCCTGGGTGATCGCATCCACCTCCGCGATCACCGCCACCAGCCGCCATTCGGGGATCGAAAGGCCGAACATCGATTCATAGGCCCGGGCTATCCGGTCGCTCACCAGATTGGAGGTGATCGACAGGCGATACGGCAGGAACCGATCGAGCTGAAGCTGGTTGGCCATGCGCGGACCGTAGCATTTGACACCAAAGGCTCAACACGCGATATTGGTTTCAATTGATACCATTCCACGGAAAGACTCATCATGACCGACGCCAATCCGCTGGGCCTCAACGGCTTCGAGTTCGTCGAGTTCACCTCCCCCGATCCGGAGGCCATGGCGCGGCAATTCGAGCAACTGGGCTTCGTCCCCACGCATCGCCACCCGAACAAGAACATCACCCGCTACAAGCAGGGCCGCATCAACCTGATGCTCAACCGCGACGAGGCGGGGCGCGTGGCGGCCTTCCGCGGCGAGCACGGCCCGTCGGCCAGCGCCATGGCGTTCCGCGTGGCCGATCCGGAAGCGGCGATGAAATGGGCGCTTGAGCATGGCGCGAAGCCGACCGACGAGGACGACACCGTGATCCAGGGGATCGGCGGCAGCTACCTCTATTTCATCGAGGACGGCATCGATCTCTATGCCGACTGGGCGGAATTTCCCGGCTGGCGCGAGGCGGAGGCGAAGAACAATGTCGGCCTCGACCTGCTCGACCACCTCACCCACAATGTCCGGCGCGGCCAGATGCGGGTGTGGAGCGAATTCTACCGCACGCTCTTCAACTTCGAGGAGCAGAAGTATTTCGACATCAAGGGCCAGGCGACCGGCCTGTTCAGCCAGGCGATGATCGCGCCCGACCATGCGATCCGCATCCCGCTGAACGAAAGCCAGGACGACAAGAGCCAGATCGAGGAATTCATCCGCGAATACAAGGGCGAGGGCATCCAGCATCTCGCGCTCACCACCGACGATATCTACGACACGGTGGAGCGGCTGCGCGCGCGCGGCGTGACGCTTCAGGACACGATCGAGACCTATTACGAGCTGGTCGACAAGCGCGTCCCCGGCCATGGCGAGGATATCGAGCGGCTGCGCAAGAACCGCATCCTGATCGACGGATCGGTGGAGAATGGCGAGGGCATCCTGCTCCAGATCTTCACCGAGAACATGTTCGGCCCGATCTTCTTCGAGATCATCCAGCGCAAGGGCAACGAAGGCTTCGGCAACGGGAATTTCCAGGCCCTTTTCGAGTCGATCGAGCTGGATCAGATCAGGCGCGGCGTCATAAAGGTCGACGCGTAAGCGTCGGCCGAACGCGGGCGCGAAGGCGCCCGGCCGGCACGGCAAGCCGGGCCTCGGGCACGGCTTGCCGGGTCCGACGCCCGGCGGGTTGAGAAGGACAGCAGGATGACCACCGATTACCTCCCCGGCTTCGGCAACCACGCCGCGACCGAGGCTGTGCCCGGCGCGCTTCCCATCGGGCGCAACTCGCCGCAGAAGCCGCCCTTCGGCCTCTATGCCGAGCAGCTTTCCGGCACCGCCTTCACCGCGCCCCGCGCGGAGAACCGGCGCTCGTGGCTCTATCGCCTGCGCCCTTCGGCCGAGCATCCGCCCTTCGTGCCTTATGAGGGCGCGCCGCTGTTCTCGCCCGCGATCGGACGCAAGCCGCTCGCGCCGAACCGCCTGCGCTGGGACCCGATCCAGCCGCCCGCCGGCCGCGACCTGATCGACGGCATGACCACCATGCTCTCCAACGGCGATCCCGAGCATCTGGAAGGCGTTGCGCTCCATCTCTATGCCGCCGATCGCGACATGGATTCGCGCGTGTTCGTCAATGCGGATGGCGAGATGCTGTTCGTGCCGCAGGAAGGGCGGCTGGAGCTGCTGACGGAACTGGGCCGCGTGGAGGTTGCCCCCGGCCAGATCGTGCTCGTGCCGCGCGGCGTGCGCTTCCGCGCTCTTCTGCCGGACGGGGCCGCGCGCGGCTATGTCTGCGAGAATTACGGCGCGATGTTCCGCCTGCCCGATCTCGGCCCGATCGGCGCCAACGGCCTCGCCAACCCGCGCGATTTCGAGACGCCGGTGGCGTGGTTCGAGGATCGCGATGAACCGACCGGGGTGATCCAGAAATATCTCGGCCACCTCTGGCGCACGGAGCTTCGCCACTCCCCGCTCGACGTGGTGGCATGGCATGGCAACCTCGCGCCCTGTCGCTATGATCTTGCGCGGTTCAACACGATCAACACGGTCAGCTTCGATCATCCCGATCCGTCGATCTTCACCGTGCTCACATCGCCCAGCGACGTGCACGGGCGCGCCAATGCCGATTTCGTGATCTTTCCCCCGCGCTGGATGGTGGCGGAGGACACGTTCCGCCCACCATGGTTCCACCGCAACATCATGTCGGAGGCGATGGGCCTCATCACCGGCGCCTATGACGCCAAGGCGGAAGGGTTCCGGCCCGGCGGGCTTTCGCTCCACAACATGCTCGCCGGGCACGGGCCGGACAAGGCGACATGGGAAGCCGCGTCGAACGCCGCGTTGCAGCCGCACCGGATCGACGGCACCATGGCCTTCATGCTCGAAAGCTGCTGGCCCTATCGCCCGACCGATTTCGCGCTGGACCATGCCCAGCCCGATTACGACGCCTGCTGGGCCGATTTCCCCAAGGCGCGCCTCCCCTGAGCGAGCGCCTGACCGCCACCCCGGCCGGCATCGCGCTCGGCCCGCTCGACCTCATCGCGGACGGCGCGGCGCGCGGCTTCGTGATCGAGATGCGCGCGGGCCGGTTCCACGGCTTCGTCGTGCGGCGCGGGGCGGAGGCGTTCGGCTATGTCGATCGTTGCCCGCACATGGGCCTGCCGCTGGCGCAGAAGCTCGACGATTATGTGGCCGGCGGGATGATCGCGTGCAGTTGGCACGGCGCGCTGTTCGACATGGCGACGGGCGCCTGTCGCGGCGGCCCCTGCCCCGGCACGGCGCTTGCGCCATGGCCGGTTTCGGTGCGCGACGGGGTGATCGTCACCGGCTGAGCCCGCGCCCTCGCCCTTCCAATGTTGCGATTTCGTGACGCACGGGGCAAATGTCTCCCGTTTGAAGGAGCGCGTGAAGCAAATGGCGAAGGTGACCGCCAACGGCATCGAAATCGAATATGAGTCCTCCGGCGCGCCCGATGCCCCGGCGGTGCTGCTTATCATGGGCCTCGGCGCGCAACTGCTGCGCTGGCCGGCGGAGCTGGTGGAGTCGCTGGTCGAGCGCGGCTATCGCGTGATCCGGTTCGACAATCGCGACGTGGGGCTTTCCACCAAGTTCGACGCCGCCGGCACGCCCAGCATGGCCATGATGGCCGCCTCCCGCGTCTTCCGCCGCCCGCTGCGCGCCCCTTATTCCCTGGCCGACATGGCGGGCGACGCGGCCGGCTTGCTCGATGCGCTGGAGATCGGGAAAGCGCATATCGTCGGCGCCTCGATGGGCGGGATGATCGCGCAGCTCTTCGCGGCGCGGTGGCCGAAGCGGACGCTGTCGCTCACCTCGATCATGTCGAGCACCGGCAATCCCGCGCTGCCGGGCGCATCGCTTCAGACGATGGGCCTGCTGCTGCGCCGCCCGCGCGCACGGGATCTGGAGACGGTCGTCGCGCATGGCGTGAAGGTGTCGAAGGTGCTCGCCGGCAGCTTGCCGGAGGACGAGGCACGGCTGGCCGCGC
Source organism: Sphingomonas bacterium (assembly GCA_047602705.1). Classification (GTDB taxonomy): domain Bacteria; phylum Pseudomonadota; class Alphaproteobacteria; order Sphingomonadales; family Sphingomonadaceae; genus Sphingomonas. Next base: position 7,735 of record JASGGR010000045.1, on the reverse strand, counting down.
GCTATCGGGAGGAGGTGCTGCGCAACCATCATCCCGCAGGCTTCGTGCGGCAGATGGCCGCGATCATCGCCGACGGCGACCGCCGCGCCCGGCTCAAGACGATCGCCGCGCCGACGGTGGTGGTGCACGGCAGCGACGATCCGCTGGTGCCCGTCGCCGCCGGGCGCGACACCGCCGCGAGCATCCGGGGCGCGCGGCTGGTGGAGATCCCCGGCATGGGCCACACCATGCCGCCGGAGGTCGTTCCGGCGCTGGTGGCTGCGTTCGAGAGCGTCGCACGGCCCGCAGGCTGGGCGCGCGCCGCCTGACCCGGGGGGAGAGGCCAGCGCCCCTCCCCGGCGGGACATCCTACAGCCGCACCAGCATCTTCCCCATGTTCCCGCCGGTGAACAGGCCACGGAAGGCTTCCGGCATCGCCTCGATCCCCTCGTGCACGGTTTCGTGGCGCTGGAGCTTCCCCTCCTTCAGCATCGCCCCCATGTCGCGATAGAAATCGCCGGCGCGCGCCATGAAATCGCTGACGATGAAGCCCCGGATGTTGATCCGCGCGCCGATCACCTTCGCCAGATAGCGCAATTCCTGCGGCTTTCCGCTGTTGTAGATATCGATCATCCCGCAGATCGCGAAGCGCGCGTGCATCCGCGCGGCCAGCAGCGCGGCGTCGAGATGCTCGCCCCCGACATTGTCGAAATAGACGTCGATCCCGTCCGGCGCGGCCTGCATCAGCCCGCGCGCCACCGGCCCGGCCTTATAATCGATCACATGATCCGCGCCGATCGCCTTCACCCAGGCGCATTTCTCCGCGCCGCCGGCCGATCCGATCACCGTCATGCCCTTGGCCTTGGCGACCTGCACCACCGTGGAGCCGACCGCGCCCGCCGCGGCGGAGACGAACACCACGTCCCCGGCCTGTGCGGACGCCACCTCCAGCAGCCCGAAATAGGCCGTCATCCCCGGCATGCCGAGCTGGCCGAGATAGGCCTGGTCCTCCACGCCCAGATCGGGGAGCGGCTGTCCCTCGCCGGCGTTCAGCACGGCTTCCTCGCGCCAGCCGAGCATGTGCTGCACCTTCGCGCCCACGGGGAGCGCGGGGTTGCGGCTTTCCACCACCTCGCCGATCGCGCCGCCTTCCATCGGCGCGCCGAGCGCGAAGGGCGGCGTGTAGCTCTTCACGTCGTTCATCCGCCCGCGCATATAGGGATCGACCGAAAGCCAGCGGTTGGCGACGCGCGCCTGCCCCTCGGCCAGCGGCACGGAGGGCAGGTCCACCAGCGCGAAATTCTCATCCTCCGGCACGCCCGCCGGGCGCGATTTCAGGCTCCATGCACGTGGCATCTTCTCTCTCCCAAATTCGACGATTCGAGTATCCGGTATGGCGCAGGCGGCGGCAAAGGCAAAGAGCGGCGCGCATCCCGCCGGGGCGGCGCCCGAAAATTTGCGCGCAAAGCCGTTGCATCGCCGGAAAGAGGCCGCTAAGGGCGTCGCTCCCGGCGATAGCCGGGATACCGGGCGGGGCCGTAGCTCAGATGGGAGAGCGCTGCAATCGCACTGCAGAGGTCAGGGGTTCGATTCCCCTCGGCTCCACCACCCGGAATTTTCCCTGAGATTCGAGGCAAATGGCATTCGCGGCACCGGCTTGCGATTGACCGGTGCGTTTCTCGCGCGATGATGCGAATCCCCGGCGGCACGAAAGGCGCGAAGACCCCACATGAGCGAAGACCATCTCTCTCCCGCCATTCCCGCCGCGACGCTGGTGATCTTCCGCGCGGGCGCCGGCGCGCCGGAACTGCTGATGGTGGAACGCGCCAAGGCGATGGTGTTCGCGGGCGGGGCGATGGTCTTTCCCGGCGGGCGGGTGGATGCGGGCGACCATGCGCTCGCCACGCGGCTGGGGCTTCCCGGGGACGAGGCCGCCGCGCGCATCGCCGCGATCCGCGAGACGATCGAGGAGGCGGGGCTTCCGGTCGGGCTGAAGGCGCATATCTCCGCCGCCGCGCTGGAGGCGATGCGCGACGGCCTGCACGATGGCCAGCCCTTTGCCGAGGTGCTGGCCGAAGCCGGGGCGGAGCTGGACCTGACGCCGCTGGTGCCCTGGGCGCGCTGGCTGCCCGCGCACGCCAACATGCGCCGCTTCGACACGCGCTTCTATCTCGCCGAGCTGCCCGCCGAAGCGCCCCGCGCCACGGTGGACGCGACGGAGAATGTGCGGCTGGTCTGGGCGACGGCGCAATCGGTGCTGGACGACGCCGATGCGGGCAAGCTTTCGATCATCTTCCCCACGCGCCGCAATCTGGAACGGCTGGCGCAATTCGGCAGCTTCGCCGAAGCCGCCGCCCATGCCGAGGCGACGCCGATCCGCATCGTCACCCCATGGACGGAGGAACGCGACGGCGAGCAGCAACTCTGCATCCGCAACGACGCGGGTTATCCGGTGACGTCGGAGCCGATCGCGGGCGCGATGCGGGGTTAGTCCCGCCGCAAGCCCGTCCCCTTCGGAAAGAGGAAAACGCGCCCTAGTTCGCGGCGTTCTCCTCCACCTTCTCCACCCAATGCGGGAAGAAGCTGGGCTGGCGCGCGGACCAGCCGGAGGCGGTCGCCGCCGCCTCGCTGATCGACTGGAGCAGCTTGCGCCGCAATTCCGGGTGGAGATGCGGCAGCGCCGCCGCCGCGCAGAAGGCGGCCGGCAGCCACGGGCGCACATGCGCGCCGATCAGCCGCTCGTAGAGGAAGCGATAGGCGGAAAAGCCCGGCAACCGCCCCTGCCCCAGATCGAAGGCCGTGACGGTGATGAGCGGCGCGAGGAAGACCTCCACCCGGTCCAGCCCGCTGTCGTCCGGCACCATCTCGCGGATTTCGGGAAGCCGTTCGTAATGATGCGCCTGCGCGCGGATGCTGGCGGCCTCCACCACGTCGCGCGACCAGCGCGCCATGGCGTCGTCGCGATCCAGGCCGATGTCGAGGCTGCGGCGGATATAACGCTGCGTCGCCGCCGCGAACCCGGCGAACTCCTTCATCTCGGCCAGCGCCATCGCGCCTTCCGCCGGCTTCATCCTGGCACTCATCGCCTCACCTCAGCCTCGCACCAATCGAGCGGGCCTATGATGCGCCAGGACGGTTAACATGCCCCTTAACATCTCGATGCCCCGCGTTCAGGATTGAATCACGGAACGCCGCCTCCCCGCAACACAGGTTGCGTCGAAGCGTTGAGAAATGTTCGCCTTTGAAAAGAAACTGCGCCTTTTGCGCAACAACTCATCGACGGGGCTGGGTCATGGCGGGCGGATCGGACGCATCCATCGATTCGTCCAGCGCCTCGTCCAGCTTCGCCTGCTTGTCGCTCGGGTCTTTCTTCAGCCGCTTCGCGATCGAACGATCCTGCCCCGCGTCCTGCTGCTGCTTCCGTTCATCTTCGGGCATCGCTCTCTCCATCACCAGATGCGGGAAAGAACGAAACAGCGCGCGCGACGTTCCTGCGCGTGCCGAAGATCGGGCCTGGCGCGGAACGGCCCCGGCGGATCATCTCACGCCGGGGCCGTGGCACGATCAGCGCTTGTGCACGCGGTGATGGCGCACCTTGTGGTGGGTCTTCGCGTGGTGGGTCTTCACGTGATGCTTGCCCTTGCGCGCCTTCACATGATGCTTCGTCGCGTGATGGCGCGTCGCGCGCGCATGATGCGTCGCCGAGCGCGCGCCCTGTACGCAATTGTCGCGCACCGATGCCGAGCAGGGCGGATAATCTTCCGCCGAGGCCACGCCGGCGCTCAGCATCCCCAATGCCGCGAGCGCTCCGAGAAGGACGATCTTTTTCATGATCTTATCACCTCCAACCATATAATCGCGCGGCCGCACTTCCGACCGGCGCGCTTCATGATCCTGCCCTCAAGCGCGATGAATTCCCAATGAAATCGTCGTCATCCGCCGGACATTTCGCCGCCGGCCTCCTCGCCGGCCGTCTGCTCGCCGACTATTTGCTCGATCGTGCCGAAGATCGGATGGTGGCGATCGTCCTCCGCCCAGATCCGCACCGTGTCGCCGCGCTTCAGGAAGGGCGTGGAGGGCTTGCCGGACAGGATCGTCTCCACCGTGCGCACCTCCGCGAGGCAGCAATAGCCCACGCCGCCTTCGCCGATCGGCTTGCCGGGGCCGCCGCCCGCGTCGCGGTTCGAGACGGTGCCGGAGCCGACGATCGTCCCCGCCCCCAGCGCGCGCGTCTTCGCCGCATGGGCGATCAGCGTGCCGAAGTCGAAGGTCATGTCCTCCCCCGCCTCGACCCGGCCGAAGGGCGCGCCGTTCACGTCCACCATCAGCTTGCGGTGCAATTTGCCCTCGCGCCACCAGTCGCCGAGGCTGTCGGGGGTCACGAACACGGGGGAGAAAGCGGAAGCGGGCTTGGACTGAAAGAAGCCGAAGCCCTTCGCCAGCTCCCCGGGGATCAGGTTGCGCAGCGACACGTCGTTGGTGAGGCCGACCAGCCGGATCGCGTCGAGCGCCTGCTCCCGCGTCGCGCCGAGCGGCACGTCGCCGGTGACGACCACCACCTCCGCCTCGAGGTCGCAGCCCCAGTTCTCGTCCGCCAGCGGGATGGCGGCGCGTGCGCCGAGAAAGCCATCCGACCCGCCCTGATACATCAGCGGATCGTGCCAGAAGCTCTCCGGCATCTCCGCCCCGCGCGCCTGCCGCACCAGCGCGACATGGTTCACATAGGCCGATCCGTCCGCCCATTGATAGGCGCGCGGCAAGGGGGCGGCGGCGTGATGCTCGTGGAAACGCTCGCGCGGGATCGTCTGATGCTCCAGATCGGTCGCCAGCAATTGCAGCGCGGGCGCGATGCGATCCCAGTCGTCCAGCGCGGCCTGCAGCGTCGGGCAGATGTGGCTCGCGTCGGCATACCAGGCGAGATCGTTCGAGACGACGACGAGCTTTCCATCGCGACCATGCTTCAGGCTGGCAAGTTTCATTTGTTACGATCTCCTTCGCCCGCTCTTTGCCGTGAACGGCGGGCCGAGTCGAGAGCGTGGGCCGCGCATCCCGCCCATGCAAGCCGGGTCCGCCATAACAAAAGTTACTTGACCCCCCGCCCTGCCGCCGCGACAAGGCGCGCAGCTGTTTTCCAGGAGAGGATGCCCCTTCATGTCGCTCGACACCATTGCCGGCCGTTTCGCCTATAACGAGGATCATGAGGCGTTCCGCCAGACGGTCCGCAGCTTCCTCGCGAAGGAAGGCGTGCCCAATGCGGATCAGTGGGAGAAGGATCGGCTGGTGCCGAAGTCCTTCTGGCAGAAGGCCGGCGAGATCGGGATGCTGTGTCCCACCGTGCCGGAGGCTTATGGCGGGCTTGGCCTCGATTTCGGCTATAATGCGATCGTCGATGAGGAAATGGCCTATTCGGGCGTGCCCGCCGGCTTCTCGCTCCAGTCCGATATCGTGGCCGGCTATATGGAGACCTATGGCTCCGAGGAGCAGAAGAAGGAATGGCTGCCGAAGATGGTGTCCGGCGACGTCATCACCGCCATCGCCATGACCGAGCCGGGCACGGGCAGCGATCTCCAGTCGATCCGCACCACCGCGAAGAAGGACGGCAACCACTACGTCATCAACGGCTCCAAGACCTATATCACCAACGGCCAGAACACCGACCTGACGCTCGTGGTGTGCAAGACGGACCCGGATGCGCAGCCCGCGTGGAAGGGCATGTCGATCATCCTGGTCGAAAGCGACCGCGAGGGCTTCAAGAAGGGCCGCAAGCTCGACAAGATCGGGCAGGACGCCGCCGACACCTCGGAACTGTTCTTCGAGGACGTGCGCGTGCCGATCACCAATTGCCTCGGCGAGGAGGGCATGGGCTTCATCTACCTGATGAGCCAGTTGCCGCAGGAGCGCCTGTCGATCGCGGTTTCATGCCAGGCATCGGCGCAGAAGGCGCTGGACGAGACGATCGCCTTCACCAAGGAGCGCAAGGCGTTCAAGGGCTTCGTGTTCGATTTCCAGAACACCAGGTTCGTGCTGGCGGACCTCAAGGCGAAGCTCCAGGTCGGCTGGGCGCACCTCGACTGGGCGATCGCCCGCCACCTGAAGGGCGAGCTGACCAACGAGGAAGGCGCCGCCGCCAAATTGTGGCACACCGACCTCCAGTGGGAGGTGATGGACAAGTGCCTCCAGCTCCATGGCGGCGCGGGCTATATGAACGAATATCCCATCGCCCGGATGTGGCGCGGGGCGCGGGTGAGCCGCATCTATGGCGGCACGAACGAGATCATGAAGGAAGTGATCTCGCGCAAGCTGTAACGCGTTGCAGGCGCGGCCACGCCCGCGCCGGTCGCGCATAGCGCGAGCAACGCGTTCGGCCGGCGGACGGGCGCGACCCCACGCGCCCGATCCGGCCGACGGCTTTGCCGGCGGCGTTGCATCCACCGCCCCACCGTCACCCCGGTCTTGTGCCGGGGTCCACTGGGAGGCAGGCGCAGGGCCAGAGGCTCCAGCCGCACCATCTGCGGCTCCGTGGACCCCGGCACAAAGCCGGGGTGACGACGGTGGTGAACGGCCAACCCTTGACTTTTTCCCTCCACACGCACATTTGCGCACCGACCGTGGCGTAACAACGCAGCGTGATCGGGCCTTTCGCGGCCCCGGCTCCGCCTTGGTCATCGTTCGGGCTTCCCTAGTCACGCGGGGCGTCAATCTTCCCCGCCCCCGCGCGTCGCCGATGTGACGCGCGGCCCGGCACATTTGCACAGGTATTTCCATTTCCATGACATTTTCCGAACTCGGCCTGTCCGACGCGCTCGTCCGCGCGCTCGAAGCCAAGGGCTATGAGACCCCCACCCCGATCCAGCGCGACGCCATCCCGATCGTGCTGACCGGCCGCGACCTGCTCGGCATCGCGCAGACCGGCACCGGCAAGACGGCGGCCTTCGTCCTCCCCTCGATCCAGCGGCTGGCGGAGGCGAACAAGCGCCTGCTGCCGACGCATTGCCGCATGCTCGTCCTCACCCCCACGCGCGAGCTGGCCAGCCAGATCGCGGAGAATGCGCGCGGCTACGGCCGCAACTCGCGCCTGTCGGTGGCGACCGTCTTCGGCGGCACCAGCATCAACAAGAACCGCAACGACCTCGCGCGCGGCGTCGATATCCTCGTCGCGACGCCGGGCCGGCTGCTCGATCTGGTCGAGCAGGGCTTCTGCAACCTCTCGATGCTCGAGATCCTCGTGCTCGACGAGGCGGACCAGATGCTCGACCTCGGCTTCATCCACGCGCTGCGCAAGATCGTGAAGATGGTGCCGCGCCGCCGCCAGACCCTGTTCTTCTCCGCCACCATGCCGGAATCGATCCGCGAGCTGGCGGGCAAGTTCCTGCATGAGCCGGAAACCGTCTCGGTCGTCCCCGCCGCCACCACCGCGGAGCGGGTCGACCAGATCGTCACCTTCGTCAACCAGCAGGAGAAGCAGGCGCTGCTCACCATCCTGCTGACCGACGAGCAAGTCGAGCGCGCGCTGGTCTTCACCCGCACCAAGCATGGCGCCGACCGCGTGGTGCGGCTGCTCTCCGGCAACGGCATCGCCGCCAACGCGATCCACGGCAACAAGAGCCAGCCGCAGCGCGAGCGCGCGCTCGCCGCGTTCAAGTCCGGCGAGGTGCCGATCCTGGTGGCGACCGACATCGCCGCGCGCGGGATCGACATTTCGGGCGTGAGCCATGTGTTCAACTTCGAGCTGCCCAACGTGCCGGAGCAATATGTC
>JASGGR010000044.1:0-20228 GCA_047602705.1 Sphingomonas bacterium | reverse complement strand
TCGGCATCCAGGCGTTCGAGCCGGTGCTGATCGAGGGCAAGGCGATCCAGCTTCACCCGCTGGTCTGCTCCGCGTTCAACGCCGACTTCGACGGCGACCAGATGGCCGTGCACGTTCCGCTGAGCCTCGAGGCGCAGCTGGAAGCGCGCGTCCTGATGATGTCCACCAACAACATCCTCAGCCCCGCGAACGGCAAGCCGATCATCGTGCCGTCGCAGGACATGGTGCTCGGCCTCTATTATCTCTCGATGGAGAAGCAGAATGAGCCGGGCGAAGGCATGCTGCTGGCCGACATGCAGGAGGTGCATCAGGCGCTGAACGCCGGCGCGGTGACGCTGCATACGAGGATCACCAGCCGCGTTCCGCAGACCGACGAGCAGGGCAACCAGTATCTCAAGCGCTATGAGACGACGCCGGGCCGCATGCTGCTCGGCGAGTGCCTGCCCAAGAGCCACAAGGTGCCGTTCGAGACGGTCAACCGCCTGCTGACCAAGAAGGACGTCACCGACGTCATCGACGAGGTCTATCGCCACACCGGCCAGAAGGAGACGGTGCTGTTCGCCGACGCCATCATGGCGCTGGGCTTCCGCCACGCGTTCCGCGCCGGCATCTCCTTCGGCAAGGACGACATGGTCATCGCGCCGGACAAGGACAAGCTGGTCGAGGAGACCCGCGAGCAGGTGAAGGACTTCGAGCAGCAATATCAGGACGGCCTGATCACGCAGCAGGAGAAGTACAACAAGGTGATCGACGCCTGGAGCCGCTGCGGCGACCAGGTGGCGAACTCGATGATGAACGAGATCAAGGCGGTGAAGATCGACCCGGAGACGGGCCGGGAGATGCCGATCAACTCGATCTACATGATGGCGCACTCCGGCGCGCGTGGCTCGCAGGCCCAGATCAAGCAGCTTGCCGGCATGCGCGGCCTGATGGCCAAGCCGTCGGGCGAGATCATCGAGACGCCGATCATCTCGAACTTCAAGGAGGGCCTGACCGTCCTTGAATATTTCAACTCCACCCACGGCGCCCGCAAGGGCCTCGCGGACACGGCGCTCAAGACGGCGAACTCGGGCTATCTGACCCGCCGCCTCGTGGACGTGTCGCAGGATTGCGTGATCGTCGAGGAGGATTGCGGCACCGAACGCGCGCTGGAGATGAAGGCGATCGTTCAGGGCGGCTCGACCATCGCGTCGCTCGGCGAGCGTATCCTCGGCCGCACCACGGCGGAGGATATCGTCGATCCCAAGACCAACGAGGTCGTCATCCCGACCGGCACCCTGCTGGACGAGGCGGCGGTCGCGGTGATCGAGGGCACGGGCATCCAGGCGGTGAAGATCCGCAGCCCGCTCGTCTGCGAGTCCAAGGTCGGCGTGTGCGGCAAGTGCTACGGGCGCGATCTGGCGCGCGGCACGCCGGTGAACATCGGCGAGGCCGTGGGCGTCATCGCGGCGCAGTCGATCGGCGAGCCGGGCACGCAGCTTACGATGCGGACCTTCCACATCGGCGGCGCGGCGCAGCTCAACGAAACCTCCAACCTGGAGGCGCATACCGACGGCACCGTCGAGTTCCGCGACCTGCGCGTGATCGAGGACCAGCGCGGCCGCCGCGTCGTGCTGAGCCGTTCGGGCGAGATCGCGATCAAGGACATGGACGGCCGCGAGCTTTCGGTCGATCGCATTCCCTACGGCGCCTATGTCATGTTCGACGACGGCCATATCGTCTCCAAGGGCGATCGCATGGCCGAGTGGGACCCGTTCACCATGCCGGTGATCACCGAGACCGGCGGCACGGTGAAGTTCCAGGATCTCGTCGAGAACAAGACGCTGACGGAGCAGGTGGACGAAGCGACGGGCATCGCCCAGCGCGTCGTCACCGAATTCCGTGCCGGCTCCAAGTCGAAGGAGGATCTGCGTCCGCGCATCACGCTCCTCGACGAGGGTTCGGGCGAGACCGCGCGCTACATGCTGGCGCCGGGCGCGGTGCTTTCGGTGGAGGACGGGGCCACGGTGCAGGCGGGTGACGTGCTGGCGCGTGTCGCGCGTGAAAGCGCCAAGACCCGCGACATCACCGGCGGTCTGCCGCGCGTCGCCGAGCTGTTCGAGGCGCGCAAGCCGAAGGAGAATGCGATCATCGCCAAGGTCTCCGGCCGCGTGGTGTTCGGCAAGGACTATAAGGCGAAGCGCAAGATCGGCATCCAGCCGGAGGACGGCGGCGAGGTCGTCGAATATCTGGTGCCGAAGTCGAAGGTGATCGACGTTCAGGAAGGCGACTACGTGAAGCGTGGCGACAACCTGATCGGCGGCAGCCCCGATCCGCACGATATCCTGGAGGTGCTCGGCATCGAGCCGCTGGCGGAATATCTCGTCAGCGAAATCCAGGAAGTCTATCGACTGCAGGGCGTGAAGATCAACGACAAGCACATCGAGGTGATCGTTCGCCAGATGCTGCAGAAGGTCGAGATCACCGACGCCGGCGACACCACCCTGCTCCCCGGCGAGCAGGTGGATCGCGAGGAGATGGACGAGGTGAACGCCAAGCTCGCCAAGGGTCAGCAACCCGCGCAGGGCAAGCCGATCCTGCTCGGCATCACCAAGGCGTCGTTGCAGACCCGCTCGTTCATCTCGGCCGCGTCGTTCCAGGAGACGACGCGCGTGCTCACCGAGGCGGCCGTGCAGGGCAAGCAGGACACGCTGATGGGCCTGAAGGAGAATGTCATCGTCGGCCGCCTGATCCCGGCGGGCACCGGCGCCGGCATGAACCGCCTGCGCGTGGCGGCTTCCAGCCGCGATGCCGCGCTTCGCGTCCAGCAGCGCAAGCTGGCCGAGGCGATGGCGATCACCGCCCCGCAAAGCGCCGCAGAGGAGCATGCCGCGGAACTGGCGCGCTCCCCGCGCGACTCGCAGGGCGCCGGGCCGGACCCGCTTGCCGCGGTCGTCAGCTCCGGCGACGGCAGCGATGAGGCCGCCGGCGAATATCTGAACGACTGATCGCCGTTCGGATGTGAAGACAGGAGCCGCCGTCCGGGGTGCCGGGCGGCGGTTTCCTTTTGGGAGCCGGCCCATGGCTTGCGATATTCGCGCATTGGAGGAACGAGCGTTCAGCGGCTGGCCGGCGCTGCACAGCGCATCGTTCGGTGGCTGGGTGTTCCGGGCATCCGACGGCTGCACCAAGCGCGCCAATTCGGCCAACGCCCTCGCCCCTTCCGAGACGTTCGACACGGTGGAGCGCGAGGCGCGACGCTTCTACGACGCGCGCGGATTGCCGACGATCTTCCGCCTCTCTCCCCTCGCCCCGCCCGATTGCGACCGGATGCTGGCGGAGCGCGGCTATATGCGACTGGACGAATCCATCGTGATGGTCGCGCCCATCGAGGACATTGCCGCGCCGCCATCGGTCGAGATCGCCGTTGCTCCGTCGGTCGCGTGGCTGGATGGCCTTGCCGCCGCCAACGCCATCCCCGCCATTTTACGGGATGCGCATCACCGGATCGTCCGCTCGATCCGTCATCCCGCTGCCTTCGCGACCGTCCATGACCGTGGCGCCCCGGCGGGCTACGGGCTTGCCGTATGCGAGCGCGGGATGATCGGGCTGTTCGATATCGTCATATCGCCCGCCGCGCGGGGCAAGGGCCTGGGCAAGGCGATCGTGCAGGCGTTGATGGGCTGGGGCGGCAGGAGAGGCGCGGCCAGCGCTTACCTGCAAGTCACCGCCGCGAACGCGCGGGCGCGCTCGCTATACGAAGGCCTCGGCTTCGGCGAGGCCTATCGTTACCATTACCGGATCAGTCCAGCGCCCTGATATCCGGTCGCTGGAGGCATTGCGCGATCAACCCTTCGTCGGGACGCTTCGCGAGCGGAGCATAAGGCGCGACCTCGATCGGCGCGCCGATCTCCGCAGGCGCGAAGCTCCCGGCTTCCCCGCCGGTGCAATGCATCAGCGCGGAGAGCATCTTCGGCGGCGTGTCGCGCGCCTCGTAGCTCAGGCGATAGGTGCCCCAATGGATCGGGATCGCCTTCGCCGCGCCGAGCCTGTCGAAGATGCGGATCGCATTGCCGGGGCCGACATGGCTGCCCGATTCCATCTGCCCAGGAACGAAGCGGAACGCGCCGATCGGGATCATCGCGAAACGGATCGGGCCGTAGGCGGCGGCCTCCGCCGGCCATTTGCCGTCGCCCAGCCCCGTATCGCCAGCGAAGAAGATGTTGCCCCCCTCCGGCAGCCTGACCACGAAGCTGGACCAGAGCGCGCGATTGCGATCGGTGAACCAACGGCTTCCCCAATGATGGTTGCGGGTGACGAACACCTCCACGCCGGGCCGGATCGCGACATGCTGCCCCCAGTCGAGCGCAGTCGAATCCGCGCCCGCCTTGCGGATCAGCGCGTCATTGCCGAGCGAGGTGACGATCCTCGGCCGATCCCGCTCCCACAGGCGCTTCAGCGTCGGCACGTCGAGATGATCGTAATGATTATGGCTGATGAGCACGAGATCGATCTTCGGCAGATCCTCGAACCGCACGCCGGGCACGGTGACGCGGCGCGGGCCGAACCACAAGGGGCCGGTCTTGTCGGACCAGATCGGGTCGGTGAGGATATTGAGGCCCTGCGTCTGGATCAGCACCGTCGCATGGCCGATCCAGGTCGCGATCATCCGATCCCCTTCGACGCGCGCGGCGGGCTTCGTCTGTCTCACCGGCACGGATTTCGGCCATGGCGGGCGGCCGTCATTGCCGGTGAGATAGCGCCAGATCATACCGAAACGCCCGCCCGCGCCGCTCGGCGGACGGAAGATGTCCTCATCGGCGGTGGGGTTGAAGAAGCGCTCGCCGTCGAAATGGCCGGTGGCGGGGCCGACATAATAAACGCGATCGAGGAAACGCGGCATGATGGTGATCGCAAGGCACACAGCAATCACCGCGAACAGGATCGCCGTTCCGGCGATCTTCAGGAATAACGCCAAGGCAAGGCTCCCCAGAAACCTCGCGTGGAGATAGGCGTGCGCCGCCCCGGCAGCAATATCGCACGGAAATGGAAACGGAAACGGGCTGGTAACGCTCAATCCCTAAGCCCTGGGGCGATGACGAAGCCGATGCCGCTCGACCAGTTCGCCCGCTTGCCGCGTCTTCTGCGCGCGGAGGTGGTGGACGGGCTTTCCACCGCGCTGGATACGGTTGCGGAACGCGCGGCGCAAACGCATCGCTTCCTGCGCTACCAATGGTTCGCGGCCGCCATCCGGGCCTATGGCGGGCGGGCGCGGACGGTGATCGTCCATGCGGAGGACGCGCCGGAGCTTGCGTTGCCGATCGTGTCGACGGGGCCATCCTGGTTGCGCGCGGCGCAAGTGCCGGGAAGCTATTGGCCGTTCAGGAGCTTTCCCCTCGCCGACAATGCCGGAGCGGAGGTGATCGAGGCGGCGCTGGGCGAGCTCGCGCGGCAGGTGAACGTGCTGCGCATCGGCCCGGTCTATGACGACGATCCGGCTGCCGCCGCGCTGGTGACGGGGGCACGGGCGCACGGCTGGGCCGTGGTGGAGCGGACGGCGGGGCAGACGCACCTGCTGCACCTTCCCGAAGCCGCGGCGGACGGCTGGCCCCGCGCCTCCTCTCTTCGCAAGAACCGCGCGCAGGAACGGCAGCTCGCGTCGCAGGGCGCGCCCGAATGGCGCTTCCTCTCCGCGCCGGACTGGCCCGAGGCCTTCGATGCACTGGCGCGGATCGAACACCGGAGCTGGATCGAGACGCGCACCGACGGCTCGGGCGCGAAATTCACCGAAACCGGCCACGGCGCCTTCTGGCGCGCGCTCGCCGAGGACAGGGTGCTCGCCGGGATGATGCAAGGCTTGCTGCTGACGGTCGGCGACAGGCCGGCGGCCTTCTGCTTCAACCTTTCCTCGGGCGCGACGCATTACGGCATCGCCACCAGCTACGATCCGGCCTTCGCGCGTTACTCTCCGGGCAGATTGCTGCTCTATCGCAACCTTGCCGCCGCGCTGGAACGCGGCACGACAATCCTCGACTGGGGCATGGGAGACGGCGGCTACAAGAGCATGATCGGCGCGACGCCCGGCCCGATGATCCGGGACTGGCTGCTCCTCCGCCCCGGCCTGCCCGCGCGCCTCGCCCCGCTGGCGCGGCGCATGTGGCGCGATTGACCGGCCGGGAAGCCGCCCCTAACCTTCGCCAAAGCCTGCAAAAACGGAGAGGCATGTGGCGCTTGCGCATGATCGCGAGGCATGGCATGAATTGATCGATCTCGACACGCTGGCGCGCTGGATGGACGCCGCCGGCCTTGGCGAAGGCGCGCCGGTCGAGCGGGTCGAGACGCTGGGCGGCGGCACGCAGAACATCCTGCTCCGCTTCGACCGCGCCGGCCGCTCCTATGTCCTGCGCCGTCCGCCGCGCCGGCCGCGCCCGGAAAGCGACGAAGTGATGCGCCGCGAGATGAAGGTGCTGGCGGCACTGGCCGGATCGGACGTGCCGCATCCCGGCTTCATCGCGGGCGAAGGCGATCCGGCGATCCTCGGCACGGCTTTCTATCTGATGGAGCCGGTGGAGGGCTTCAACGCCACGATGGGCCTGCTGCCCCTCCACGCAGGAGACCCCGCGACAAGGCGGCGGATGGGCGAGGCGATGGTGGACGCCGCGATCGCCCTCTCCCGCATCGAACCCGATCGCGTGGGACTCTCCGATCTCGGCAAGATCGACGGCTGGGTCGAGCGGCAGGTGCCGCGCTGGCGCGCGCAACTCGACGGTTATGCGAAGTTCGAGGGCTGGACGGGGCTGGAGGCGCTGCCCGACGTCGATGCCATCTGCCGCTGGCTGGAGGCGAACCGGCCCGACGACATGCGCGCCGGCCTGATCCATGGCGATTTCCATCTCGCCAACGTGATGTTCCGCAAGGATTCCCCGGATCTGGCGGCGGTGGTGGATTGGGAGCTTGCCTCGCGCGGCGACCCCTTGCTCGATCTCGGCTGGCTCACCGCGACGTGGCGCGACCCGGACGAGGGCGAGCAGCGCGTTTCGGTGACGCCTTGGGATGGCTTCCCGTCGCTGGGCGATATCGTCGAACGCTATCTCTCCGCCACGGGGCGCGGCGCGACCGATGCGCGCTGGTATGCGGTGCTCGCCTGCTTCAAGCTGGGCGCGATCCTCGAAGGGAGCCACGCGCGCGCCTGCGCCGGGCTGACGCCGAAGCCGATCGGCGACCAGCTTCACGCCCACACCATCTCCCTGTTCAACCGGGCGCTCAGACGCATCGACAAGCCGATCGTGTGACTTTTCCCCGCGCTGCCTTATAGGCGGCGGCGATGTTCGACCTTCCCGCCTATCTCGCCCGCCTCGATCTTCCCGAAACCCCCGCCGCCGATGCGGAGGGCCTGGCCGCGCTGCAACGCGCGCACCGGCTGACGATCCCGTTCGAGAATCTCGACGTGCGGCTGGGACGCGGCATCCGGGTGGATAGCGACAGCGTGTTCGAGAAGCTGGTGACGCGGCGGCGCGGCGGCTATTGTTTCGAGCACAACCGGCTGCTGCTCGATGCGCTGGCGGCGCTGGGCTTCGCCGCGCGGCCGCTGCTGGCGCGGGTATGGCTGGGCGCGAGCGAGGTGACGCCGCTCACCCATGTCCTGTCGCTGGTGACGATCGACGGCGTGGAGTGGATCGCGGACGCGGGCTTCGGCGGCAGCTATGCTCCGGTGATGCCCCTGGCCGACGGAGCCGAGGCGAGCGCCCCGGATGGCGCGCGCTTCCGCCTTCAGCGCGACGAGACGTTCGGCTGGATGCTGCTGCGCAACGGCGATCCGCGCGCGACCGACGGTCGCGGCGAGGGCGAAGGCTGGCAGCCGCAATTCAGCTTCGACCTGCGCGAAGTGTATGAGACGGATCTGGCGCTCAGCAACCATTGGGTCGCCACCGCGCCGGAAAGCCGCTTCACGCAGCTCACATTGGCCTCGATCGTGCTGCCGCGCGGTTTCGCAGCCCTTACCGATCGCGCCTATCGCCGCCATTCGAACGAGGGCGACACCAGTGGCGAGATCACGGACCCGCGCGTCTATCGCATCCGCATGAGCCTGATGTTCGGCATCGACCTTACCACGGAGGACGTGGCCGCGCTGGGATTGTTCAGCTGAAGGTCCGCGAGAGGCCGTGATACAATTTCTCGCGGCATACCTGCTGGCTCGCCCAGTCGGCGATGAAGGCGGCGGCGAACATCGGCAGCATCAGCCCGCGGCTGGCCGTGGTTTCGGACAGGATGATGACGGCCGTCAGCGGCGCGCGCACCACGCCGGCGAAATAGGCGACCATGCCCAGGATCACCACCGCACCGGCCGAGTCGCCGGGAAACAGGAAGCGCAACAGGTTGCCCACGCCCGCGCCGACCGCGAGGCTGGGCGCGAAGATGCCGCCGGGCAGGCCCGCCACCGCCGTCGCAAGCGCGGCGATCATCTTGGCCGGGCCGAACCACCAGGGCGCATCGACGCCGAGGATCATCGCCCGCGCCGCCGGATAGCCCGCTCCCCAGGTCAGCCCCGTCGCGACGCCGAGCACCGCCACGACCAGCCCGCAGAAACCGGCGAACAGCAGCGGATGCGCGCGCGTCAGCCGCGTGATGCGATAGGTTCCGTTCGCCGTCCCCAGCATCAGCCGCGCGAACAGCCCGCCGAACGCGCCGCCCGCCAGCCCCGCGACGGGCGCCACCAGGATCGCGCTCGCCGCCGGCATATGCGCCCCGATCGCGCCGAAATAGAGATAGTCCCCCGCCAGCGACTGCGCGACCATGCCCGCGATGACGATCAGGGAGAGCACCAGCAGCGTCACCTTCTGCTCATAGGCGGAGGCGAGTTCCTCGATCGCGAACATCACGCCGGCAAGCGGGGTGTTGAACGCCGCCGCCACGCCCGCCGCGCCGCCCGCGATCACCACGCCGGCGCGCATCGAGACGCGCATCACCTTGTGGCTCAGCCCCATCACGGCGGCGGCAAGCTGCACGGTCGGCCCCTCACGCCCCACGCTCGCGCCGCATAGCAGGGCGCCGAGCGTCAGCGCCGCCTTGGCCAGCACGGTGCGCGGCGCGATCAGCCCGTCCACGCCCAGATCGACCCGCTCGCGCGCGGCGATCACCTGCGGGATGCCCGAGCCGCGCGCCAGCGGAAACCAGCGCCGCGTGATCCATACCAGCGCCATGAAACCCAGCGGCGAGGTGACGAGCGGCATCCAGCGCCATGCCCGCGCGTAACGCATGAACATCTCGCCCGCGATATCGCTCGCCTTGGCGAACAGCACCGCAACCACGCCCACGGCGATCGCCCCGGTCAGCACCGCGACGCGGCGGCGGAAGCGGATCGAGGTCGGCCCGCGCGACCTGAGCAGCGCGCGGAGGCGCCAAAGGGTCCACGGCCGGGCCGGGCGAAAGAGATCGGGCAGGGTCGGCAAAGCCCCTTGCTCCTACGACCGCATAACGTGACCGTCCACCACCTCCCTGCCCTTTCACCGCACGGTCATTGAGCCCATATAGGGAACATGGCCATCCAGATCCGCACCAGCCTTGCCGAACCGGAAACCGGCGAGAGCTTCGTCCCCCATCGCCCGCAGCGCCCCGAGAAGGTGGAAGGCGGCAAGCCATTCAAGCTGGTCAGCGAATACGAGCCCTCCGGCGACCAGCCGACGGCTATCGCGGAGCTGGTGGAGGGCGCGCTGGCTGGCGAGCGCGATCAGGTGCTGCTGGGCGTCACCGGCTCCGGCAAGACCTTCACCATGGCCAAGGTGATCGAGCAATTGCAACGGCCCGCGCTGGTGCTCGCGCCGAACAAGATCCTTGCCGCGCAGCTTTACGGCGAGTTCAAGAGCTTCTTCCCTGAAAACGCGGTCGAATATTTCGTCAGCTATTACGATTATTATCAGCCGGAAGCCTATGTGCCCCGCTCCGACACCTATATCGAGAAGGAGTCGAGCGTGAATGAGGCGATCGACCGGATGCGCCATTCGGCCACCCGATCGCTGCTGGAACGGGACGACGTGCTGATCGTCGCCTCCGTCTCCTGCCTCTACGGCATCGGATCGGTCGAGACCTATTCGGCGATGATCTTCGACCTCAAGAAGGGCCAGACGGTCGACCAGCGCGAGATCGTGCGCAAGCTGGTCGCGCTGCAATACAAGCGCAACGACGCAGCCTTCACGCGCGGCAACTTCCGGGTGAAGGGCGACAATCTCGAAATCTTCCCCTCGCACTATGAGGACAGCGCGTGGCGCGTCTCCTTCTTCGGCAACGAGATCGAGGAGATCGTGGAGTTCGATCCGCTGACGGGGAAGAAATCCGCCTCGCTCAATTACGTCCGCGTCTATGCCAATTCGCACTATGTCACGCCCGGCCCGACGCTGAAGCAGGCGAGCGAGGCGATCAGGCACGAGCTTGCCGAGCGGCTGAAGGAGCTCACCGCCGAGGGCCGGCTGCTGGAGGCGCAAAGGCTGGAGCAGCGCACCAATTTCGACCTGGAGATGATCGCGGCGACCGGAAGCTGCGCCGGGATCGAGAATTACTCGCGCTTCCTCACCGGCCGCCTGCCCGGCGAGCCGCCGCCCACCCTGTTCGAATATCTCCCCGAAAATGCGTTGCTGTTCGTGGACGAGAGCCACCAGACGGTCCCGCAGGTCGGCGGCATGGCGCGCGGGGACCATCGGCGGAAGATCACGCTCGCCGAATATGGCTTCCGCCTCCCCTCCTGCATCGACAACCGCCCGCTGCGCTTCAACGAATGGGATGCAATGCGGCCGCAGACCGTCTGCGTCTCCGCGACGCCGGGCACATGGGAAATGGAGCAGACCGGCGGCACCTTCTCCGAGCAGGTGATCCGCCCGACCGGCCTGATCGATCCGCCGGTGGAGATCCGCCCGGTGGAGGAGCAGGTACAGGATTGCATCGTCGAATGCCGCAAGACGGCGGAAAAGGGCTATCGCACGCTCGTCACCACGCTCACCAAGCGCATGGCGGAGGATCTCACCGAATATATGCACGAGGCGGGCGTGAAGGTCCGCTACATGCACTCCGATGTCGAGACGCTGGAGCGCATCGAGCTGATCCGCGATCTTCGACTCGGCGTCTATGACGTGCTGGTCGGCATCAACCTGCTGCGCGAGGGGCTGGACATCCCGGAATGCGGCCTCGTCTGCATCATGGATGCGGACAAGGAGGGTTTCCTGCGCTCCGAGACGTCGCTGATCCAGACGATCGGCCGCGCGGCGCGCAACGTGGACGGGCGCGTGATCCTCTATGCCGACCGCATCACCGGCAGCATGGAGCGCGCGATGAACGAAACCGCGCGCCGCCGGGAGAAGCAGGCGGCATATAATGAGGAACACGGCATCACGCCGGCGACCGTCCGCAAGAATATCGGCGACATCATCGCCCATGTCGCCTCGAAGGATCAGGTGACGGTGGAGATCGACGAGGAGCGGCCGCACATGGTGGGCCACAACCTCCGCGCCTATATCGAGGAACTGGAGCGCAAGATGCGCGCCGCCGCCGCCGATCTGGAATTCGAGGAAGCAGGCCGCCTGCGCGACGAGATCCGCGCGCTGGAGCAGCAGGAGCTTGGCCTGCCGCCGGACGAGCACAAGGCCCCGGTCATGGGTCGCTCGAACGAGGGCAAGCCCGGCACCCGCAAGACGCGTTTCGGCAAGACGCAGCGAAAGTTCGGCGGGCGATAGGGCGTTTCATTTCGCATGAGTAAATAAGCGTAGCTGACAAAGCTGCGCTTTGATGCGATTAACATGATCGTGTCTTCCGTCTCCCAACGCTGCCTGGATTGCCTCGTGCGTGACAAGGCGCTGTGCGCCAGCATGAGCGATTGCGAACTTGCCGCGCTGAGCGCCCTCGGCCGCCGGCGGGAGGTGACCGCCGGGCAGGTCGTCACCTGGGCGGGCGATCCGAACGTCAATTGCGCCAATGTCGTGTCGGGGGCGCTGAAGGTTTCCGCTTCCACTGCGGACGGGCGCGAGCAGATCGTCGGCCTGCTCTTTCCGGGCGATTTCGTCGGCCAGCTCTTCACCGCCGAGGCCTCGCTGACGGTCACGGCGCTCACCGACACCGATCTGTGCACCTTCCCGCGCCCCAGCTTCGAGCGTGCGCTGGAAAGCTATCCACAGATGGAACGGATGCTGCTCGAACGCACCATGGCCTCGCTGGACGAGGCGCGGGAACGGATGCTGTCGCTCGGCCGCAAGGACGCGCGCGAGCGGGTGGCGGATTTCCTGCTGGAACTGGCCGGGCGCACCGGCGTCACCGACGCGGCCGGGCGGGTGAACGTGCTGATCCCGATCAGCCGGGGCGAGATGGCGGGCTTCCTCGGGCTGACGATCGAGACGGTCAGCCGACATCTCACCCGCCTCAAGACCGCCGGGATCATCGATTTCGCCAAGGGCGAGCGCGACTGCACGATCCTCAACCGCGCCGCGCTCGAAGCGATCGTCAATCCGGCCTGATCCCCGGTCTCACGCCCCCGCGCGGCGCGCGGCGGCGATCCAGCTTTCCTTGAGCGCGATGGCGCGGCGGCATCCGTCGAAGAAGCAGCGCAGCATATAGGAGAGCTGACCGACATGCGCCTCCGGCTGGCGGCCGACATGATCCCATAGCGCCATCACCAGATCGTCGGCGTGGGTCGCATCCAGCGCGTGCATCTCGCGCAATGTGCCCAGCTCGGCGTCGCCCGGCCCCTGCCCCGCCGGCAGCCGCTCGAACACCAGCTCCGCGCGGACCAGATGCGCGCCCGCGACGCGCATCACCCGGTCGCACAGCCGGCGCACCTCCGGCAGCGGCGGAAGCTGGGGCAAGCGATCGGCCAGCGTCTCCAGATCGCGGCACAGCGCGCGCTGGATCGCATGATCCTCCTCGATCGTGTCCAGCGTCGGCCCGGCGATATCGAGACGAGACGTGTCGGCAAGCGCGGCCATTGCAAATATCCCAGCGGCAAGTGGCGCCAAACCTGCTCGCCGATGCGATTGCCTGCTTTGACGATGGTCAAAGCCATGTAATGATCGGCCCTTAACGGGAAGCTGGCGGTTCCCGCCGCCCGGTATCGAAAGGTTTCGCCATGTCCGCCAACACGCGCCTCACCACCCGCGCCGGAGTGCAACTGGACATACGCTTTGCCAAGCCCGGCGACGAATTCGCGATCGATCAGTTCTTCGACCAGCTATCGCCCGAAGATCGCCGCTTCCGCTTCCTCGGCACCGCCATCCGCGTCGGCCGGGCGGTGATCGAGGCGATGACGCGGCACGACGATCGCGATGCGACCTGGCTGGCCGATGAAGCGGAAAGCGGCGTGCTGGTCGCGCTCGCGATGCTCTCCTTCAACGCGCAGGGCGACCGTGCCGAAGTGGCCGTGGCAGTGCGCAGCGACAGCAAGGATCGCGGCATCGGCTGGGAATTGATGCGCTTCGCCATGGATCAGGCGGAAGCGCGCGGCGCGAAATGGGTGGAGGCGATCGAATCGCGCGACAATGTCGCCGCCGTCAACCTCGAGCGCGAGATGGGGCTCTCGGTCGAATCGGTGGAAGGCGATTCCTCTCTGGTGAAGGTGAGCCGGAAGCTGGGGGCGTAAAGCCCCCGCTCCACCTTCCCTTCATCCCGCCTGGAACACGCCGCAGGCGATGCGGCCGCCGCTGTTGCCGGCGGGATCGGTCATCATGTCGTCCGGCCCGGCATGGACCACCAGCGCCGCGCCGTCCGCATCGAGCAGCCCGGCCATCGTCGCGCCGGGAATGGTGAGCGCCAAGGTGCCGCGGCCGCCGCTGTCGATCACCAGATTGGGCAGATCGCCCTCATGCGGGCCTTGCGGATTCATCGAGCCGTGCTTCATGCCCGTCGGGTTCCAATGGCCGCCGGCGCTCGCGAAATCGGGAGGGTCGCAGCGCCCGGTGGTGTGGATATGCGCGCCATGCGTGCCGGGCGGCAGGCCCTGCGCATCCACCGTGACGCGCAGGCCGCCCGCCACCTCGGTCGCGGTCGCGCGGCCCGCATCCGCGCCGCTCGCCGTCCTGAGCATCGCGACCGCATGGGCGCCGCCCGGAACCGGCGCGCCCATATTCATCCTGTCGCCCTCGTTACAGGCAGCCAGCGCCAGCACGCCCGCCATCGCCACCATCATGCGCATCTTCTCTCTCCTTCGCCTCAATCCCTGCCGCGTGCGATCAACGCGAGCAGGCGGCCGCAGTGCCACCTTTGCTGCACGATCCCCACCAACAGCAACACATTCAACACCGTCAGCTCGATCAGGAAGAACCAGATCGAGGAGCCGGCGATCATGCTCAGGCCCAGCAGGATGGTCCTCGGATTGGCGCCAAGCAAGGCCGGCACCAGCAAGGTGCCCATCCCGCTTTCCTTCGCCAGCCGCGCGATGCGCTGGCGCTCGGCCGGATCGGCCTCCGCGCTGGTGACGATCGCGTTGACGCGCTCCGTCGGCCCCGTGACCACGCTGGAAACCTTGAGATAGAAGCGCGCGAGCGCCCCGCCCACGCCGGTCGGCGCGGCGCGGTTATGCTGAAGCCACGGCACGCCATAGACCCACCATTGATAGGTCCGCCGGGAGCTTTCCGCGAACACCGACTGCACGATCCGCGATGCGCCCGCGCCGACGACGATCAGCCACACCCAGGGGCCCCAGCTCTGCTGGAGCACGGAACCGAGGAGCAGATAGAGCACGGTGTGCCCGCCGTAATCGCACAACCCGTCGACCACCTCGCCGCGCGGGCTGGCGCGTCCGGTCATCCGCGCCAAGTCGCCGTCCGCGCCGTCCACCACATGCCACAGCAGGTGCAGCGCAAAACCGATCGCGATCGCCAGCGGCGTGCCGACCAGCGCATAAAGCACCCCCGTGGCGCACACCATGACCGCTCCGAATATGGAAACCATGTTCGGCGTGACCGGCGTGCGGGCGAGCAGACTCGCGAGTCGCCGCGCGGCCGGATGATAAGCGTTGCGGTTCAGGAAACCCTGCAATTCGCGAGGCTTTCCCGTAACAGCGGGCTGCAATTCGTTCGAATCCAAGGTGAACTCCCCTTTAGGGCTCGATAACAGGTGCGCGGATCGCTTGACAGACGTCGCGCATCTGTCACGACGTTTCCATACATCTGTCATCCGCCGGCCTTTGCCGGCAAAGCGGGGGTTTAATGTCGTCTATCAAGGTCGCCATCGTCGGGGTCGGTAATTGCGCGAGCAGTCTCGTGCAGGGCAAATATCACTATGCCGCCAGCAACACCCCGCATGGCCTGATCCACGAAGATGTCGGCGGCTACAAGGTCAGCGACATCGAATTCGTCGCGGCGTTCGACGTCGATACACGCAAGGTCGGGCGTGATCTGGGCGAGGCGATCTTCGCCAAGCCGAACTGCACCAAGGTGTTCCATGCCGACGTGCCGCAGACCGGCACGATCGTGCAGATGGGCGCGAAGCTGGACGGCGTGGCCGATCACATGCTCACCGCCGCCAATGACCGCGGTTTCGAGGTGGACAGCACCCCGGACGCCGATCGCGCGTCGATCGTGAAGACGCTGAAGGATTCCGGCGCGGAAATCCTCGTGAACTTCCTGCCGGTGGGCAGCCAGACGGCGACCGAATTCTACATGGAATGCGCGATCGAGGCCGGCCTTGCGGTGGTGAACTGCATGCCGGTGTTCATCGCTTCCAAGCCGGAATGGGAAGCACGCTTCGCCAAGGCCGGCCTGCCGATCATCGGCGACGACGTGAAGGCGCAGGTGGGCGCGACGATCGTGCATCGCGTGTTGTCGAACCTGTTCAAGGCGCGCGGCGTGACGATCGATCACACCTATCAGCTCAACACCGGCGGCAACACCGATTTCATGAACATGCTCGACCGCAACCGCCTGTCGAGCAAGAAGGAATCCAAGACGGAGGCCGTGCAGGCCGTGCTCGCCGAGCGGCTGGCGGACGAGAACATCCATGTCGGCCCGTCGGACTACATTCCGTGGCTGCACGACAACAAGCTGTGCTTCCTGCGGCTGGAGGGCAATCTCTTCGGCGATGTGCCGATGAACCTCGAACTGCGCCTGTCGGTCGAGGACAGCCCGAACTCCGCCGCCGTGGTGGTGGACGCTATCCGTTGCTGCAGGCTCGCGCTGGATCGTGGTATTTCCGGCGCGCTGACCGGCCCGTCCTCCTTCTTCTGCAAGCATCCGCCGGAGCAATATACCGACGATATCGCAGCGCAGATGACCGACGACTTCATCCACGCGGACACGCGGATCGCCGCCGAGTGAAGGCGCTCATCGTCGCAGCCGGCTATGGCAGCCGGCTGCGCGCGGTGTCCCCCTCCAAGCCCCTGACATCCGTCGCTGGCGTGCCGCTGATCGCGCGCGTCATCGCCTCCGCGCGGGCGGGCGGTGCGAGCGGCTTCACCGTCGTCACGGGGCATGAGGCGGATGCGCTTGAAAGCTATCTGCACGCGCTTGACCCCGCGATCGTCTGCACCCGCACCGCGGATTGGTCACTGCCCAACGGCCATTCGGTGCTGACCGGCGCGGATGCGATCGGGCCGGAACGTCATCTGCTGATGATGGCGGACCACCTCTTCGATCCCGCGATCGTCACCCGCTGCATCGCCGCGCCGGATATGCCGCTGACCCTGGCTATCGACCGGCGGCTCGACAATCCCCTGGTCGATCTGGACGATGTGACGCGAGTGCGCACCGAAGGCGACCGGATCGTCGCGATCGGCAAGCATCTGCCGGATTACGACGCATTCGACTGCGGCGTGTTCGCGGTGGACGGCCGCTTCCACGATGCGCTTCGGGCAAGCATCGCGTCGGGCGGCAACGGCTCCATCTCCGCGGGAGTGGAAGCGCTGGCGGCCACGGGCGGCGCTCGCGTCACCGATGTGGGTGGCTCATGGTGGCTCGACGTGGACGATCCCAAGGCGCTGGCGCAGGCCGAGGAAGCGCTGGTGGGATAATCCGCCGAATAAGGCGGAGACGCTCCCGTTAGTGCCGCTTCCCTCAAAAATTCGTGCGGCACCGATCAGGCGACGATCGCCAGCCCCGCCTTCGCCTTCCGCAAGGGAACGGTCGGGCGGGATGCTTCGTTCTTCCCCCGCATAACAGAGGGAACGAAGCACATGCTGTGGACGATCGTTGTCATCCTGCTGATCCTGTGGCTGCTCGGCTTCAGCCTGCACATAGCCGGCGGCCTGATCCACATCCTGCTGGTCGTCGCGCTGATCGTGGGGCTGGTGCAATTGTTCACCGGCCGACGCGTCTAGTCGGCGAAGAGCAGGACCGGCGTTTCGAGCAGCCTCTTCAGGGCCTGCACATAGCTGGCGGCATCCCAGCCATCGACCACACGGTGATCGCAGCTGATCGACAGGTTCATCAGCTTCGCCCGCACGATGGCGTCACCGCGGAATACCGGGCGCTCGACGATCCTGTTCGGGCCGATGATCGCCACCTCCGGCCGGTTGATGACCGGGGTGGTGGCGATCCCTCCCAGCGGGCCGAGGCTGGTGACGGTGATCGTACCGCCGCCTAATTCCTCCGGCTTCAGCCTGGATGCGCGCGCGGCATCGGCGAGCCGGGAAATCTCGGTGGCGAGCTGCCAGACGTTCCTGTCCTGCGCGTCGCGGATCACGGGAACCGTGAGGCCCGCATCGGTCTGCGTCGCCATGCCGAGATGGACCCGGCCGGAGCGCGTCACCACGCCAGCCTCGTCGTCATAGCGCGCATTGAGCATCGGAAATTCTGGAAGCGTGCGGCAGATCGCGACGATCAACAGCGGCAGCATCGTCAGCTTCGGCCGGCCGCCGCGTGTGGCGTTCAAGTCCGCGCGGACGCGTTCCAGCTCGGTCACGTCGATCTCGTCGACATAGGTGAAGTGCGGGATGTGGCGCTTCGATGCGGCCATGTTCTCGGCGATGCGCCGACGCATCCCGATCACCTTGACCTGCTCGTCCGCCCGCGCGCGGCTGGCGTGCGGCGCATAATATCCCTGCCCCGAAGCGTAACGAAGATAGGCGTCGAGGTCCGCATGGCGGATGCGATCGCCCTCCGCCGGCTTCACCTGGGCAAGATCGACGCCGAGATCGAGCGCGCGGGCGCGGACGGCGGGAGATGCGAGGACATGGCGATGCTCCGCCACCTCCTCCATTTGCCCCGAGCCTGTGGAAGGCGCGTCCTTGCCATCGGAAGGCGCGGTTTCGACAGGCTCGTCGCGAACGGGAAGGGGTTCGGAATCCGAAACCTCCACCGGCTCGACCTTCGCCGCCCCCGGCGTCTCCGCCTCGATCTCGACGGCAGCTTCCTCCTCGCCGTCGATCTCGATCACCATCAGCGTGGCGCCGATAGACACCTGATCGCCGACCTCGCCCGCCAGTTCGACCACGGTTCCCGCGACAGGGCTTTCCATCTCCACCGTCGCCTTGTCGGTCATCATGTCCGCGACCTGCTGGTCTTCATCGACCCGATCGCCGATCCTGACGTGCCATGCGACGATCTCGGCCTCGGAAATGCCTTCACCGATGTCAGGCAGGCGGAAGTTGAAACGCGCCATCGTCCTCAGTCCTTCAGAATCTTCTTGAGCGCCATGCCGATCCGCACCGGCCCCGGGAAATAGGCCCATTCCAGGCTATGCGGATAAGGCGTGTCGAAGCCGGTGACGCGCAGGATCGGCGCCTCCAGATGGTAAAAGCAGCGCTCCTGCACCAATGCCGACAGTTCCGCGCCGAAGCCGGAAGTGCGCGTCGCCTCATGGACGATCATGCAGCGCCCGGTCTTGCGGACGGATTCCTCGATCGTCTCGATATCGAGCGGCACCAGCGTTCGCAGGTCGATCACCTCCGCATCCACGCCCGTTTCAGCCACGACGCTGAGGCAGACGTGCACCATCGTGCCGTAGGCGAGGATCGTCACTGCCTCGCCCTCGCGCACCACGTTCGCCTTGCCCAGCGGGATGCGATAGTAACCAGCCGGCACCTCGCCCGCCGGATGCTTCGACCAATTCTCCGCCGGGCGATCCCAATGGCCGTTGAACGGGCCGTTATAGATGCGCTTCGGCTCGAAGAAGATCACCGGATCATTGTCCTCGATCGCGGCGATCAGCAGGCCCTTTGCATCATAGGGGGTGGACGGGATCACCGTCTTGAGGCCGGAGACATGGGTGAAGATGCCCTCCGGCGATTGCGAATGGGTCTGCCCGCCGAAGATGCCGCCGCCGAAGGGCGAGCGCACCGTCAGCGGCGCGATGAACTCTCCGTCCGAACGATAGCGCAGCCGCGCCGCCTCGCTGACGAGCTGGTCGAGCGCGGGATAGATATAGTCGGCGAACTGGATCTCTGGCACCGGGCGCAGGCCATAGGCCCCCATCCCCACCGCTACGCCGATGATGCCGCATTCGGTGATCGGCGTGTCGAACACGCGGGTCTTGCCGTATTTGGTCTGCAAGCCGGCGGTCGCGCGAAAGACGCCGCCGAAATAGCCCACGTCCTCACCCATCACGACGATCGCGTCGTCACGCGCCATCATCACGTCCAGCGCGGAGTTGATCGCCTGGATCATGTTCATGCGCAGGGCGCCGTTCGCTTCGGTTTCGGTAAGCTCAGCCACTTGCGTCATCCCTTGCGCGTCCACGGGCGGCCGGAGGTTTCCTCCTCGTCGATCATCATCTGCCGCTGCTCCCTGAGGTGCCACGGCATCTCCTCGAACACACCGTCGAACAGGCTGTCGAGCGGCTGGAGCAGGCCGTGGCCCAGGATGCCGTTCTTCTCGGCCTCCTTCTGCGCGGCCTTCACCTCCTCGGCGACCTCGCGGTCCATTGCCGCCTGCCGCTCCTCGTCCCATTCGCCAATCGCGATGAGGTGATCCTTGAGCCGCCGGATCGGATCTCCCAGCGGCCAGGCGTTCGGCTCTCCGGCGGAGCGATAGGCGCTGGGGTCGTCGGAGGTGGAATGGCCCTCCGCGCGATAGGTGAAATGCTCGATCAGCGTCGGCCCGGCATTGGTGCGGGCGCGCTCGGCGGCCCATAGCGTCGCGGCATAGACGGCAAGCGCGTCATTGCCGTCCACACGCAGCCCAGCGATGCCATAGCCGATGGCGCGCGCCGCGAAGGTGGTCGCCTCTGCACCCGCGAAGCCGGAGAAGCTGGAGATCGCCCATTGGTTGTTCACCACGTTGAAGATCACCGGCGCGCGATAGACGGTGGCGAAGGTGAGCGCGGAGTGGAAATCGCCCTCCGCC
>JASGGR010000043.1:0-21085 GCA_047602705.1 Sphingomonas bacterium | reverse complement strand
TCGGCGACGTCGGCGATCGCCGCGCCGTTCGCCGGGTTGGTGACGGGGAAGCGCCGGCCGCTCCCCGTCCACCGGCCGCCGACGAAGGCGTCCATGCGCAGCAGATCGGGGCGTGCGAGCTTCAGCGTGGCAGATGCGGTGTTCATAGCGAAGTGAGCGCCTGTTCCAGAATGTCCATGCCTTCATCGATGATGGCGTCGGATGCGGTCAACGGCATCAGCAGCCGGATCGTCTCGCCATGTATCCCGCAACTCAGCAGCACCAGTCCCAGTTCCAGCGCGCGCGCCGTCACCCGCTTCGCCGCCGCGCCGTCGGGCGCGTCGCCGCCGCGAGCAGGTCGAAGGCGACCATCGCGCCGGGACCGCGGACATGGCCGATAGGCAGCAGGTCGTTGCGCGCCGCGAACGCCTCCAGCGTCGCCCGCAGCTTGTTGCCGAGTGTGTTCGCACGTTCAATCAACCCCTCCTCCTCGATCACATCGAGCACCGCGAGTGCGGCGGCGCAGGCGACGGGGGAGCCGGCGTAGGTCCGCCCAGTCCACCGGGCTGCGCGGCGTCCATGATCCCGGCGCGGCCGATCACCCCCGACAAGGGGAAGCCGCCGCCCAGCGACTTGGCGACCGTCAGCAGGTCCGGCTCGATCCCGCCATGCTCGATCCCGAACATCCTGCCGGTGCGCGCGAAGCCGGTCTGCACCTCGTCCGCGATCAGGACGATGCCATGCTCGTCGCAGATGCGGCGCAGGGCCGCGAGCAAGGCGGGCGGCGCGGTGTGGAAGCCCCCCTCCCCCTGCACCGGCTCCACGATCATCGCCGCGACGCGCGACGGCTCGATATCCGCCGCGAACAGCAGGTTGAGCGCGCGCAGGCTGTCCTCCACGCCGACGCCGTAATGCGCGACCGGGAACGGCAGGTGATAGACCTCGCCCGGCAGCGGCCCGAAGCTGCGCTTGTAGGGCAGCACCTTGCCGGTCATCGCCATGGTCAGCATCGTGCGGCCGTGGAAACCGCCGCCGAACGCGATGACGCCGGACCGGCCCGTCGCGGCGCGCGCGATCTTCACCGCATTCTCCACCGCCTCCGCGCCGGTAGTGAACAGGATCGTCCTGGCCGGGCCGTCGAACGGCGCGAGCGCGTTGAGCCGCTCGGCCAGCTCGACATAAGGCGCATAGGCCATCACCTGAAAAGCGGTGTGCGTGTAGCGATCGAGCTGGTCGCGCACCGCCGCCATCACGCGCGGATGGCGGTGGCCGACGTTGAGCACGGCGATGCCGCCCGCGAAATCGATATAACGGCGGCCCTCGACATCCCAGATCTCGGCGTTTTCGGCGCGGTCGGCGAACACCGGGGTCGCCGTGGCGACGCCCTGCGGCACCGCCTCCGCGCGGCGCGCGAGCAGGTTGCTGTTGTCCATCTGATTACCTCATTGTGTGGAAAGGATGGCGCGTTGCCGCCGGTCGAGCAGAAGCGCCGGGAAAAGGGCCGCCACGCCGCTCGCCGCGAGCAGCAGCACGGTGACGTCGATCACCACCGGATAGCCGCCGCGATCGAGCAGCAAGCCGGAGAGCAAGGGCCCGCTCGCCAACCCCATCTTGGACATGAAGCCGCCCAGCGCCGCCGTCCGCCCGACCTTGTCGAACGCGGCGGCGAGGCCGAGCAGATAGGGGATGGCGAACGCCCAGAGGATCGCGGTGCCGATATTGGCCGCGATATAGACGGCGGGGATATCCGAGCGGTGAAAGGCGGCGGTGATGAACACCGTCACCGCGACCGAGATGACGATGGGCTTCGTCCTGCCGAAGCGCGTCCCGATCACGATCACCAGGACGGACCCGATCGCGCCCAGCCAGTTCGCGGTGCCGAGCGTCGGGCCGATCACATCCTGGCTCAGCCCCGCATTGCGCCCGAGGGCGATGATGAAGGCGGCCAGCCCCATGTTGCCGGCCTGGAACAGCAGGATCGCGGCTGCGGTGGCGAGGAGCGGTTTCCAGGCGATCGGGGCCGCGGACGCGCCGTCCTGCACCGGCGTCTCGATCGGATAATCGGGCAGGAAAGGCAGCATCGCCAGCGCAACGGCGCTGAAGGCGGCGAGCGCGAGGAACAGGATCGCGGTGCCGTAAACCGACACCAGCGGCGGCAGCGCCCACAGCCCGATGCCGCCGATGCCGAACTGCACCACCAGCAGCATCCCGAACACCCGATCAGGAAAGCGCGTCCGCGCGATCACGGCGAAGGCGACGCCGACCAGCAGGCCGCCGATCATCCCGTGGCACAGCCGCAATACCGTCAGCAAAGGCACGGAGGTGATGCGGGTCGAGATCAAATCGACCGCGATCATCCCGCACAAGGCGGCGGTGGCGGCGATGCGCCAGCGCAGATGCCGGATCAGGAACACCGCGGCCAGCGCCCCTGCGGCCGCACCATAGACGTTGGCCGAGGCGATCAGGCCCGCGCTCGACGGCTTGATGCCCAGCCCGTCCGAAAGGCCGGTGACGAGAGCGGCCATGATGTTGACGTAGAACAGGCCGGCGGTCGCGAGGAACGAGAGCAGCGCGGCCGCCGCCAGCCCGTCGGGCGCGACGCGAGGCAGGCGCGCGCTCATCGGCATCCTCCGTCCTTCGTGACCAGCGCGGGGATCGCCGCGCCCCAATCCCAGTGATTGCTGTCCCCGAAGCTGTAGAACAGCGTGTCCTCCGGCAGCATCGCCACCGAAATCCCGCCATAGCCGGACATGGCCGGCGCCCATGACGGCGCCGCGCAGCCGAGCTTCGGCGCAATATCGCGTGCCCAGAAGCCCGCGCGATAGCGATAGGCGGGGAAGCCCGCGACCTTGCCGCCGCCGGCCGGCGCGCGCTGCATCGCCGCATCGAGCAGGCGCCGGTCGAGCAACCCATCCGCCCCTTTCATCAGCCACAACGCGATGCGGGCGATATCGTCGGGCTGATAGGTCAGGCCCCAGCCGACGAACGGCTGCGCGGCCGCATCCTCCGTGCGGCGCGTGGTAGACAGCGTGGGGCTGAGCTTCAGCCGGTCCCACAGCGGGCGCATCACATCGTCGTAGAGATCCGCCTTCTCGCCCCGTTTCGCACGCAGCGCATCGGCCATCGCCGTGCCGAGCAGATAGGTGTCGGACGTGTGATAGACCCAGGTCGTGCCCGGCGCGGCCTTGCGCGGATAGAAGGTGCAGGCGAAGCGGATCTTCGCCGCATGATCGGCGGGATCAAAGAAGCGCGACATCGAGGGATGGTCCTCATCGGCCTGATAGGCGGTCGAGCGGTAATGGCCGGTCGTCATGTCGAGCGCATTTTCGAGCGTCACATCCGCCCAGCCTTTCGCGGCTGCGCAGGCGGGGACGTGCGCGGCGACGGTTTCGGCTGCCGTGCCTGGCCACAGATTCTCCATCCGCATCAGCGCGACCGCGCCGAACACCGATTTGGCGGTGGAATAGGATGGCAGGTCGATCACGTCGCACGCCGGATAGTCGCCGTGCCGGGTGACGCAGGCGCTGCGGTAATGCACGCCGCCGATCACCGCGCCATAGACGGTCGGTTCCGGCCCGGCGGCGGTGGCGAGCGCGGCGGCGACGGCCGGCGGCAAATCCTCCAGCCGCTTCACCGGCAGGCGCGTGGCGGTCGTTTCCTCATGCGCACGGATCAGCTCCGCCGCACCCGCCACCGTGCCGGGCAGGTAGCGCGCGGCGAGCAACCCCCAGGCGTCGAACTTGCGGTAAAGGCACGTCTCCCCGGCGATCTCGAACGCGGCGTGACTGATCGCGCCGTCCGCGCCGAACAGGAAGGTCAGCATGCCGTTGTGCGTGCAATTGGCGTTCCGCTCCTGCAGCGCGAAGGGCAGCGCGGCGCGGGTGAGGCCGCCATCGCCCGGCTCCGACCAGACGCGGCCCGGCTCGACGATCCAGTTCCAGTCGGGATGGGTCGAGGGGATCAGCCCGCGCCGCGCCGGGAGCAGCACGTCGCCGGACTGCACCAGCGCGAGGTCGAGATCGGGCAGCGAGCGGATCGTGTCGCCGCGCGCGAAGGCCGGGTCCTCGGCGATCATGCGGAAGCCCGTGGCGCGCCCGCCCGTCAGGCGGAGGCGCCCTTCCCAGCGCGCGGCGGACTTGCCCGCGTCGGCGGCGGGCGCGAAGGCGGAAAGGTCGACCGGCCGCTCGAACACGCCGCCCGCGCTCAGCATGGCGCGGCCAAGCGCCCGGCGCGTCGGCGAGATATCGGCCAGCCCGACGCCGCTCACCGCGATATCGTCGAACCAGCACGTCGCCCGCCCTCCGCGCGCGACGAGCCGCAGCGTCAGCCCTCCGTCCGCATCGGGCAGCGCGGCCCCTCCGGCGGACAGCGTCACGCCGTCGGCCATCTTGCGGTCGATCACAAAGATCGCGGCCCAGCTTCGCCCGCCGTCGCGTGAGGCTTCCGCAACGCACGCCGCCTGCGGATCGAGGCCGTCGCCGGCGATCTTCACCGTCACATACAGCCGTCGCATCCCGCGCACCGGCATCTCGGCGAGTGCGCTTGCACCGGCAGTGAGGCGCATCGAGACATTGCCCTCGAAGCTGGTCAGCCGCACGTCGCCGCGTCCGCTGGCCTGCCACGGGGCGGCCGTGCCGTGCTGGAAATCGCTGCGGAACAGCTCCTCCGCCCCGGCCGTCCCCGGCATGGCGAGCGCGAGCATGGCGACGAGCATCCGCCTCATGCGCGATGGTCCAGCGCGATCCCGGCGGCGGACAGCGCCACCGCCAGCGGGGCAAGCCCCTTCTCGTAGCGCCGCCAAAGGCCCACCGAACGGTCATGGATCGGCATACGCACCTGCGCGGCGCTGGCCGTGGCGACCGGCGCGGGATTGGCGTGGAAGGCGAGGCACGCCTCCTCCCATTCCAGCCCGCATCCCTCGATCAGCCGCCGGCTCTCGCCCGCCTGATCGGCGATCAGGGCCTCGTAATCGATCTCGATCATCCGCCCCGGCAAAGCGGCGCGCCAATGCGCCATCAGCCGCTCATAGGCGATGCGATAGGCGGCGAGGTCGTGGAGGTCGTAGCTGAACGGATAGCCCATCCGGAACAGCGTCTTGAACATCGCGAAACAGCCGTCCATCGCCCCGCGCCGGACATGGACGATCCGCGCTTCGGGAAGCGCCAGCGCGATCAGGCCGATGTAGAGGAAATTGAGCGGCGTCTTGTCGATCGCGAACGGCGCGTCCGGCGCGCGCCCGGCCGTCCGCGCGCGATAGGCATGGCCCAGCGCGGCATGGTCCATCGCGGCGCTGCGGCGGATCAGATCGCCCTTGTCGCGCGCGCCGCGCGCCTGCGCGATCAGCGCCAGTGCGAAATCCTGAATCTCGCCGAGGCTCGTCACCCGGCTGTGGGAGGAAAGGATACGATCCACCAACGTGGTTCCGCTGCGCGGCAGGCCGAGCACGAAGATCGGCCCCGGCTCCTCCGATGGCGCGGCATTGCGCAGAAGATCGGCCGGGAACGTGGCCGCGATCGCCTCCATCGCCGCCACATCGTCCGCAACGCGATAGGACAGGCGCGCGCGCCGGGCGGCGGCGGCGTCCTTCAGATGGGCGAAGGCGGCATCATATCGCCCCAGATCCTCCAGTTCCTTCGCCAGCGCATGGCCAAGCGCGATCCGCGCCTCCGCATCGCCGCCGCTCTCCGCCAGCGCCGCTTCCAGCGCGACGACATGGTTGCGCTCCACCGTCGCGCGGCGCAGGGTCGAGCGATTGGCCCAGGCGTCCCAGTCACCGGGCCGGTCGGCGATCACCCGGTCGAACAGCGCCTCCGCCGCATCGAGTCCGCCCAGAGCGCGATCGACGCCGCCGCGATCGTAACGCGCGCGTGTCGTCGGGCGCCAGCTCACGGCGCGGGCGCAGCAACGTTCCGCCTCGACCGGCCGCCATATGGCCGTGATATTCGGCGAGCCGGCGCAGGCGGCGCGGATCGTCCCACGCCAAATCCTCCATCGCGCCAGGCCGCGCGCGCATCTCGCGCATGACGGCCGCCTCCGCCGCTCAGCCCTCCGCCTGCGCCAGCCAGCCGGCCATCGAAATCGCCGGGGCGGCTCGCGCGGAGGGCAGGCGGCACGGCGCCGGATCATGGCGTCAGAAACGCACGTCCGCCGACAGGCCGATCGTGCGCGGCAGGCTGATCAGGTCCTTCGATCCGTTGCCGTAATAGCCCACCGCCGGATCGGTGCCCATATAGGCTTCGGTGAACCGCCCGGTGACGCCCGCCGCGTTGAACAGGTTCTTGCCGTAGATCGTCAGCGCGTAATTCCCCTTCCGAAGCGTCACGCCCGCGTTCCAGATCGAGAAGCCGGGCAACCGCACATTGTATTTCGGCGAGGTGCTCACCGCATTGCGCGTCGAGGATTGGTAGAAGCCGTCGCCGCGCAGCGTAAGGCTGGTGTCGTCGCCGAGGTCGAAGCTGTAGTCCGCGCTGCCCGTGATGATATGGTGCGCCGATCCCGGCAACTGATCCCCGTCGCGTCCGATCAGCACATGGCTTGGGTCGGGCGAGTAGAAGTTGCGGGTCAGCTTGGCGTCCACATAGGTGTAGCCCAGCGCGTAATGCAGCCCGTGGGTCCGCCCCTCGATCTGCGCCTCCAGCCCGGCCGAGCTTGCCTTGCCGCCGTTCTGCACGACGTAGAAGCCCCAGTTCGGCGTCGCGGTGTTGAGCTGGATGTCCTTCCAGTCGATATAGAAGACGTCGAGGTTATAGGTCAGGCCGCCGGCCGATCCCTTCACGCCGGCCTCGTAGTTGACGAGCGTATCCGCCTTGTAGGTCTGCCATGACGGGTCTTCGGCATAGCGGCCCACGACGGGCACCGCGTTCGATCCGCCGCGGCGATAGCCTTGCGAGACGGTGGCATAGGCCAGCCCGCGTTCGGCGAACTTCCACGAGAGGTTGCCCTTGAACAGCGGCTTGTCCTCGCTGGTCGGGAAATAGGCGTTGGTGGGCGACGAGAGCGCCGTGTAGATCGGCACGTCCATCTGCGTGTTGTTGCGCGAGCGGTTCCAGAAATAACGCGCGCCGCCGGTCAGGTCGACGCTGGGCGTGACGTGCCAGGTCAATTCGCCGAAGATCGCACGATCCCTGAACTTCTCGTTGCGGCGATAAAAGAAATCCTGATCGCTCGTCACCACGCCGGGCAGGCCGGTCGCGGCGTCCCACCAGTTCTTGAACCCGCGCAGATAGCTGTCCTGCGATCCGAACAGGGTCTGGTCCTGATAATAAGCGCCGACCACATAATCGAAGACCTTGCCCGGCTTCGACACCAGCCGCAGTTCCTGGATGAACGAGCGGTCGCGATAGCTGCGCACCGCCGACGCCATCGGGCGCGGATAATTGTAATAGAAGCTGAGGAAGCCGGCCTGCGCATAGAAGCCGGTATTCTCGCTCACGCTGTCACCTTCGTGATCGTACCACGAGGTGCTGGAGGTCAGCGTCGCGAAGCCCAGATCGACATTCGCCTCCAGCGCGACGGAATCGACATGGCGCTTCGAGGGTTCGAGCTGGACCGAACCGTTCTGGTAGCCGGTATAGGGCTGTCCCCAGCCGTTCAGCCCGCGCGTGATCTGACGCCGTCCGCCCACATCGTCGCTCTGATGATTGTAGGTCAGGGTGAAATCCACCGCGTCGCTCGGCTGCCAGCGCGCGGCGATGCGGCCGTACCAGACATGGACGAAATCGGCGTCCTTCACGCTGTGATATTCCGCGTCGGGCGCCAGCACGCCCTTGGGCGCGACCGGGATGCCGTTCTTGTCCAGCGTATAGACATTCACATAATCGGTGATGCCCGGATAATGCTGCCGGCTGCCGACCATGCGGATCGCGAAACGGTCACCGATCGGAATGTTGAGGATCACGTCGCCGTCATAGCCGACGCTGCCCGATCCATCGACATGGCTCAACCCGGCGGTGACGCGCCCTTCGAACTTGCCGAGCACCGGCTTCTTCAGGATGTACCGCACCGTGCCGCCCAGTGCACCGGAGCCGTAGAGCGTGCCCTGCGGCCCGCGCAGCACCTCGACGCGTTCGAGGTCCTTCAGCAGATAGGCGGCGAACAATGGCGTATCGTTGACATAGGTGGAGACGGGAGACACCGCCGATACCGCATAGTCGCCCAGCGCCGCGCTATCGACGTTGACGCCGCGGATCGTCACCGTGTTGAGCACGCCCGCATTGCGCGCGCCGCGATCGACCACCGCGACGCCGGGGATCGAGCGCAGCAATTCCGCCTGATCCCGCGTCTTGTTGGCGTCGATCCGGTCCCCGCCGACCGCCGAGATATTATAGGGGATGTCGATCGTGCGCTCCTCGCGCCGCGTCGCGGTGACGACGATATCGGCATCGGAGGCCGCCGCATCCGTCCGCTGCTGCTGCGCGGCGACCGGCGACGGCAGCGCCGCCAGCACGCCGGTGCAGGTGAACGCGGTGGTGGTCCAGAGTGTCCTGCTTGTCATATCCTTAGCCCCCTTTACCCCTTGTCATTTCCTGTCGCTGGAAAGCGCGGCCGCCGCCGGCGGCTGCTCCAGCGGTCCGAGCGCCTGCCACGCCGGCGATGCCGCCGGGCCGCGCGCATAAGCCTCGAAGGTCTGCGGCCCGTCGCGCAGGCTCTTGAGCGGCTGGCCCAGCCCGTGCCAGCCGCGCTCGCGGCAGCGGCGGACATGCGCGAGATCGAGGTCCACCGCGACGATCTCGCGGCCCGATCCGGCCTGATGGACCACCTCGCCTCCCGGCCCGGCGACCAGCGAGCGGCCATGGCCCAGATCGCCCGCGACATTGACCGACACCACATAGGCCTGGTTGGTCGCGGCCGCCGCGCGGACGATGGCCAGCTCCACGTCGCGGTCGATCGTGTTGGTCATCACCGGGTTGAGGATCACCTCCGCCCCGCGCCACGCCAGCGTGCGGACCAGCTCGGGGAACCAGATGTCGTAGCAGATCGCCAGCCCGAACCGGCCGACGCCGGGCACGTCGAACACCGTGGCTTCCGCGCCGCCAGCGACGCCCTGCTCATAGGGATCGAAGGGATAGACCTTGCGGTGGCGTGCCACGACATGGCCGTCCGGCGCGATGACGGTGGTGGTGTTGTAGATCGCATCGCCGTCGCGCTCGAACAGGGACCCGTTGACGAGCCACAGCCCGTTCTCCCGCGCCATCGCGACGAACGCGTCCTCCGCCGGGCCGGGCAGTTGCTGCGCATGGGCGGTGGCGGGGCCGAAGCAGGAAAGCTCGCCCAGCACGACCATGTCGATCCAGCCGAAGCGCCGCCGGACGCCGCGCACCTCATCGGCGATGCGCGCGAGATTGTCGCCGCGCGGCAGATCGAGTTGCAACCCGGCAATCGCGAAATGGCTCATGTTCCTCCCCGGCGCGTCTGATCCGTCGCCAGGGACAATGGTGCGGGCAGGCGCGGCGCGGCGATAGAGCCAGTTTTCCAGTTTTCATGGAGCCAGATTCAGGCGCGGCTGATGAGCGCCCAATCCACCACGCGATCGTCCGCGCCGATCCACTGGACCATCCCCCCGTCCACCGCGACGGCGAAGGAGGAAATTTCGCCATAGGACCAGCTTTGCCACTGGCGGCACCAGCGATCGCCCTCGATCCACCAGCGGCCGGTGTCGCGATCCTCGTCCTCATGGCCGGCGCGGCCGCTCATCGTGCCGTCGGGCAGCAGCAGGATGGTGCAGGGATCGCCGTAGATCGTGCGACAGTCCAGCCGCGCGCCGCTCATCTTCTCGCGCAGGGCGCGGCCGGTCAGCACCGGGGGCGGCGCGGCGCGGTTCCCGGCGACGTCGTTGAACGCGGCGGTCAAGGCGGCGATGCCCGGACGGATGCGCTCCATCGGCAGGCTGGTGATGCCCAGCCGGAACAAGGCAGGCGGCGGCGTTTCCGCATAATAATGCTCGACCCGCTCGATCAGCACGCCACGTCGTTCCGCCGCGCGCGCGAAATCCTCGACGTCCAGCCCGTCCGGCCCGCGCACCCACATGGTGGTGCCGCCGCGCACCGGCTGGATCGCGATCGCGCGCGGCAGATAATGGTTGAGCGCATCGCGCAGCGCGATCTGCCGCGCGCGGAACTCCCGCCCCAGCCGCCGCATCATCGTGTCGTAATGGCCTAGCGACAGGAATTGCGCGGCGGCGCGCTGGTTGTTGGGCGGCGGCTGGCGCACCGACAGGCGGCGCAGTTCGCGCAGGTGCGCGATCACCTCGCGGTCCGCGACCATGAAGCCCAGCCGCAGTCCGGGGTCGAGCACCTTGGCGAGGCCGGCGATATAGACCACGCGATGCCCGCCGGGCATGCCGCGCATCGCGGGATAATCGCGGTCGAGATAATTCGTCTCGCACTCGAAATCGTCCTCGACGACGATCAGGTCGTGCGCCTCGGCCAGCGCCAGCAGTGCGGCGCGGCGTTCGAGCGACAGGGTGGCGCCGGTGGGAAGCTGATGGCTGGGCGTCACCATCACCACGTCGCAATCCGCCAGCACCGGCTCCGGAACCAGCCCGTCACCGTCGACCGGCCGCGGCGCCACCGTCCCGCCGCGCGCCGCCACCAGCGCGCGCAATTCGGCGAGGCCCGGCTCCTCGATCGCCACCCGGCTCCCCTTACGGCAGAACAGCTCCAGCGCCAGCACCCGCGCGTGCTGCGCGCCCAGCGTCAGCAATATCTCGTCGGGCCGCGCATAGATGCCGCGCCGGGGCAGGATCTTGGTCCGTATCTCCTCCACCAGTGCCGGATCGTCGTCGGCGATGCCGGACCATGACGCGATCTGCCGCCGCTTGAGCGACAGGCTCGCCGCCTCGCGCCATTCGTCGGCGGGGAACAGGCTGTCGTCGAAACAGCCGTCGAGGAAAGGATAGGGATATTGCTGCCAGTTGGCCGGTCGCGGTTCCGGCAGGTCCGGCGGCGGCGGCAGGCGGCGGCTCCACTGGAGATGATCGGCCGGCGCGCGCTCCGCGATCCCCGCGATGCCGCCGGAGCCGTGGCGGGCGATGGCGAGATCGCCCGCCACGAACAGCCCGCTGCGATCGCGCGCGATGACATGGCCGTCGGCGACGAGCTGCTGATAGGCGATCGTCACCGTGTTCCGCGCCACCCCCAGCACCCGCGCCATCACGCGCGACGACGGCAGGCGATGCCCCGGCGGCCACGCCTGCGACAGGATCAGCGCGATCACGCCGGTGCGGATCTGATCCTGCAGCGAGACGTCGCTGGCGCGATCGAGGACGAAGGAGGGGCGCATGGCCGCATTGATGTCAACAAGTTGCGCGCGCTGGCAAGCGGGCGCGGGAGAAGAAACCGCTTTCGTGCGTTTGGCGAGGCGATGGATTCGACACAGGGGAAGACCGCCTCGGCGCAGGTCAAGCTCGCCGGCAGCGCCGGGCGGCTCATGGAAACG
This sequence comes from Sphingomonas bacterium, assembly GCA_047602705.1. Taxonomy (GTDB): domain Bacteria; phylum Pseudomonadota; class Alphaproteobacteria; order Sphingomonadales; family Sphingomonadaceae; genus Sphingomonas. The sequence goes on along the minus strand of JASGGR010000043.1, from coordinate 9,670 downwards.
GGAAAAGCAACATCCGCCACCGCCCGGACGCGGATAGGGCTTGCCGCGCTCGTTGGGACGTCGCTCCGTTGACGGCGCATCAGGCGCTTTCCTTCGCGATCATCGGCGGGGCGATCCTGTGCTTCGCATCGGGCCGCTTCCGTTACGACGTCGTATCGCTGACCGCCCTGCTGATCGGGCTGATCGTCGGCGTCGTCCCGGCGAAGGAGGCATTCACCGGCTTCACCAGCGACGTGGTGATCGTCATCGCCTCCGCGCTGGTGGTGAGCGCGGCGATCGCGCGATCGGGGGTGATCGAGCTGCTGATCCACCCCCTCACCGCGCATCTGCAACGGCCGCGAAGCCAGGTGCCGGTGCTGGCGGGCGCGACCGCGCTGCTGTCGATGGTGACGAAGAACGTCGGCGCGCTCGCCATCCTGATGCCGGTGGCGCTGCGCATGGGGCGAGGCAAGCATTCATCTCCTGCCGCGCTGCTGATGCCGATGTCCTTCCTGTCGTTGCTCGGCGGGCTGGTCACGCTGGTGGGCACTTCGACCAACATCATCGTGTCGCAGGTGCGCGAGGAGATGCTGGGCAAGCCCTTCGCGATGTTCGATTTCGCGCCGGTCGGGCTGGCGCTGACCGCCCTGGGGCTGATCTTCGTCAGCTTCGGCTGGCGTCTCCTGCCGCGCGACCGGCATGGACGCGCGGACCTTGGCGAGATCGCATCCCGCGCCACCTACAGCACGGAGGCCCGGATCGCGGACGAGCTGCCGGCGGATATCGCGACCCTCGCTGATCTCAAGCTCGGCGAGGACAAGGTGCAGGCGCGCGTCATGATCCTGCCCGACGGCGGCAGGCGCCGAACCCTGGCCGACATGCAGCTCGTTCCCGGCGCGAGCCTGATCCTGGAGGGCGAGGATGCCGCGCTGGACCGGGTGTTCGCCCGCACCCCGCTCGACCCCGAGCGCGCCGGAAGCGATATCGAGCGCGACAGGTCGGAGGAGATGCGGACGATCGAGGCGGTAGTCCAGCTCGACAGCGCCCTGATCGGGCAGACCGCCGAGCGCACGCGGATGGAGGATCGCTACGGCGTCCAGCTTCTCGGCGTCGGCCGCAACGGCGAGCGGATCGTCGATCGCCTGCGCGACATCCGCCTGCGCGGCGGGGATTTGCTGATCCTGCGCGCGGGCGAAAGTGCCTTTCCCGAGATGATGGGCCAGCTCGGGCTGCTGCCGCTCGCCGAGCGGAACGTGAAGATGGGCGAGCGGCGGGGGCGCTGGCTTCCCGTCGCGATCCTGCTCGGGGCGATGATCCTGGTCGGCACCGGCCGGATGCCGGTCGCGGCCGGCTTCTTCGGCGCGGCGGTGATGATGGTGGTGATCGGCGCGCTTCCGATTCGCGAGGCCTATCGCTCGCTGGAGCCTGAAGTGCTGATCCTGATCGGCGCGCTGACCCCGCTGAGCGAGGCCGTGCGCGAATCCGGCGGCACCGATCTGATCGCCCAGGCGCTGGTCGGCCAGCTCCATGTCCTGCCGGCGATATGGGCGCTGGGCGCGATGATGCTGGTGGCGATGGCCTGCTCGCCCTTCCTCCACAACGCGCCGACGGTGCTGGTGCTCGGGCCGATCGCGGTGGAGGTGGCGACCGGGCTGGGCCTGCACCCCGATGCCTTCCTGATGGCGGTGGCGGTTGGCTCGGGCTGCGATTTCCTCACCCCCATCGGGCATCAGTGCAACACGCTGGTGATGTCGCCCGGCGGCTATCGCTTCGGCGACTATTGGCGTCTGGGCCTGCCCTTGTCCGTGCTGGTGCTGGTGGCGGGAACGCCGCTGATCGCCGCCGTCTGGCCGATGTGACGCGAGGCCATTTCCAGCCCGCCGCCAAGAGGCTACAGCATCGCCTATGCGGTGGCGGGATCGGAAGGTGGAGGCGATGAAGCCCGTGCGGATGTCCGATGCGGCCTGCCCGCCCGGCCGGGCCGGTCCGCCCGCATGAGGCTGCTGATCGTCGAGGACAATGCCGAGCTGGCGCAGGCGATGACGGACGCCTTCTCCCGCCGCCACATGCATTGCGACATCGCCCGCGATGCCGGCGACGCGGAAATCCTGATCCGCACCACGCGTTACGCGCTGGTCATCCTCGATCTGGGGCTGCCCGACGAGGACGGGCTGGATCTGCTGCGCCGCCTGCGCGCCGCGCGGCACAATGAGCCGATCCTGATCGTCACCGCGCGCGGCGAGGTGGAGAACCGCATCGCAGGGCTGAGCGCCGGGGCGGACGATTATATGTCCAAGCCCTTCCATTTCGACGAGCTTCACGCCCGCGTGCTCGCGATCATGCGGCGCGAGGGCGGCTACAAGGATCGCCTGCTACGCGCCGGGGCGCTGGAGCTGGACACCGAGGCGCGGCAGTTCCGCGCGAACGGCGCGCTGCTGGATTTCTCGGTGCGCGAGGGCGAATTGCTGGAGCTGCTGATGCGGCAGCTCGATCGCGTCGTGCCGAAGCGCGTGCTGGAAGATCAGTTGTTCGGCGCCGGCGACAGCCTGGGGTCGAATGCGGTGGAGGTCTATATCCACCGCATCCGCCGCCACATGAAGGATGCCGGCCTGTCGCTCACCGTGCAGACGGTGCGCGGCGTGGGCTATATGCTGCAAAGCTGAAGCCCACGGCCGCGCGGCCGCCGCTCATTCCGCGTCGGGCGTGCCGCAGTTGCTCGAAACCGGCTTCCCTTCCAGCAGGTTGCGGGCGAACACCCGCGAATCCGCGAAGGACGGGTTCAGCGCGCCCGAATGGTCCATGCCCTTGTAGAGATGGAACTGGATGCGCGTCCCGGCCTTGCAGGCGTCGCGCACCAGCGCCTTCTGCATCGGCGGCGGCACGTCGATATCCTTCTCGCCGGTGCCGATGAACACGGGCGTGGAGATGTGCACGGTCGAATAGCCGGTGCCGCGCATATAGGGCGCATAGAGCGCGGAGAAGTCACCCACCAGCGCCTTGCGGCGCGTGAGGCCGGCGTGCACCACCGCGCCCATCATCTCGCCGACGCAGAGCTTCTGCGATTCCGCGACCAGCGGCTGCGCCTCTGGCGTGAACGCCGCATCGGCCTTGAGCGCGGGATCGACTTCCTGCGCGGCCGCCGCGATATACATCAGATAGGCGATCGTGCGATCGACCTGATCGATATCGCTCGGCTGCGGAAGCGAGCCGTTGAGATAGGGCACGCCCGTCGCCACCGTGCCGAGCAGGTTCACCTTCGGCGCATAGGCCTGCGCATAGCCGGCCGTGGCGAAGGCCGCGCCGGCGCCCTGCGACTGGCCGATGATGAGCACCTTGTTGGCCAGGCCGAGCTTCGCGCCCAGCGCCGCGCGGACCGAATCGAGCACCGAATAGGCCTCTGCCCGCGTGTTGAGATAGGGATGCGGCCCCGGCGTCCCCAATCCCTGATAGTCGGTCGCGACGACGGCATAGCCCTCGCGCAGCCAACTGTTGAGATAGGTGGCGTCCCGCTGCGAGCGGGCGTTGCGGGAGGGCGCGCAATCGTCGCCGATTCCCACCGTGCCGTGCGCCCACGCCACCAGCGGCCAGCCGCCCTTCGGCGGCTTACCCTTCGGCAGGAACAGCGCGCCGGAGACGGGCACGGTGCCCTGCCCCGTCACGCCGTCCGTGGAGGCGTAGAGGATGCTGAGCGCCTTGCCCGCATCCGCCAGCCCCAGATCGGCGGCGAGCGGCGCGGTCTTCATCATCGTCCCCGCCGCCGGCGTCGCTTGCGCGAGCGCGGGCAGCGGGAGCGCCAGGGCGGCGATTCCGATCAATGCGGCTTTCATGGCATCCTCTCCTTTGTCGTCGTTCAGAAGCGCGCGGTGGCGGACAGATAGAAGGTCCGGCCGAGCACGTCATAGGTTCCGTTGTCGGTCTGCCCAAGCACGCCGCTCACGACCGGCGGATCGCGGTCGAAGAGGTTGTTGATGCCGAAGCGGAAGCCGACGCGCTTTGTGGCCTCGACCCGGAACGACAGGTCGAAATAATCGTAAGGCCGCACGCCCGCGATGGTGCTGTTCGGATTGGTGACGTGCGAGGCGTCGCCCATCCCGCCGATGTGCCGCCAGCGCAGCAGGCCGCTGATCGTGTTGTTGCCCAAAGTGAACGACGTGGTGGAGCGCCAGCGCGGCAGCGTGGTGGCGCCGCCGATCGTGCCGGCGAACTCCTGGAACGGCGAGCCGGGCTGGTTCTGCACCTTGTAGCTGTCGAGATAGTTGACGACCGAGGAGATGCCGAACTTCGTCGTCCCGTTGCCGAGGCCGATATCGGCGAACCGGACGGACCAGTCGACCTGCAAGTCGATGCCGGCCGTGCGATAGCCGCCGATGTTCAGATACGGCATCAGCGCGTTGGTGATGCCGCCGGTGTTCGGATCACGCCCGATCAGCGAGCAATAATAGTTCGACTGGCTGTAGCTCGGGTTGCTGCCGTCGCCGTTGAAGCACTTGCTGAGCGAGAGCGTTACCGGGATGTAGGCGATCGCATTGTTGATCTTGATATTATAGTAATCGACCGAAGCGCTCAGCCCGGACAGCCACGGCGAAGCGACGCGCGGGGTGAAGACGCCGCCGATCGTATAGGTATCGGCCTTTTCCGGCGTCAGGTTGGTGTTGCCCGACTGATAGGCCGCGACCTGCGTGACGTTGGTCTGGTAGGAGTTGATAACCGCATTCGGCACGCCCTGCGCCAGGCACAATGCCTGCACGGCCGAGGCATTCGCACCCGTGCGATAGACGCTGCGGGTGTCGCACGGATCGCCCGCGCCCTGCGTCGCGGAGCCGATCGTCGGATAGACGCCGGTGCTCGCGGTGAACAATTCGCCCACGTTGGGCGCGCGGATCGCGCGCTGATAGCCGCCGCGCAGGCGCAGCCAGCTCACGACCTTCCAGTCCAGATCCGCCTTGTAGGTGGAGACGCCGCCGCTGCGGTCGTAATCCGAGTAGCGATAGGCCGCATCAAGTTCGAGCGACTGGATCAGCGGCAGATCGCGCAGCAGGGGCACGACGAGTTCCGCATAGCCCTCGATCGCCCGCGTCGCGCCGCCGGTGGCGGAAGTGCGCGCGATGGCGACGATATTGCCCGTCACCTGCTGCGGATCGGGCACGAACGAGAAGCTGTTGCGGCGATAATCGGCGCCGGCCGCGAAGCGCACCTCGCCCGCCGGCATGTTGAACAGCCCGCCCTGCATGGTGAATTCCACCACGTCCTGCGTCGTCTTGGTGCGGTTGACGGTCGTGCCGCTGATATAGGCGCCGCATTGCGCGGAATTGACCACCGCGAACGGATTGTATCCGTTGCCGCCGCACAGCGACGCGCCCGCGTCAGGCGCGGAGACGAGCTGCTGCACCTTGTTCGCGAACACGGAGCCGGAGGTCTTGTCGTCCAGCGAGCTTTCGCCGTGCGAGCCGTAGAGTTCCCAGCCGATCGGCCCGATCTTGCCGGTGAAGCCCGCCATCGCCTGCCACGTCGTCGAATCGTGGACGGTCAGGCGCGGCCCGGCCTCCAGATAGCGCTTGGTGATGAGGATCGGCGCGGTCGCGTTGTTGCGCCCGGCCAAGATCGGCTGCAACGCCGCCGGCACGAACGGATTGCTCAGCGGCACGCTCAGCATCCACAGGCCGGCGTTCGGCGCGGCGTCCGCGATCGTGGTGGAATTATAGTTGGTGTAGAGGCCCTGCGCGTAGAAGGTTAGGCTCGGCGACAGGTCGTAGCTGACCTTGCCGAAAGTCGACACGCGCTCCATCGGAATCTGCGTATAGGTGTTTTCCGAAAGCTGGAGCAGCGCCTGGCCCGTATTGTAGATATAGGGCGTGGTGTCGCGATAGTTGAACACGCCCCGGCCGCTGGCGAACAAGGTGCCGTCCGGGTTCAAGCCGATCGAGGAGGCATTGGAAACGGCGCCCGCCGGAATACCATATTGCGCGAAGGCCGCGTTAATCGCCGCCTGCGAGGGCGGATTGGTGCTGGGCGTGTAGAGGCCCGCGCCGATCGTGCCCGACACGCCGGTGCTGCGGCGGAAGAATTCGCGGGCGTTGATGTTCACCGCGTCGCGATCGGTATAGGAGATGCCGAAGGTCACGCGGCCGCGATCGTCGGCGAAGCGCGTGCCCGCGCCCAGCGCGATCTCGCGGATGCCGCCGTCACCATGCTCGGTGATCGTGTTCTGCGCGGTGATCTCCACGCCGTCGATCTGGCGCAGCTTGAAGTTCACCACGCCCGAGATCGCGTCCGAGCCGTAGACGGCCGACGCGCCGCCGCTGATGATCTCCGTGCCGCCGACAAGGATGGTCGGCAGCGTGTTGATGTCGATCACCTGCGTGGAGCTGGAGGGCTGGAGCCGCTTGCCGTCCAGCAGCACGAGGTTGCGCTGCGAGCCGAGGCCGCGCAGGTTCAGCGTCGCCTGGCCGGTGGCGTTGAGGCCGTTGGAGAAAGCGGTGGAATCGGCCGTGAACTGCGGGAGCTGGTTCAGCGCGCCTTCCAGCGTGGTGTTGCCGGTCGCCGCGATCGCATCGCTGCTGACCGTCACGATCGGGCTGGTCGCCTGATAGTCACGCCGCGCGACGCGCGATCCGGTGACGACGATATCGGGCTGGCCACCGCTTTCCTGGGCGGCCGGGGCGACCGTCGGCGCCTCCTGTGCCGCCGCCGCCAGCGGCATCGCGGCAACCGCCAGCGTCATCAAGGAAGCACCCGTAGCGAAGGAACGCATCATCATAATCTCCCTGAAACGGCCCCTCCGGCTCATGCCGGAATGTGGCCCGCAGTGATTTCGTGTCACTCTGGTATTGAAACCGACCATTATATCGATACAATCTTGCGTCAATATCAATTTTGGCGGTCATTCATTATCATGCGCACCGTCATAATCCGGCCACAGGGGGAAGTGCCGATTGACCGACGAACGTGCGCAGGGGGCCGGGCGTCCAAGACAGGCCGCGCTGGATGCGCGGATCAAGGAAAGCGCGGTTGCGCTGCTTTCCGAAAAGGGTTTCGCCGGGCTTTCCGTCAACAGCATCTGCAAGCGCGCAGGCGTGCCGCGCCCCACTTTTTATCGCCGCTGGCCGTCCGGCGTGGCGGCGCTAGTGGAGGCGTTCAACGACCGATTCGAGGGCGCGTTGCTGGAGGATACGGGCGACGTCGCCGCCGATCTCCTCACCTACTGCATCCGCGTGCGCAACCGTTATGACGATCCCATCATCAGCGTCTGCCTGCCCGCCATCTACGAGGCGCGGCGAGTCGCGCCCGATCTGGTGCGGCCGATCGGCGAGGCGCAGCGCGAGCGGCACCGGATCAACGTCCGCACCCTGGCGGGGGCGCTCGCCACGCAGGGGATCGCCCCGATGCTGAACGCCCAGGAGATACTTTTCACGCTGATCGCCGCGATCGACCAGGGCTATCTGACCCGTCGCGCGGTCTCGGACGAATTCATCACGCGGCTGGTGACGACCCTGCTGCGATAACCCCGGAGAAAACCTTCAATGCGCAAGACCCTGCTGATGATCGCCACCGCGCTGGCCGCCTCGCCGGCGCTGGCCCAGAGCGCGCCCGCTCCCGCCCCTGCTCCCAGTTTCGACGTCGCCGCCGCACGTGCGCGGATCGACGCCGTGCTGGACAAGCAATATCCGCACCTCGAAGCGCTCTACAAGGACATCCACCAGCACCCCGAAGTGGGCTTTCAGGAAGTGCGCACCGCCGGAATCCTGGCGGCCGAGATGCGCAAGCTGGGCTTCACCGTGACGGAGAAAGTGGGCAAGACCGGCATCGTCGCGATCCTGAAGAACGGCGAAGGCCCCACGGTCCTCGTCCGCACCGAGATGGACGCGCTGCCGATGGAGGAAAAGACCGGCCTTCCCTATGCCAGCCGCGCGCAGGCGACGGTGAACGGCAAGACCTTCTTCGTCGATCATTCCTGCGGGCATGACAGCCACATGGCGTGGTGGGTCGGCACCGCGGCCGCGCTGGTCGCGATGAAGGACCAGTGGCACGGCACGCTGATGTTCATCGGCCAGCCCTCGGAGGAAACCGTCGGCGGGGCTAAGGCGATGGTGGAGGACGGCCTGTTCAAGCGCTGGCCCAAGCCCGATTACGGCTTCGCCGCGCATGTCGGGCCGATGCCGATCGGCACCGTCATCATCAAGGACGGCGTGGTCAGCTCCGCCTCGGACGAGATCAACATCACCTTCAACGGCACCGGCGCGCACGGCTCGATGCCGGACAAGAGCATCGATCCGATCGTGATGGGCAGCCATTTCGTCACCGACGTGCAGACCGTCATCAGCCGCGAGAAGGACCCGAACCTGTTCGGCGTGGTGACGGTGGGCGCGTTCAACGGCGGCACGGTGGACAATATCATCCCCGATCACGCCGAACTGCTGCTCACGCTCCGTTCGCACGACGACGCGACCCGCAAGCTGCTGGTGGAGGGCGTGACACGCACGGCCCGCGCGGTGGCGCAGATGGCGCGCGCGCCGGAGCCGACGATCGTCCATCCCGCCGGCACCAATGCGGTGCACAACGACGCCGCGCTCTCCGCGCGCACGGCGGGCGTGATGAAGGCCGCCTTCGGCAAGGACGCCACCTTCGTTCCCGCCACCATGCCGGGCGGCACCGCGAGCGAGGATTTCTCCGTGTTCATCGACGAAGGCGTGCCGTCCGTCTTCTTCGCGATCGGCGGCTACGATCCGTCGACGATCGCGCGCTACAAGGCGGAAGGGAAGCCGTTGCCGGTGAACCACTCCCCCTTCTTCGCGCCTGTGCCGGAGCCGACGATCAAGCGCGGCGCGGAGACGCTGGCGCTCGCGGTGCTCTCCGTCGCGGGGAAATAGGAACGGCCTGCCCGCCACCCCGGTTCGCGCCGGGGTGGCGGCAAGTGCCTAGCGATCGTCCTCGTCGTCGTCCTCCGCCTCGATGGTCTGCGGCGGCTGCTTCTTCGGGTGATTGCGCGGCGAATCGGGATCGACGAGCATCTCGTCGAGCGTTTCCTCCACCGCGTTTTCCTTTTTTCCGTTGGTCATGGCTTATGCTCCTTCAGCGGGGGAAAGGTCCTCGCGTTCCACCCCATAATAACCCGCGACTCGATCGGCATAGGCCTGATCGAACGCCGGCGGGTTGCTCGCCCAGCTCGGGCCGCCCTCCAGCATCCGGCGATCGATCGTCACGACGTAATGATCCTGCGCCGAATCGTAGCTCAGCAGCGCGAACGGCAGGGCATAGAAGCTCTTGCCCATGCCCAGGAACCCGCCGAGGCTGAGCACGGCATGGGTGACGCGCCCGGTGCGCTTGTGGATCATGAAGGCCGAAACGCTTCCCATCCGCTCGCCGTCGCGGCTTTCCACCTTCAGCGTGCCGGCCACGTCGGCCTGCGCCAGCGCGAGCGTCGCTTCCCCGTCCTTGCCCATCCACATCTTCCTTCATGTTCGTTGCGCTGAACCGATCCGCCCCCGCGCCGGTTCCGGTTGAGCGCGAGGCGTTCGCCCGTCATAGCTGCGTCATGCGTCGCCGGATACCATTCGCCACATCGTCCATCGCCCTCGCCTCGCTCGCCTCGTGCGTCAGCGCGCCTTCCGCGCCGCCGCCCCGGCCGCCGGTGCAGGCCCCGCCCCCTCCGCCGCCAACCGTCTCCGCGCCGCCGCCGCTGTCGAGCGACTGG
>JASGGR010000042.1:0-21098 GCA_047602705.1 Sphingomonas bacterium | reverse complement strand
GCGCTCGCCACATTGCCGGGTTATGCCCGGCCCGCCGCCGCATGACCGCGCGGCGAGGCGTGGGAAGGGGGCCGGCCAGTGCTTCCGCCGCGGCGGCGGCTTGCGGCCCGCTCACGCGCAGCACCGCGATGGCGGCGGGGGGCTGGCCGCTGGAAACCGCGAAAATCGTGTCCATCAGCCGCCGGGCTTGGTTCCCGCCTCGAACAGCCGGCGCCAGAAATTCACCCCGGCTTCGCCCATCGGCGCCCAATTTTTCATCATGTTCTCAAAAACTTCCGGACGCAGCAGGCCGCCCTGGATCAGATCCTGCATCTTGGCGATATAGGCTTCGTGGATCGGGGTGAGATCGGGCAGACCCATCAGCCGCCGCGCTTCCTCCGGCGTGCAATCCACTTCGACATTCACTTTCATTCCCGCACTCCTTGAGCCGCGCTGGTTCGCGCGATAGCGTCTGGGCCGATGTAGCGGATATCGCCGGCGCTGTCGCGGGCGCGCGAAGCTGGAGTTTGAACATGGGTGAGATGATCGACGTCGAAACTTTGGATCATGATGGCCGGTTCGGGGCTTATGTGGCGAAGCCGGCTGGCACGCCCACGGCCGCGATCGTGGTGATTCAGGAGGTGTTCGGCGTCAACGCCGGCATCCGCCGCAAGTGCGACAGGCTGGCGGAGCAGGGATATCTGGCGATCGCGCCCGATCTGTTCTGGCGGCTGGGGCCGGGCATCGAGCTTGACCCCGACGTTCCCGCCGAGATGCAGCGCGGGCTGGAGTTGTTCGGCCAGTTCGATCAGGACGCGGGCATCCGCGATATCGAGGCGACGATCCGCAAGGCGCGCGCACTGCTTGGCGGCAAGGGCAAGGTCGGGTGCGTGGGCTATTGTCTCGGCGGCCGGCTGGCTTTCATGACCGCGTGCCGCACCGATATCGACGCGGCGGTGGGATATTACGGCGTCGGGATCGACGGGCTGCTGGGCGAGAAGCACGCGATCGCGCATCCGGTGATGCTGCACGTCGCGGGCGAGGACGGCTTCGTCGACAAGGCGGCGCAGCAACGGATGCACGAGGGGCTGGACGATCATCCGCGCGTGACGATCCACGATTATCCGGGCGAGGACCATGGCTTCGCGACGGAAATGGGCAACCGCCGCTCGCCCACGGCGGCCGATCTCGCCGACGAGCGAACGGCGGCCTTCTTCAAGGCGAATCTGGGCTGAGGGGGCAACGGCGCTTCCCTCGCATATGCGAGCGAGGCGCCGTTCCGACTAAACCATTCAGATCGGATGCCCGTCGGCATCGCGCAGCACCTCGCGGCGGCCGACGTGATCCGGGCGGCCGACGATGCCATCCTTCTCCATCCGCTCGATCAGGCGGGCGGCGCTGTTGTAGCCGATGCGGAGCTGGCGCTGGAGCCATGAGGTGGAGGCCTTCTGGCTCTCGCACACCAACTGGATCGCGGCGCGATATTGCTGGTCCTCGGCCGAATCCTCACCCGTCGGTGCGCCTTCCAGATCGAAGCTCTGCTCCGGCTCCTCGGTAACGGAGGTGACGTAATCGGGCGCGCCCTGCGCCCGCCAGTGATCGGTCACGGCATGAACCTCGTCGTCAGAGACGAACGGACCGTGGACGCGCACGATCCCCTTGCCGCCGGGCATGTAGAGCATGTCGCCCTTGCCCAGAAGCTGCTCCGCGCCCTGCTCGCCCAGGATGGTGCGCGAATCGATCTTCGAGGTGACGTGGAAGGAGATGCGGGTCGGCAGGTTGGCCTTGATGACGCCGGTGATGACATCCACCGAGGGGCGCTGCGTCGCCATGATGAGGTGGATGCCCGCCGCGCGCGCCTTCTGCGCGAGGCGCTGGATGAGGAATTCCACTTCCTTGCCCGCCGTCATCATCAGGTCGGCCAGCTCGTCCACGATCACGACGATCTGCGGCAGCACCTGATAATCGAGCTGCTCCTCCTCATAGACCGGCTGGCCGTTCTCCCCGAAGCCGGTCTGCACGCGGCGGCCCAGCGGCGTGCCCTTGGCGCGGGCGGCGCGGACCTTGTCGTTGAAGCTGCCGAGCGACCGCACGCCGAGCGAGGACATCTGGCGATAGCGATCCTCCATCTGCTCCACCGCCCATTTGAGCGCGCGCACCGCCTTGGCCGGATCGGTGACGACGGGGGCGAGCAGGTGCGGAATGTCGTCATACATCGACAATTCCAGCATCTTCGGATCGATCATGATCATCCGGCACTGATCCGGCGTCAGCCGGTAGAGCAAGGACAGGATCATGCAGTTCAGGCCGACCGACTTGCCCGATCCGGTGGTGCCCGCCACCAGCAGATGCGGCATCGGCGCGAGATCGGCGATGACCGGATCGCCTGCGATGTTTTTCCCAAGGATCACAGGAAGTTGGGCGGACTGATCCTCGAAGGATTGCGATCCGACCAGTTCGTGCAGCGACACCGTCTCGCGCTTGGCGTTGGGCAGTTCGATGCCGATCACGGTGCGTCCCGGGATCGTCGCGACGCGCGCCGACACGGCGGACATGTTGCGCGCGATATCGTCGGCAAGGGAGACGACGCGCGTCGCCTTGATCCCCGGCGCCGGCTCCAGCTCATACATGGTGACGACAGGGCCGGGGCGGACCTCCTTGATCTCGCCACGCACGTGGAAATCGTCCAGCACGGTTTCGAGCAGGCGCGCGTTGCGCTCGAGCGCGGCCTTGTCGATCGCATTGTTCTGCGGCGGCGGGGCGGGGGTGAGCAGGTCGATCGAGGGCAGGACGTAATTGTCCCGCAGGTCGAGCTGTTGCTGCTGCGTCTTCGGACGCGCGGCGGAGGGGGCGAGGGTGCGCTCGCTGATGACCGGGCCGGGGCGCGGATCGGGTTGCGCCACGGGACGCGGCGGCACCGGGCGGCGGATGAGCTCGAGCGGCTCGTCCTCATCGTCGATCGCGGCGGGCGCGCGCTCGCGGCGGGTGCGCCATACGCGCGGCAGGGCGATGTCGATGCTCCGGCCCCACAGGATCGCGCCCGCGACGCCAGCGATCAGCCCCAGCGCGATCACCGCCCAATAAGCGACGGCGGCGTTGTTCGCGAAAGACAGGAGCCAGCGGGCCGCAGCGACCACGCCCAGCCCGATCGCGCCGCCCCAGCCGAAGGGGAGCGCCGGCACCGCGCCATGCGAGACGCAGCCCAATGCGGTCGCCATCAGCGCCACGCCCAGGGCGGCGTTGCGCAGCATCCGCCCCCATTCGCCGACCGGCTGGTTGCGCCACAGCCGCAGCGCCACGATCGGCCCCACGGGCAGCAGCAACGCCACCGCCGGGCCGAGCAAGGTGAGCGCGATATCCGCGAACCATGCGCCGCCCGTGCCGATCAGGTTGCGCGATCCGCCGCCTGCCGCGGTGTTGAGCGCGGCGTCGCCCGGCGAATAGGTCGCCAGCGCCAGCGCCATCAGCACGGTGCCCAGAAGCAGGGCGAGCGCCACGATCAGCGCGCCGCTGCGCACTGCCCCCGCCTTCACCGTTTCGCGCCACAGCGATGCATCCGCCCGGCTCGCCATTGCCTTCAAGTCCCCCGACGATTTCCTGAAATGTTCCGGTGGAATCATCTGCCGCCGCGAGTCCCGCGTCAAGAGAGCGCGATTGGCAGCACGCCGGTTCGGGGATAGAGCGTGGCGGATGGAACACGCGGACGTCCTAATCCTTGGCGGCGGGCTGGTCGGCGCGACGCTGGCGCTGGCGCTGGATCGCCACGGCATCTCCACGATCGTGGTCGACCCGGCTGACCCCGGCGTCACCACCGCAGCCGGCTTTGACGGCCGTGCCTCCGCGATCGCGAGCGCCAGCCACCGGATGCTGGAGGCGATCGGCGTGGGCGGGGGGCTGGCCGGACATGGCTGCGAGATCCGCCATATCCGGGTGAGCGACGGGCTGGCGCCGGGCAAGCTCGATTTCATCCCCGATGCCGACGACGGCGCGTTGGGCACCATGTATGAGAACCGCCGGATGCGGATCGCGCTGGCGGAGGCGCTGAAAGGCTCCACCGTCGATCTCAGGATGAAGACGCGCGCGCTTTCGGTGGAGCGGTCGGCGGGCGGGGTGACGGCGGAACTGTCGACCGGGGAAACCGTCACCGCCTCCCTGCTGGTCGCGGCGGAGGGGCGCAATTCGCCCACACGCCTGGCGGCGGGGATCGATGTCGCGCAATGGCGCTACGATCACACAGCGATCATCGCCGCGTTCAACCATGAACGCTCGCATGAGGATACGGCCTACGAGATATTCTATCCCGCCGGGCCGTTCGCATTGCTGCCGCTGGTGGATGATGCGGCGGGGCATCGTTCCGCGATCGTCTGGACGGTGAAGGGGGCGGATGCGCCCGCGATGCTGAAGCTGGGCGATCGGGCCTTCCTGGCGGAAGCGGAGAAACGGATGGGCGGCTTCCTCGGCGCGCTCACCGCCGCCAGCCCGCGATCGAGCTATCCGCTCGGTTTCCACCACGCTGCGAAGATGACGGCGGAGCGGCTGGCGCTGGTGGGCGATGCGGCGCACGGCATCCATCCGATCGCGGGACAGGGGCTGAACCTCGGCCTGCGCGATGTGGCTGCGCTGGTGGAGGTGCTGGTCGAGGGGCGGCGAATCGGGCTGGAGGCGGGCGACGCGCAATTGCTCGATCGCTATCAGCGCTGGCGCAGCCTCGACACGCTGATGGTGGCGGGCGCGACCGATGCGCTGACCCGCCTGTTCGGCATCCCGGGCCGCGCGGCGAGCGCGCTTCGGCGCTTCGGCATCTCTGCGGTCGATCGCCTGCCGCCGCTGAAGGCGCGCTTCATGGCGGAAGCGCGCGGCGAGGCGGGCGCGCTGCCGAAATTGCTGCAGGGGGTGATGGTTTAAGGGCGTTCCGGGGGGAGGTGGCGTCAAGCCGCCAGCGGGAACCGGAGCAGGCGATCCTCGACCGGCACCAGCGCCTCCGCCTCTTCCCCCATCGCGCGGGCGATTTCGGGATGGGCGGCATCCAGCCCGCCGGTGAGCGCGCCGAACGCGGGCAGCACGATCTTTCGCCCGCTCGCCACGAAGCAGCGGCGCGAGACGAGCCGCCCGCGGACGCGGATGCGCAGGCGTGGGTGGAAATGACCGGAGAGTTCCGGGCGCGGGTCGCCCGGCTCCGCCTCGTGGCGCAGGACGATGCCGTCCACCAGCGCTTCCTCCGCCACCTCGCCGCCGCAATACGCGGCGACGGCGGGATCGTGGTTGCCGGTGATCCATGTCCAGCGCGCCTTCGCCATCAGCGCGCGCAGCATCTCAAGCGCCGGGGAAGTCAGGCGTTCGCCGCCGTCGACGTCATGGAAGCTGTCGCCGAGACACCAGATTTCCCGCGCCGCGACGCGATCGGCCAGCGCGGAGAGATTCGCCAGCGTCGCCAGCGAATCATAAGGCGGCAGCATCTGGCCCGCGCTCGCGAAAAAGCTCGCTTTCTCCAGATGGAGGTCGGCGATCAGCAGCGCCCCGCGCGCCGGCCAGAACAATGCGCCCTCCGGCAGCGCGGCAAGCTCCTGACCAGCGAACGAAAAGCGAACCATTGCCCCGCCATGCCGCAAGCCGGCGGGGCGATCAACCGGCTTACCCCGCGTAGGTCTTCACCAGATCGAACAGATAATCCCGGCCCTGATACAGCCCGGAGATACGGATGCGTTCGTTCAGGCCGTGGATGCCGTTGAGATCCGTCTCAACCAGAATCCCCGGCGCGCCATAGACCGGCATGTTGATCTTGCCGAAGAACACCGCGTCGGTGGCGCCCGTGGACATCATCGGCACCATCGGCACGCCGGGAAAATATTTCGCCCCCACCGTCTTCATCGGGCCGATGATCTTCGGATCGAGCGCCGGCGGCACGGCGATCGGCCGGATCGGCTGGTTGGCGGTGACCTTCACCTTCGCGCCCGCAAGCTCCTGCAGCTTCGCCAGCGTGCCCTCCACGCTCTCGCCGGGGAAGATGCGGCAATTGACGTTGGCGGTGGCGCGCTGCGGCAGCGCGTTTTCGGCATGGCCCGCGTTCACCAGCGTCGCGACGCAGGTGGTGCGGAGCGTGGAATGGAGCAGCTTGTCGCGGTTGAGGATCGCATTGGCCTGCGCATCCTGCGGATTGGCGAGCAGGCGGCTGATCGCATCCGCCACCGGCCCCGGCGCGCCCTTCGCCGTCGCGGTGAGGAAAGCGCGGGTGGTGTCGGTCAGCTTCGTCGGGAAATCGTAATTCTGCACGGCGCGCAGCGCGTCATCCAGCTCGTAGATCGCATTCTCCGGCGTCGGCGCGGAGCTGTGGCCGCCCGGATTGGTCGCGACGAAGGTGAAGTTCTGCGCGGCCTTCTCGCCCACCTGCACCGCCAGCACTTCCGGCTTGCCATCGGCGCTGAAACGCCCGCCGCCGCCTTCGTTCAGCGCGAATTCGCCGCTCACCAGCTCCGGCCGGTTGGCGGTGAGCCAGTCCGCGCCGTTGAAGGCATAGGTGGTTTCCTCGCCGCAGGTCAGCGCCATCTTGATCGTGCGCTTCGGCTTGTAGCCCTGCTGCTTGAAGCGGATCATCGTATCCGCCCAGATGGCGGACATGGATTTGTCGTCCACCGTGCCGCGCGCGTAGTAGAAACCGTTCTCCTCGACCAGCTTGAACGGATCGCGCTGCCAATCCTCGCGCTTCGCGGCGACCACGTCGATATGGCCGAGCAGCAGCATCGGCTTCGCCTTCGCGTCGGACCCCTTCAGGATCGCGACCACGCCGCCGTCGTCGGGATGCTCTGGCGTGGAGAATTGCGTGATGTCGGCATCGGCATAGCCCGCCGCCTTCAGCCGCGCGGCGATCTGCGCGGCCGCTTTGGTGCAGCTTCCGACGCCGACGACCGTGTTCGTCTCCACCAGCTCCTTGTAGAGCGAGAAGAAGGCCTTCTGGTCCGGCCGCTCCTGCGCCTCGGCGATCGAGGGGGCCAGCCCAAGCGCGGCGATTCCCGCCAACAGCACAGCACGCATTCATTCTCTCCCTGCAACGGTCTTGCGGCGGACCGTTACAGGCAAAGTTGCGTCGCGCAACTGTTTCGGCTCGCCTCAGCTCGCCCTGGCAGCGCGGGGCATCAGGAAGCGCACCTCGCGATTGGCGAAATCGATATCCACCCGGCGGAACAGCTTCAGCGCGTCCATGCCGAGCATCAGCGCGGGGTGATTCTCCAGCCCGAAGGCCTTGAACGGCGGCGCATCGTTTTCGGCATAGGCGATCGGCATGTCGCTGATCGACATCGTGCCGAGCTTCACGGTGTTGAGCACGGTGTAGTTCACCGTCACCTGCTCGCCCGTCACCCCGGTCAGCGTGATCGGCACGCCCTTCACGCCGCGCTTCATCACCGCGCGTTCCAGCGCGCGATTGCCCATCGTCACCGCCGATCCGGTATCGAGGATCACGCGCACCCGCTGGCGCCCGACATAGGCTTCGGTGACGACCATCTGGCCGAACAGGTTGCGCGCCCTCACCACGATCTCGTTGGGATCGTGCGATTCGCTGGAAGCGCGCTTGCGCGAGGGCGAGACGAGCATCGATCCCTTCTCGAAATCGATCGCCAGCGCATGGCCCTGCAGCGAATCGATTCCAAGCATCCCCGGCGCGCCGAGATAGCGCCCCTCCAGCGCGGGCGCCTCGATCCGCTCGCCGCCGAGCGCGCCGACGGTGATGGACGGGATCACCACCGTCGCCACCTCGCTGATTCCGGTCATCGCTGTGACGCGCACGTTGCGGCCTGCGGCGAGGCGCAGCACATTGGCCAGCTCGCGGCTCACCACGGTGCGCTGCGCGCCGGTGTCGATGATGAAGCGATAGGGGCCGGCATTGGCGATATGGACGGGAACCGTCATCCGTTCCCCGTTGGCGCCGAAATCCAGCAGGTCGCCCAACGGCGGAACCGCTTCCGCCGGGGGTGCTACAGGGGCCGGCTGCTGCACCGGGGATTGCGCCGCGAGAAGCAGCAGCAACGGCATGGCAAGCATCCGTTTCATGGAATGGAGGGTGCGCCCGAATCGGGCCTTTCGCAAGCGGGAAATCGCGGCGATCAATCCGCGCGCATCGCATCCCGCGCCAGCGCGTCCGCCTCCATCAGCAACGCATCGTCGGCAAGGTCCGTCGCCACCCGCTCCCGTCCGATCAGCACGAGGACGGGCACCGCCAGCGGCGAGATGCGGGGAAGGTCCATGTGCAGCATCGTGCTCCCCGCGCGATCGAGCAGGTCGGCGAGCCGTCCGACGTCCGTCATCCGCGCCCGCGCGTCGGCCCATGCCGCCTGCAACAGGATGTGCCCCGGCTCGTAACGGCGCAGCACGTCATAGATCAGGTCGGTGGAGAAAGTGACCTGCTTGCCCGTCTTGCGCTTCCCCGGATGCTGGCGCTCCACCAGTCCGCCGATCACCGCCACCTCGCGGAAGGCGCGCTTCAGCAGATGCGATTGCTGCACCCAGTCTACGAATTCATGTTCGAGGATATCGGGCGAGAACAGGGGCTTCGGATCAATCACCGGCTCCAGCGAATAACAGGCGAGCGCATAATCGGATGCGACGAAGCCGAGCGGCTTCAACCCCAGGGTCTCCATCCGCCGGGTGACGAGCATCCCAAGCGACTGGTGGGCGTTCCAGCCCTCGAAGCTGTAGGCGACCACATAATGCCGCCCCTCGTGCGGGAAGGTCTCCACCAGCAACTGGTCGGTGCGCGGCAAGGCGGAGCGGCGCGCCTGTATCTCCAGCCATTCGCGCACGTCCGGCGGGAAGCGCCGCCACTCGCCCTCGTTCGCCAGAAAGCCGCGCACGCGATCGGCGAGATGGGTGGAGATCGGCATCCGCGCGCCGCCATAAGTGGGGATACGCGCGGGCCGGGCGGTGGCGCGGACGATCAGGTCCTCCGCATCGATCTTCTCCACCTCCAGGCTCATCCCGGCGAAGAAGAAGGTGTCGCCGGTGGAGAGCGTGGCGGCGAAGCCTTCCTCCACCTTGCCCAGCGCGCGGCCGTTCCTGAACCGCACGCGCAGCATCGTTGCCTCCACGATGATCCCGGCGTTCAGGCGATGCTGCGCGACGAACTTCGGGTGGCTCACCCGCCAGCGGCCGTCGGCGTCGCGCGACAGGCGCCTGAAGCGGTCATAGGCGCGAAGCGCATAGCCGCCGTCGCCGATGAAGCCGATCACGCGCGCGAACGTCTCCGCATCCAGCGCGGAATAGGGCAGGGCGGAGCGCACCTCCTCCAGCAGCGCCGCTTCCTCGAACGGCGCGGCGCAGGCGCAGGCCATGATATGCTGCGCCAGCACGTCGAGCGCGCCGGGGCGGAACGGCTCGCCATCCAGATCGCCCGCCGCCACCGCGTCGAGCGCGGCGCGCGCCTCCAGATATTCGAAGCGGTTGCCGGGCACGACGATCGCCTCCGACGGCTCGTCCAGCCGGTGATTGCTGCGTCCGATCCGCTGCAGCAGGCGCGACGAGCCTTTCGGCGCGCCCATCTGGATCACGCAATCCACATCGCCCCAGTCCACCCCGAGATCGAGGCTGGCGGTGGCGACGAGCGCGCGCAGCCGCCCGGCGGCCATCGCGCCCTCCACCTTGGCGCGGGCCTCCTTCTCAAGGCTGCCGTGGTGGATGCCGATGGGAAGCTGGAGCAGATTCTCCTTCCACAGGTCCTGGAAGATCAGCTCGGCCAGGCTGCGGGTGTTGCAGAAGACGATCGTCGTCTTGTGCGTCTCGATCTCCGCCATCACCTGCCGCGCGGCATAGCGGCCGGAATGGCCCGCCCATGGCACCTTCCCCTCGGGCAGCAGGATCGCGATGTCCGGCTCGACGCCCGGATCGCCCTCCACCAGCGCCACCGCCTCGATATCGCCGTCGGGCGCGAGCCATGCGCGATATTCGTCCGGGTCCGCCACCGTGGCGGAAAGCGCGACGCGGCGGCAATCGGGCGCGATCGCCCGCAACCGCGCCATGGAAAGCGCGAGCAGGTCGCCGCGCTTCCCGCTGGCGAAGGCGTGGACCTCATCGACGATGATCGTCTTCAGCCCCGCGAACATCGTGAAGCTGTCCGGATAGGAAAGCAGCAGCGAGAGGGATTCGGGCGTGGTCAGCAAGATCTGCGGCGGGCGGGCGCGCTGACGCGCCTTGCGGTCCGACGAGGTGTCGCCCGTGCGCGTCTCGACGCGGATATCCAGCCCCATTTCGTCGATTGGCGTCATGAGGTTGCGCGCGATATCGGCGGCCAGCGCCTTCAGCGGCGAGACGTAGAGCGTGTGCAGCCCGTCCGCCGGACGCTCGATCAGGTCGGCGAGCGTGGGGAGGAAGCCCGCCAGCGTCTTGCCCGCCCCGGTGGCCGCGACGAGCAGCGCGTGGCGGCCGGCCCGCGCCTCCGCCAGCATCGCCTGCTGATGGCGGCGCGGCGACCATCCGCGCAGCGCGAACCAGTCGGCGAGCGGGGCGGGAAGGAGCGGCGCGTCGCTCAATAGGCCGCCTGACCCACGACATTGCCCGCCGGCAGGTAGCGGCAGGCGAGATATTCCCTCTGCGCGTCGAAGGCGATCGCGCATCCCATCCGCCGTGTGCTGCGCCACACGATCTGGCTGTAGTGCGCCGCATCCTTCCAGCTCCCGGTGGTGCTGAAGCCGGGCGCGGGCGCATCAACGAACACCTGCCGCTCGTCGACCCACTTGCCCAGCATCTGCTCGAAGCGATAGGCGTCGCGCGTGCCCATCCACAGGTTCTGGCCCTGCGGCCCGCCGCCCGGCCCCTGGCTGGAATGGATGAACTGCCCGGTGCGCGCCATGGCTTCCGCATGGGCGCGCGCGGCGACGGCCAAGGTGTCGTCCCATACCAGCGGCGGCAGGCCGAGCCTTATGCGTTCGGCATTCTGCCCGTCCAGCATCGTCTGCCGCAGCAGCGCCGGGCTGCGCGGGTCGGTCTGGTTGGAGAAATGCGGCTTCGCCACGCGCGCCAGCCCGTGATTGCAGGCCGTGAGCGATATCATGCAGAAGACCGGAAGGAGGAAGAGTTGGTGTTTGCGCCCCATCCCCGCCATATCCACCAGCGCATGGCCGACGACAACTCCCTTGCGCTTTACGTCCATTGGCCGTTCTGCGTTTCGAAATGCCCTTATTGCGATTTCAACAGCCACGTCCGCGCTGAGGTGGATCAGGCGGAGTGGCGTGCGGCGCTGCTCGCCGATCTCGCGCATGAGGCGGCGCTGCTGCCGGGGCGGCGGGTTTCGTCGATCTTCTTCGGCGGCGGCACACCCTCGCTGATGCCGCCCGAAACGGTGGCGGCGGTGATCGCGGCGGCGGAGGCCGCTTGGGGGCTGGCCGATGGCGTGGAGATCACGCTGGAAGCCAACCCGTCCTCTGTGGAGGCGGCGCGGTTCGGCGATATCGCGGCGGCGGGCGTGAACCGCGTCTCGCTCGGGCTGCAGGCGCTGGACGACGAGGCGCTGCGCTTCCTCGGCCGCGCGCATGACGTCATGGAGGGGCTGCGCGCGCTGGAGACGGCGCAGCTCGCCTTCCGGCGGGTGAGCTTCGACCTGATCTACGCCCGCCCCGGCCAGTCGCTTGCGGCATGGGAGGCGGAGCTGGCGCGGGGCCTGGGCTTCGGCACCGGGCATCTTTCGCTCTACCAGCTCACGATCGAGCCGGGCACGCGCTTCGCCACCGAGGCCGCCGCCGGGCGGCTGACGATTCCGGACGGTGATGCGGCGGCCGACCTCTACGAAGCGACGCAGGCGATGACGGCGGCGGCCGGGCTGCCCGCCTATGAAATCTCCAACCACGCGCGCGCCGGCGAGGAGAGCCGCCACAATCTCGCTTACTGGCGCTATCGCGATTATGCCGGTATCGGCCCCGGCGCGCACGGGCGGCGGCTCGGGCTGGCGACGCGGCGGCGGCGCAAGCCGGAGAATTGGCTGACGGCCGTGGCGCGCAACGGCCATGGCATCGAGGCGGAGGACGCGCTCTCCCCCCCGACGCAGGCGCAGGAGGCGCTGCTGATGGGCCTGCGGCTGGCCGAAGGGGTGGACCTCGCCCGCATCGCGCGATTGGGCGAGGCGCCGGCGGAAGCGCTGGTCGATCTGGAAGCGGTGGCGCGGCTTCCGGACATGGTGCGGCTGGAAGGCGATCGCCTGCGCGTTCTGCCCGCCGGGATGCTGCTGCTCGACGCGATCCTCCCCGCGATCGTGCGGGGAGGCTGAGCTTCCCCCGCTATTTGTCGAACCCGGTGGGTGCCGGCGACACCACCGTCGTGCCCTCGCCATGGATCTCCTGCACCTCCAGCGCGCGCTCGGCCACGCCGTCGCGGCCGAAGCGGAACGCGCCGTCGATCCCGGCATAGCCCTCGCCCGAACGCAGCCGCCCTTCGGGGAAGGGCGTTCCGATCTTCCAGTCGCGCGAGATGCGCACGGTCAGCAGCACCGCGTCATAGCCGAGGCTTGAGAGCCGATAGGGCGCGGTGCCGAAACGCTGGCGGTATTTTGCCGCATATTGGCGATAGAGACCGTTCGACACGCTGGCGAACCAAGCGCCCTCCAGCCCGCCGCGTGACGCGACGTTGCTGTCGGAATTCCACAATTCGGTGCCGAGTATCCGCACCGAGGGGCTGGATTTCCGCACCAGCGGCGCGCCGGTTGCGGCCGCGGCCCCGCTGTCAGCGATCAGCACGCCGTCGAACGGCGCGTCCTTCGCCATCCGGCCGACGGCGGCGGCCATCGCCCCGCCGGTGCGGTCATAGGTTTGCAGCGAGACGACCTTGCCCCCGTTATTCTCCACCGCGCGCAGGAATGAGGTGGAGGCGCGGGAGCCATAGAGCGAATTGGGGATCAGCCCCCCGAAATTCGTCACGCCGCGCCCGCGCGCATAGGAAACCACGCGCTCGATCGACTGCCCCGGCGCATAGCCCATCAGATAGACGCCCTCGCCCGCCACCGACGTGTCGTTGGAGAAGGACAGCACCGGCACCTTCGCCGCGCGCGCGATCGGGGCGATGGCGCGCACGTCCTCCGCCAGCAGCGGGCCGAGGATCAGTTGCGCCCCTTCCGAAACCGCGCGCCGCGCGGCCGCGCCCGCGCCGGTGGCGGTGTCGTAGCTGGTGATCCGCACCTTGTCGTTGCGCGAATCGAGCAAAGCGAGTTGGGTGGCGTTGGCGAGGCTCTTGCCCACGCCGGCATTCGCGCCCGTCAGCGGCACGAGCAATGCGACGCGGTTGCGCGCGGTGTCACGCGGCAGGCCCTGCTGCACCTCGGTTTCGGAAACCGGCGGGGCCTTGGGCGGCTCCGGCGCGGGCGCGGGGCCGCGCGGCACCACCGTCTGGCACGCGGCGAGCAGCAGCGCCCCGGCAAATGCCGCCAGCCGGAACAGCCCGCGTCCCCGTTGCGGCATGGTCATCGCTTCTGCCATGTAACCCCTCGTGACTTTACTCTCCCCCGGCCTCTACATCGTCGCGACCCCTATCGGCAATCTCGGCGACCTTTCTCCCCGCGCCGCGGAGGTGCTGGCGCACGCCGACCTGATCGCGGCGGAGGACACGCGCGTCACCGCCACGCTGCTGCGCCACATCGGAACGAAGCGCCCGATGCAGCCCTATCACGATCACAATGCCGATGCCGTGCGCCCCGGGCTGATCGCGCGGCTGGGGAGCGAGGCGGTGGCGCTGGTGTCCGACGCGGGCACGCCGCTGATCTCGGACCCCGGCTTCAAGCTGGTGCGCGACGCGCGCGCGGCGGGGCACCAGGTGGTGACGATTCCCGGCCCGTGCGCGGCGGTCGCCGCGCTGACGCTCGCGGGCCTGCCGACCGATCGCTTCCTGTTCATGGGCTTCCTTCCCGCGAAGCAGGGCGCGAAGGCTGCGGCCATCGCGGAGGTGGCGGCGGTGCGCGCCACGCTCATATTCTACGAAAGCGGCCCGCGCCTGTCGGTGACGCTGGGCGCGCTGGCCGAGGGGCTGGGCGATCGCGAGGCGGCGGTGGCGCGGGAGATCACCAAGAAATTCGAGGAGGCGGTGACGGGCACGCTCTCCACGCTTGCCGCGCGTTATGCCGATGCGCCGCCGAAGGGGGAGATCGTGGTGGTCGTCGCCCCGCCCGGCGAGGACCCGCCCGCGAGCGCGGAGGATGCGGAGGCCGCGCTCGTGGAGGCGCTCGCCCGGCTCCCCGCGTCGAAGGCGGCGGGGGAGGTGGCGAAGCGCTTCGGCCTCGATCGCAAGGCGCTCTACGCCCGCGCGATGGAGCTGAAGGCGTGAAGGACCGCCGCGCGGCGGAGGCGGCGGGCCGTCGCGGGGAGCGGCTGGCGGCGTGGTGGCTGCGCCTCAAGGGCTGGCGCGTCGTGGCGCAAAGGGTGCGGACGCCGGCGGGCGAGGTGGATCTGGTGGCGAAGCGCCCCGGCCTCGTCGCCTTCGTCGAGGTGAAGACACGGGCGCTCGCCGCCGATCTCGATTTCGCGATCGACCAGCGCAGGCTCGCCCGCGTCGCTGCGGCGGCGGAGGTGCTGATGCCGGTCTATGCCACGGAGGGCGAGGATATCCGGGTGGACGTGATCCTGCTCGCGCCGGGGGTGAGGCCCCGGCACATCGAAAATGCCTGGGTTGGCTAAGACTTTCGCCGCTCTTAAATCCCGTCCTCGAAATATATTGGAAAAGCCCGCATGACCCTCAACGTCGCCGTCCAGATGGACCCGCTCGAAACGATCAACATCGCGGGCGATTCGAGCTTCGCGCTGATGCTCGCGGGGCAGAAGCGCGGTCATCGCATGTTCCATTATGCCGCGAGCGACCTCAACTGGGCCGACGGACATCTCTGGACGCAGGCGCGGCCCGTGACGGTGCAGCGCGTCGCGGGCGACCATTTCCGCTTCGGCGATCCCGTGCGGCTCGATCTCGGCGACGAGGCGGATGTCGTGCTGATGCGACAGGACCCGCCGTTCGACCTGGGCTATATCACCGCCACCCACCTGCTGGAGCGGATCGCCGACCGCACATTGGTGGTCAACGATCCCGCCAGCGTGCGCAACGCGCCGGAAAAGGTGTTCGTCCTCGATTACGCGCGCTTCATGCCGCCCACGCTCGTCACCCGCTCGCTGGAGGAGGCGCGCGCCTTCCTGAGGCAGCATGGCGCGATCGTGGTGAAGCCGCTGCACGGCAACGGCGGCAAGGCGATCTTCCGCGTCGGGCCGGAGGGTGAGAACCTCTCCGCGCTGATCGAGGTGTTCAACGCCGCCTGGCGCGAGCCGCACATGATCCAGGCCTTCCTTCCCGGCGTGGCCAAGGGCGACAAGCGCATCGTGCTGGTCGACGGAGAAGTGGCCGGCGCGATCAACCGCCTGCCGAGCGAGGGCGAGTTCCGCAGCAACCTCGCGGTCGGCGGCTCGGCCGAGAAGACGGTGCTTACGGAACGCGAGCGCGAGATCTGCGCCGCGCTCGGGCCGGAACTGAAGCGGCGCGGGCTGATCTTCGTCGGCATCGACGTGATCGGCGGTGAATGGCTGACCGAGATCAACGTCACCTCGCCCACCGGGATCGTCGCGATCGAGCGATTCGACGGGACGGACGTGGCCGGCATGATCTGGGACGCGATCGAGCGGCGGCTGGTGCGCTGACGTCTTCGTCCCGTGTCGTCGTGCCGGATCACGTCCGGCATGACGGCGAAGGTATTCAGGCCGCGCGCAGTTTCCCGTCGGAGGGCGCGATCGAAAGATTCGCGTCGCCCCAGATGCCGCGCGTGTCGAGCACATGCTTGCCCGCGCGTTCCTCGCCGGGCACGGAGCGGAACAGGTCGTGGTCCACCAGCACGATCATGATCGGGCAATCGGCGATCGCGCTGTCGATATCGATGAGTTGCGCGCCCGCCTGCGCCAGCGATGCGGGCAGTTCCCGCGCATAAGGCTCCACCACCGCGATCCGCGAGCCGAATCGTGCCGCCAGGGCCTCTGTCACCTTGAGCGCGGGGCTTTCGCGGAAGTCGTCGATATTGGGCTTGAAGGCCAGCCCGAGGCAGGCGACCTTCACGCCCGGCAAGGCCTCCAGCAGCGCGGTCGCGCGGGCGACGACATGATCGGTCTTGCCGTCGTTCACCTCGCGCGCGGTGCGGATCAGCGGCGTGTTGGCGGGATCGGCGTGAACGAGGAACCACGGGTCCACCGCGATGCAATGCCCGCCCACGCCGGGGCCGGGCTGGAGGATGTTGACGCGCGGGTGGCGGTTGGCGAGGCGGATCACCTCCCACACGTCCACGCCCATCTTCTCCGCGACGATGCTCAGCTCGTTGGCGAAGGCGATGTTCACGTCGCGGAAGGAGTTCTCGGTCAGCTTCGTCATCTCCGCCGCGCGCGCGTTGGTGGTGACGCACGCGCCGCGCACGAAGCGGCGGTAGAAGGCCAGCGCCTTGCGCGCGCAGCGCGGGGTGATGCCGCCGATCACGCGATCATTGTCGATCAGCTCGACCAGGATACGCCCGGGCAGCACGCGTTCCGGGCAATAGGCGATGGCGATATCCGCCGCCTCGCCGGAGGCGCCCGGCATCTTCAGGTCCGGCCGCAGCTTCGCGAGCAGGTCGCGCACGGCTTCCGTCGTGCCGACGGGGGAGGTGGATTCCAGGATCACCGCGTCGCCCGGCTTCAGCACGGCAGCGATCGTGGTTGCGGCCTTCAGCACATAGCCGATGTTCGGCGCATGATCGTCCGCGAACGGCGTCGGCACCGCGATGACGAACACGTCTGCCGGCTCGATCGCTAGCGAGGCGCGCAGGCTGCCGCGCGCGACCACGCCGGAGACGAGGCCGTCGAGATCGACCTCCTCGATGTGGACACGCCCCGAGTTGACCGTTTCCACCACATGCGCGTCCACGTCCACGCCCAGCACCCGCGCGCCGGTGCGCGCGATCACCGCCGCGGTCGGCAGGCCGATATAGCCAAGGCCCAGGACGGCGACGTTCAGTTCGTTATCGGCCAGCATCGGCAATCACTTTCGCAATCCGTTCCGCCGCACGGCCGTCACCGAAGGGATTATGGGCGCGGGCCATCGCGGCATAAGCGGCCTTGTCGTCCACAAGGGTGAAGACTTCGGAAACGATCCGCGCCGCATCGGTGCCGACCAGCCGCGCGGTGCCGGCGGAAACGCCTTCCGGCCGCTCGGTCGTGTCGCGCATCACCAGCACGGGCTTGCCGAGCGCGGGCGCTTCCTCCTGCACCCCGCCCGAATCGGTGAGGGCGAGGTGGCACATCTCCAGCGCGCGGATGAAATGCGGATAATCGAGCGGGGCGATTCGCGCGATATTGGGGCGATCGCCGAGGATACGATCCATCACCGCGCCGACATTGGGGTTGGGGTGCATCGGAAACAGCACGGCCAGATCGTCGCGCTCCGCGATACGGGCGATGGCGCGGGCGATATTTTCCATTCCCTCGCCGAAATTCTCGCGGCGGTGGGTGGTGACGAGCACCATCTTCCTGCCCGCGAATCGCGCGGCGATCCGGTCCAGCCCATCGGCGAGTTCAGGTTCGGCGGCGATTCGCTTGCGTGTCCACAGAAGCGCGTCGATCACCGTATTGCCGGTGACGTGGACGCCGCCGTGGATATTCTCACGCGCCAGCGCGGCGGCGGCGGTGTCGGTGGGGGCGAAATGCAGGTCCGCGATCGGGGCGACGATGCGGCGGTTCACCTCCTCCGGCCAGGGATGATAGATATCGCCGGAGCGCAGCCCCGCCTCGACATGCGCGACCGGGATCTTACGGTAATAAGCCGCGAGCGCGCCGGCCATGGCGGTGGCGGTGTCGCCCTGCACGATCACGCGATCGGGCGCTTCGCGGTCCATCGCCTCGCCCAGCCCGGTGAGCAGCCGCGCGGTGAGCCGGTCGAGCGTCTGCCCCGGCTCCATCAGGTCGAGGTCGATGTCGGGCGTCAGGCCCGCGATCTCCAGCACCTGATCGAGCAGCCCGCGATGCTGCGCCGTGACGCAGATGCGCGGGGTGACGCCCGGCGTCTCCATCAGCGCGCGGACGACGGGGAACAATTTGATGGCTTCGGGCCGGGTGCCGAATATGAGCAGCGTCTTCATCGCTGGCGGGTCTAGCGGGCGAGGTTTAAGGACGTGCTAAGCATCATCCCCGGGGATGTGCGTTCCGGTAGACATCCAGCAGATGCGCCGCATCCACGGCGGTGTAGATTTGCGTCGAGCTGAGGCTGGCGTGGCCGAGCAGCTCCTGCAGCGCGCGCAGGTCCGCGCCGCGCCCCAGCAGGTGCGTCGCGAAACTATGGCGCAGCGCATGCGGCGTGGTCCGTTCCGAAAGCCCCAGCCGCCCGCGCGCCGCCTGCACGCCCTTGCGCACGATACCGGGCGAGAGCGGCCCGCCGCGCACCCCGCGAAACAGGGGCGCATGGGGCGAGATCGGCCATGGGCATTGCGCCACATAGGCCTCGATCGCGGCGCGCACCTGCGGGAGCAGGGGCACGATCCGCGTCTTGTCGCGCTTGCCGGTGACGGGGAGCGTCTCGCCCAGCGGGATCACGACGCCCGTCAGGCCGATCGCCTCGCCGATGCGCAGGCCCGCGCCATAGAGCAGGAGCAATACGGCCCAGTCCCGCGCGCCGACCCATTCGTGGCGCGCGCTTTCCGCCACTTCCTCCGCCAGCGCCACGGCTTCGTCGGGGGAGACGGGGCGCGGCACGCCCTTCTTCACGCGCGGCCCCTTGACGCGCGGAGCAGCACCTTCGCCGTTCGCCCAGTCGAGGAAGCCGCGCACCGCCGACAATTCCCGCGCGGCGGACGCGCTGGACAGTCCTTCGCCCCGCCGATACGCGAGATAGGCGCGCAGGTCCGCCGCCTCCACCCGCGCCAGCGCGGCGCGATCGACCGGTCCGCCCCAATGGCGGGCAAGGAAGCCGAGCAGCCGGTTCGCCGTCGCGACATAGGCGCGCACGGTATGCGCCGACCGGCGATCCCGCGCGAGATATGCGCCATATTCGGGGCCGAGGGCGGTCATCGGGCGAGGGTAGGTGTGTTTCGTCACACCGTCCATCCGCCTGCCCGGTCCTGCGCGTGCCCCTTCACGTTCGGCATCGGTTTACATGTGCGAGCTTCGTGGACTTTGCGCCCGTCGCGCCGACACGCCATATGTCCCGCCATGTCCTCCCGTGCCCGCGTTCTGGTGCTCAATTCCGCGCTCGGCCCGCTCGATTATCGTGTCCCGCGCGGGATGGATGTCGAGCCGGGATCGATCGTCGTGGCGCCCCTAGGGCCGCGCCAGCTCGTCGGCGTGGTGTGGGAGCCGGAGCGGATGCCCTCCGATGCCGAGGTAGGGGACAATCGCCTCCGCAACCTGATCGCGGTGGCCGACGCTCCGCCGCTGCGCGCGCCCTTGCGCCGGCTGGTCGAATGGACGGCGGATTATTATCTCGCCCCGCCCGCTTCCGTGGTGCGCATGGCGCTGTCCTCCACCGCCGCGCTGGAGGGACAGAAGCTGATCGTGGAATATCGCGCCACGGGCCATGTCCCCGATCGCCTCACCCCTCAGCGCGCGCAGGCGCTGGAGCGGATCGGCGATCGGCAGGGGCTGATCCGCGAACTGGCGACGATCGCCGACGTCTCCGAAGGCGTGATCCGTGGATTGGTGAAGGCCGGCGCGATCGAGGGCGTGGAGGTGGATATCGACAGCCCCTATCCATTGCCCGACCCGGATCACGCCCCCCCCGCGCTGTCGCCCGAGCAGCAGGCGGCCGCGGATGCGCTGGTGGCGGACGTGGCCGCACATGATTTCCACCCGACCCTGCTCGACGGCGTGACCGGATCGGGCAAGACCGAGGTCTATTTCGAGGCCGTGGCGGAGGCGATCCGGCAGGGGCGGCAATGCCTCGTCCTCCTGCCGGAGATCGCGCTGACCGAGCCGTTCCTCAAGCGTTTCCACGATCGCTTCGGCTGCGAGCCGGTGGCGTGGCATAGCGGCCTGCGCGCCTCACAGCGCCGCCGCGCGTGGCGGGCGATCGCCACGGGCCAGGCGGCGGTGACAGTCGGCGCGCGTTCGGCCCTGTTCCTGCCCTATGCCGATCTCGGCCTGATCGTGGTGGACGAGGCGCACGAGACGAGCTTCAAGCAGGAGGAAGGCGTGCATTACCACGCGCGCGACGTGGCGGTGATGCGCGGCAAGTTCGAGGGCTGCCCGGTGATCCTCGCCTCCGCCACCCCGGCGATCGAGACGCGCCAGCAGGTGACGCTGGGCAATTACGCCGAGCTTCGTCTCCCCGGCCGCTATGGCGCGGCGGAACTGCCGACGATCGAGACGATCGATTTGCTGGAGCAGAAGCCCGATCGCGGCCGCTGGCTCGCCCCGCCCCTGGTGAAGGCGCTGGGCGAGACGCTGGAAAAGGGCGAGCAGTCGCTCCTGTTCCTCAACCGGCGCGGCTATGCCCCGCTCACCCTGTGCCGGACGTGCGGGCACCGCTTCCAATGCCCCAATTGCACCGCGTGGATGGTGGAGCATCGCCTGACGCGGCGGCTCGCCTGCCATCATTGCGGCCATGTCGAGCCGGTGCCGCGCGTCTGCCCGGAATGTCAGGACGAGGATTCGCTTGTCGCCTGCGGCCCCGGCGTTGAGCGGATCGCGGACGAGGTGGCGGCGCTTTTCCCGGAGGCGCGGGTGGCGGTGGTCACGTCCGACACGATCTGGTCGCCCGCGAAGGCGGCGGAGTTCGTGAACCGGATGGAGGCGGGCGAGATCGATATCGTCGTCGGCACCCAGCTCGTGACCAAGGGCTATCACTTCCCGAACCTGACCGTGGTGGGCGTGGTGGACGCCGACCTCGGGCTGGAGGGCGGCGATTTGCGCGCAGCCGAACGCACCTTCCAGCAGATTCGGCAGGTCTCCGGCCGCGCCGGGCGGGGGGAGAAGCCGGGCCATGTCTATATCCAGACGCACAGCCCGAAGGCGCAGGTGATGCGGGCGCTGGTGACCGGCGACGGCGAAGCCTTCTATGCCGCCGAGACGGAGGCGCGGCGCGAGGCGGGCGCACCGCCGTTCGGCCGCTACGCCGCGATCGTCATCTCCAGCGAGGACCAGCAGGCCGCCCACGAAACCGCCCGGCTGATC
>JASGGR010000041.1:0-21159 GCA_047602705.1 Sphingomonas bacterium | reverse complement strand
CTCCGCCGGTCAGGCGGCGATCTCCACGCAGGGCGGCCGCGCGCCCGCGGTCGTCACGCGCTTCGTCGGCGCGAATGCGATCGTCATCGCCGCGCCGGCCGATATCCAGCGGCAGTTGTCGGAAGTGGTGCGCCAGCTCGACACGCGGCGCGAGCAGGTGCTGGTGGAGGCGATCGTCGCCGAGGTTTCGGACGCGACCGCGAACCAGCTCGGCTTCCAGTTCCTGCTGGGTAGCCTGAAGGGTGGTGGCTTCGGCGCGACCAGCTTCTCCAATTCCGCGCCGAACCTGCTGACGATCGCGGGCGCGGTCGGCGCGCGGCAGCTTGCGACGACGACCACCACGGTCAACGGCACCACGACCGTCACCACCACAGACAACAGCGTGAGCGATGCGCTGGCGCAGCAGGCGGTGAACTCGATCCTCGGCTCCAGCGGCGGCTTCGGCGGCTATGCCGGCAAGATCGGCGACACGATCTTCGGCACGATCATCAACGCGGTGAAATCCGACACCACGTCCAACCTGTTGCAGGCGCCCAGCCTCATCACGCTGGACAATCAGGAGGCGCGCATCCTGGTGGGGCAGGAGATTCCGATCACCACGGGGCAGGCGCTCAGCCAGAATTTCGACAATGCCTTCCGCACCGTGCAGCGCGAGAATGTCGGCATCCAGCTAGAGGTTCGGCCGCAGGTCAATTCCTCCGGCTCGATCAAATTGTTCCTGCACCAGCAGGTGAGTTCCATCGCCGGGCCAGTCTCCAGCGACAATTCGGACCTGATCCTCAACAAACGCGAGGTGGAGACGACGCTGACGGTGGACGACGGCCAGATCGCGATCATCGGCGGCCTGCTCGACGACAATGAGCGGCGGACGATCGAGAAGGTGCCTCTGCTCGGTGACATCCCCGCGCTCGGCCAGCTTTTCCGCTCCAAGGCCAAGACGCGCACCAAGACCAACCTGATGATCTTCATCCGCCCCACGATCCTGCGCAACGCGGAGGACAACCGCCGCGTCACCGGCCAGCGCTACGGCTATCTCAGGCTCCAGCAGGGGATGCAGGACCCGGCGCGCGAGCCTTCGATCGACGAGCTGGTGCGCGACTATCTCGGTGCCGCCCCGCCGATCCCCTCCGCGCCGGTGCCGGGCAATATCGAGGACCCGCGCGTCAACGTGCCGGTGCAGCGCAATTCCACCATGCTGATAAAGCGCGGGAAGAACAGATGAGCGGCGCCGCGCCGCCGCTGCCCTATGCCTTCGCGCGGCGCTTCGGCGTGATCGCGGACGGCGGGCGCGTGGCGTTGCGCGCGGGCGCGGACCCGGCGGCGCTGATCGAGGTGCGCCGCGTGCTCGGGTATCCCATCGCGGTCGAGGTGGTGGAGCAGGCGGCGTTCGACCGCCTGCTCGGCGATGCCTATGCGATGGACGGGCAGGCGACGGCGCTGGCGGCGGTCGGCATGGGTGACGAACTCGATCTGCTGGCGGACGGCATCCCCACGGCGGAGGATTTGCTCGATACCGCAGACGACGCGCCCGCCATCCGCCTCATCAACGGCGTGATCGCCGACGCCGCGCGGCATGGCGTGAGCGACATCCATATCGAGCCTTATGAAACCGGCCTCGTCGTGCGGATGCGGATCGACGGCGTGCTGCGCGAGACGCTTCGGATGCCGCCGCATGTCGCGCCCGTGGTGGTGAGCCGCATCAAGGTGATGGCGCGGCTGGATATCGCCGAGCGCCGCGTGCCGCAGGACGGGCGCATGGGGCTGACGCTCGGAGGCAAATTGCTCGACGTGCGCGTCTCCACCCTGCCGAGCCGGGCTGGCGAGCGCGTGGTGCTGCGCATCCTCGACAAGGACAATGCCGGGATCGACCTCGACGCGCTGGGCATGACGCCCCGGATGCATGCGTTGCTCGATTCGGCGATCCATGAGCCGAACGGTATCGTCCTCGTCACCGGACCCACCGGCAGCGGCAAGACGACCACGCTCTATGCCGCGCTCCGCCTGCTCAACGACGGCAGCCGCAATATCCTGACGGTGGAAGACCCGGTGGAATATGCCGTGGACGGCGTGGGCCAGACGCAGGTGAACCCCAAGGTGGGCCTCACCTTCGCCGCCGGCCTGCGCGCGATCCTGCGGCAGGACCCGGACGTGGTGATGGTGGGCGAGATCCGCGACCGCGAGACGGCGGAGATCGCGGTGCAGGCCTCGCTCACCGGCCATCTGGTGCTCTCCACCGTCCATACCAATGACGCGGTGGGCGCGATCACGCGGATGCGCGACATGAAGGTGGAGCCGTTCCTGCTCGCCTCCACCCTGCGCGCGGTGGTGGCGCAGCGGCTGGTGCGGCGGCTCTGCCCCGAATGCCGCCGCCCGGTGAAGGCGGGGGGCACGGTGGCGACCCTGCTCGGCATCGCCGGCGATGCGCTGGTCCATGAGCCGGGCGGATGCGCCGCCTGTTCGCACACCGGCTACAAGGGCCGCGTCGGCGTGTTCGAGGCGGTGCGGGTGGACGAGACGGTGCGTCGCCTCATCAACGAGGGCGGTGACGAGTCCGCGATCGCCCGCCACGCCTTCGCCAGCGGAGACACGCTTGCCAGCGCCGCGCGGCGGCTGGTGGAGCAGGGCGTCACCACGCCGGAGGAGGCGGTGCGCGTCTCCCGCCGCGACACGATGGACGCCGATGGCTGACTTCGCGTTTCTGGCGATCGACACGCGCGGCAACGAGACGCGCGGCCATGTCGCGGCGGCGGACGCGGAGGCTGCCCGGGCGATGCTCGACCGGCGGCGGCTCTATGTCCTGCGGATCGAGCCGGGCGCGCCGCCCGCGCGCGGACGGCCTTTGCTGGGGCTGCAATGGCTCGGCGGGCGCATGTCGGCCAAGCAGCTCACCCTGTTCACCCGCCAGCTCGCGACGCTCAACCGTGTCTCCCCGCTGGAGGAATCGCTGCGCACGATCACGCGCCAGACCGAGCAGGAACGCGCGCGGGCGGTCGTCTCCGCTGTCCATGCCGGCGTGGTGGAGGGGCGGAGGCTGGCCGATGCGATGGCGCGCGAGCCGCGCAGCTTCCCCACGCTCTATTGCGCGATGGTGGCGGCGGGCGAAAGCTCCGGCACCTTGCCGGCGATCCTCGACCGGCTGGCCCTGCTTCTCGAAAGGCAGGCAGAAATACGCGGCAAGATCCTGACCGCGCTCACTTATCCGGCGATCCTCGCCGTCGTGGCGATGGGCGTGGTGCTGGCGCTGATGGCGTTCGTCGTGCCGCAGGTGGTGGAGCAGTTCGATACCGTGGGGCAGCAACTGCCGCTGCTCACCCGCGTGGTGATCGGCGTGTCGCATCTGCTGGTCGGCTGGTGGTGGCTGATGCTGCTCGCGATGGCGGCGATCGGGGGCGCGGCGTGGTTCGCGCTGCGCCAGCCGTCGGTGCGGCTGGCATTCGACACATGGCTGCTGCGCGTGCCCCTGCTCGGGCGGCTGCTGCGCGATCTCCATGCGGCGCGGATGGCGCGCACGCTGGCGACGATGGTGGCGAGCCGCCTGCCGTTGCTGGAGGGCCTCGCGCTGACGGCTGGGACGATCCACAACCGCCGCCTGCGCCTCGCTTCGGACGAGATCACCGAATCGATCCGTGGCGGCGGCAGCCTTTCGGGCGCGATGCGGCGGACGGGCGTGTTCCCGCCGCTCCTCACCTATCTCGCCGCGTCGGGCGAGGCTGCGGGGCGGCTGGACGAGATGCTGGAGCGCGCCGCCGATTATCTGGAGCGCGAGTTCGATCGTTTCACCGCAACCGCTTTATCGCTGCTGGAGCCGGCGATCATCGTCGTGATGGGCGGCGTGGTGGCGACGATCGTGCTGTCGATCCTGCTGCCGATCCTTCAGCTCAACACCCTTGCGGGCCAGTGAGGACAATCATGCGTATCGAACGACACAAACGCCGCCGCCGCGAGGACGGTTTCACCCTGGTCGAGCTGATGGTGGTGATCGTCATCATCGGCCTGCTGGCGACGATCGTGGCGCTCAACGTACTGCCTTCGGGAGACACGGCGCGCATCCAGAAGGCGAAGGCCGATATCGCCAATATCGAGCAGGCGCTGGAGCTCTACAAGCTCCAGATCGGCAGCTATCCCACGACCACGCAGGGGCTGGGCGCGCTGGTGACGGCGCCGTCCGGTGTGGATGCCGCGCGTTATCAATCAGGTGGTTATCTGAAGAAGCTGCCGAACGATCCATGGAATCACCCATATCTCTATGCTTCACCTGGGAAACATTCCTCTGCTGATGTGTGGAGCCTCGGCGCGGACGGCAAGGAAGGCGGCGAAGGCGTCGATGCCGATATCGGTTCCTGGCAATAGGCATCCTGGCCAGCGCGGCTTCACGCTGATCGAGTTGATGGTCGTCGTCACCGTAATCGCGCTGGCGGCGACGGCGGCGGTGCTGGCGATGCCCGATCCGCGCGGGCGCGTGACGGACGAGGCGACGCGTTTCGCGCTCAGGGTCCGTGCCGCGCGCGACGGCGCGATCGTCGATGCGCGGCCGATGAGCGTGTGGGTGACGCCGCAGGGCTATGGCTTCGACCGCCGGGAGGCGGGGCGCTGGGTGGCGATGGACGGGAAGCCGCTGACCGTCACGCAATGGTCGGGGGGCACCGCCGTCACTGTTCCCGGCCACCTGCGCGTCACCTTCGATACGACCGGCATGGCCGACCGCCCCGCCGCTATTCCCCTGCTGCGGGAGCGCGCGCGGGCGACGGTGACGATCGACGCCACGGGCGCGGTGCGCGTCGATGGCTAGGCGCGTCAACGGTTTCACCCTGATCGAGATCATGGTGGCGCTGGCGGTGTTCAGCCTCGCCGCGCTGGCGCTGGTGCGGCTGGAGGGCGCGACGATCCGATCGACCGGCTCGCTCGACGCGACGTTGCTGGCGCAGATGGTGGCGCGCAACGTCGCGGTGGAGGCGATGACCGGCGTCGCCCCGCCGGCTCCCGGCAAGGCGGAGGGCAATGAGCGCAACGGCGGGCGCGACTGGCATTGGGTGCGCCAGGTGCGCGCGATCGGCGACGGCGACGTGATGCGGATCGACGTGACGGTTTCGGGCAAGGACGGGCAGGCGCTCGGCCGGATCACGATGATCCGTCCGCCGGATGCGGAGGGCGGCCCGTGAACCAGCGCGGCTTCACATTGGTGGAGGTGATGATCGCGCTGCTGATCTTCGGCATGATCGCGGCGGCCGGCGTCGCGCTCCTCTCCTTCAGCATCCGCGCGCAGGGAGCGGCGGGCGCGCGGCTGGACGATATCGGCGCGGTCGAGCGGCTGAACGCGATCCTCACGGCCGATCTTGCGCAGGCGGTGGACCGGCCTGCGCGCGACGAACGCGGCGTGACGCTTCCGGCCTTCATCGGCACCGCGAACAGCCTGCGGCTGGTGCGCGGCGGGTGGAGCAACCTGGACGACGCGCCGCGCCCCTCGTTGCAGAAGGTGGATTATCGGCTGGACGGCCAGACGATCGTGCGCGCGGGCTATCCGTTCCTCGACGGGGCGGAACCCTATCCGGCGGGCGCGATGCTCGATGGCGTGCGGAGGATCGCGTTGCGCTATCGTTTCCATGGCGCGTGGAGCGATCGCTGGGACGGCTCGCAGGGCGCGCCCCTGCCGCAGGCGGTGGAGCTCACGATCACCCGCACCGACGGCAAGACCCTGCGCCAGATGTTCCTCGCCGGCACGGGCTATGAGGGCAAGCGCCGTGCCCGCTGAGCGCGAGCGCGGGGCGGCGCTGCTCACCGTGCTGCTGCTGGTCGCGGTGATCGCCGTGATGGCGGCGGCGGGGCTGGAGAAATTGCGGCTCGCCACAAGGCTGGGCGGCAATGCGGTGGCGCTGGATCAGGCGCGCGCCGATGCGCAGGCGATGGAGGCGCTCGCCACCGTTCGCATCACCGCGATGCTGCGCCAGCGGCCGGATCGTGTGATGCTCGCGGACCGTCCCTTCACCTTGCCGGTGGACGGCGGCACGGCGGTGGGGCGGATCGCGGACGGCGGGAATTGCTTCAACCTCAATTCGCTCGTCTTGCGCCGGGGCGACGGAGGCTATGCCGCCTATACGCCCGCGATCGAGCAATTCGCGCGGCTGATGCGGCTGATCGACGTGCCCAACGGCCCCTCGATCGCGGCCGCCGCGGCGGACTGGATCGACAGCGACGACACGCCCCAGCCCGGCGGGGCGGAGGATTCGGCCTATCTCTCCGGTCAGCCGGCCTATCGCACGGCAGGCACTTTGATGGCCGATCCCAGCGAGTTGCGGGCGGTCATTGGCATGACGCCTGAAGCATGGCGCCGCCTTCGCCCGTTCCTCTGCGCGCTGCCGGCGGCGGAGCGGGGGACGATCAACGTCAACACGCTCGCGCCGGAGCAGGCCGCGCTGCTCGCCATGCTGCTGCCCGACACGATGAGCGTGGCGCAGGCCCGCGCGATCATCGCGCGCCGCCCGCCGGAGGGCTTCGCCAGCCGCGACGCGGTGTGGAAGCTGCCGGGCCTCGCCGGCATCACCCCCGATCCGCTGGCGAGCGCGCAAATCGACGTCACCACCCATTGGTTCAGGCTCACCGCGCGGGTGACAAAGGGGCAGGCGATATTCGAGGAACGCGCGCTGATCGACGCGACAAGCCTTCCCGCGCGGCTCGTCTCGCGGCAATGGGGGGATGAATGACGCGGTTGCTGCTCTTCCTGCCCCCCGATGCGGACACGCCGATGCGCTGGCTGCGGATCGAGGGCGACGCCGTGGCCGCGCGCGGCGAGGGCGCGCCGGAAGCGGTGGACGCGCCCGTCGTCGCGGTCGCCCCCGCCGATGCGGTGGCGCTGCACTGGGCAAGCCTGCCCGATCGTTCCGCCGCGCAGGCGCTCGCCGCCGCGCGGATCGTCGCGGGCGAAGTGAGCGCCGCGCCGCCGGAGCGGCTCCATGTCGCGGTCGGCGAAGGGCAGGGGACGCGCCCGATCGCGATCGTCGCGCCGGAGCGGATGCGCGAGTGGCTCGATTCGCTCGCGGCGATCGGCCTCGATCCGGTGGCGATCGTGCCCGCGCCCCTGATGCTCCCGGCCCCGGAGGAGGGGTTTCTCCGCGCGGAGATCGGGGGGCAGGCGGTGATACGCGGCGCCGCGCGCGCCTTCGCCGATGAGGAAGGGCTGACCGCGCTGATCGTCGGGGACGCGCCGGTTGAAACCCTGACCCCCGCCGAAGTAGAGCGTGTGCTGCTCGCCCGGCCGCTGCTCGACCTGCGGCAGGGGGCGTTCGCGCGGCGCAGGGCTTGGGCGGTGGACTGGCGCGCGGTGCGGCGGCTGGGCCTGGTCGCCGGGCTGGTCCTGCTCGTGACGCTCGGCATCGCGCTCGCCACGATCGCGCGCTACGCGCTGGCGGCGGACCGGCTGGAGCGGGAGGCCGATGCCGTCGCGCGTCAGGCCCTCCCGCGCGGCGCGGACGGATCGGGCGATGCGGCGCGGGCGCTGGAGGAGCGCCTGTCGCTTCTGCGCGGGCCGGGACAGGGCTTTACGCGCACGGCCGCCGCCGCGGTCGCCGCGCTGCGCGCCACGCCGGGCAGCGCGCTCTCCACGCTCGATTTCCAGCCCAACGGCGATCTCGCGCTCTCCGTGACGGTGGACGGGGATGCGCAAGCCAATGCGCTTCAGGCGCGGCTGCGCGATGCGGGCTTCGTGGTGAATCCGGGCGCATTCGAATCGACCGGCGGCAAGCTGAAGGGGCAGCTCATGGTGACGGCGCCATGACCGAGCTCCGCGCATGGTTCGCCGCGCGATCCCAGCGCGAGCAGCGACTGATCCTCGTGATGCTCGCATTGCTGGCGGTGACGATCCTGTGGGCCGGCGTGATTCGCCCGGTCCGCGCCGGCCTCTCCTCCACCCACGCGCGCTATGACGATGCGGTGATGCGGCTC
The DNA here is from genome assembly GCA_047602705.1 of Sphingomonas bacterium. Lineage (GTDB taxonomy): Bacteria > Pseudomonadota > Alphaproteobacteria > Sphingomonadales > Sphingomonadaceae > Sphingomonas. The sequence continues at coordinate 13,224 of JASGGR010000041.1, read as the reverse complement.
GGCCAGACGCGGGCGCGGGCGAGGGCCGTGCACGCGATCATCGGCGGCCATCCCAACCAGCCCGGCGCGCCATTGCCCGATGCCGTGCGGGAGCGCGCGGACGCGGCGGGCTTCACGCTCGCCAGCCTCGATCCCGACGGCGATCGCGTGCGCATCGCCATCCCCAGCGCCAGGGCGCCGGTGCTGCTCGGCTGGATCGCGGGGCTGGAGGCGGACGGCGTGCTGGTCGACGCCGCGACGGTGAGCGCCAATGGCGACGGCACCGTCTCCGCCCGGATGACGCTCAGGGCGCGCAGGCCGTGAGGGCGCGCGGCGGCCTGTTCGTCGCGATGCTGGCGGCGGCGCTGGTCCTGTTCCTGCCGATGCGGATGGCGCTGGGCTGGTTCGGGCTGGCGGAAGCGGGGATGACCGCGCGCGCGGTGCGCGGCGGCCTGTGGTCCGGCGCGCTGGAGGATGCGCGTTTCGGCGATATCGCGCTGGGCGATCTTTCGGCGCGCGTACTGCCGCTGCCGCTGCTGATCGGCCATGCGCGAATCGCGCTGGCGGGCGCGAATGTGACGGGCGCCGTGGATGTGACCCGCCGCAAGCTGGGCCTGAGCGGCGTCACGGCCAGCCTGCCGGTCGGCAACGCCTTCGCGCCGGTGCCGGTGACGCGGCTCGACCTCGAAGCGGTAAGCGTGCGCTTCGCGGGCGACGCCTGCGATTCCGCCGAGGGCCGCGTGCGCGCGGTGCTGGCCGGCAATATCGCGGATCAGGCGATCCCCGCCACGATGAGCGGCGTGCCGCGCTGCGACGCGGGCGCGCTGCTGCTGCCGCTCACCAGCCCGGCGGGCGAAGGCTCCACGATCCGCATCTGGCGCGACGGACGCTACCGTGCGGACCTCGTTCTCAACCCGTCCGATCCCGCCCAGACCGCGCGTTTGCAGGCGTTCGGCTTCGTGCGGACGCCGCAAGGCTGGCAATTGGCGATCGAGGGACGTTTCTGATAGCTTGACCGCCATGCCGCCCCCCGCTAGGGGCGCGCTTCCCGTGTGGCGATCGTAGCTCAGTTGGTTAGAGCATCGGTTTGTGGTACCGAGGGTCGCGGGTTCAAGTCCCGTCGATCGCCCCATTTTTCTCCCCCGCATAACCCCTCGTCGCGAACGGGCTGGCATTTGGCTGGCCATAATATTATTGCGCCTTTTGGTGTTTTTCTTGCGCGCGAGGTAACCGCGATGACGACCGATTGGGGCTTTCCCGATTTCGATGCCCATGAGGGCGTTCACCTGTTCACCGATCAGGCATCCGGCCTCCGTGCGGTGATCGCGGTCCATTCCTCCGTGCTCGGCCCCGCGATGGGGGGCGTGCGTTTCTGGCATTATGCGTCGAGCGACGGGGCGATCACCGATGCGCTGCGCCTGTCGCGCGGCATGAGCTACAAGAACGCCATGGCCGGCCTTGCGCTGGGCGGCGGCAAGGGCGTGGTGCTCGCGCCGGCGCCCGGGGCGACGATCAGCGACGATCAGTTGAAGGCGTTCGGCCGCGTCGTCGAGTCGCTCGGCGGGCGTTACGTCACGGCCGAGGATGTCGGCATGTCCGAAGCGCGGATGAAGGTGATCGCGGGCGAGACGCGCTACGTCTCCGGCCTGCCGGTGGAAAGCGGCGCCGCGGGCGGTGATCCGGGGCCGTTCACCGCGCTCGGCGTCTATCTCGGCGTCAAGGCGGCGGCGAAGCGCGGGCTGGGCGCGACCGACATGAAGGGCGTGCGAATCGCGGTGCAGGGCGTCGGCTCGGTCGGCGGCGGGGTCGCGCGGCTGCTGGCGGGGGACGGCGCCGTGCTGACGCTCGCCGATGTGGACACGAAGCGCGCGGAGGTGCTGGCGGCGGAGATCGGCGCGTCAGTGGCTTCGGCTTCGGATGTGCTTGGGCTGGACGTCGATCTGGTCAGCCCCAATGCCCTGGGCGCGATCCTCGACGAGCGCACGATCGCGGGGCTGAAGGCGAAGGTGGTCGCGGGCGGCGCGAACAACCAGCTCGCCACGCGCGAGGACGGGCGGCGCATCCACGAGCGCGGCATCCTCTACACGCCGGATTACGTCATCAACGCGGGCGGGATCATCAACGTCGGCCTCGAATATCTCGGGCAGGGCGACGAGGCGGAAGTCCGCGCGCGCATCGCCCGCATCCCGGAGCGGCTGGAGCAGGTGTGGGACGAAAGCGCCGCCTCCGGCGATCCGGCGTCCGAGGTGGCGGACCGGATCGCGCAACGCCTGATCGGGCGGGGGTGACGCGCGGCTGATCTTGCCATATTGGCGCTTCACCGTGCCAGCCCTTCACGCCTTCGCCAATCCCGCCCGCTTCCTGAAGCTCGCGCGGCCGCTCACGCCGATCGCGGTGTGGCTCGGCGTCGCGCTGATCGCGATCGGCTGCTGGGCAGGGTTGACGCAGACGCCGCCGGACTATCTCCAGGGCGAGACGGTGCGCATCCTCTACATCCACGTGCCCGCCGCATGGCTGGGCATGGGCGGGTGGAGCGGGATCGCGATCTCCAGCATCGCCTTCCTCGTGTGGCGGCATCCGCTGGCCGACGTGGCGGCGCGGGCGATCGCGGTGCCGGGGGCGGCCTTCGCGCTGATCTGCCTCGTCACCGGCGCGATCTGGGGGCGGCCGACCTGGGGCACCTATTGGCAATGGGACGGGCGGTTGACCTCCATGCTGCTGCTGTTCTTCGTCTATCTCGGCTATATCGCGCTCGCCCGCGCCGATCGCGAGCGCGGCGGGGACGGGCGCATCCCGGCGCTGTTCGGCATCGCGGGCACTGTGCTGCTGCCGATCATCCGCTATTCGGTGGTGTGGTGGAACACGCTGCATCAGGGGCCGAGCATCGGCCTGACGCGATCGACCATCGATTCCTCGATCCTGTGGCCGCTGCCGATCATGGGCGGAGGCTTCGCGCTGCTGTTCGCCGGCATCGTCCTGATGCGGATGCGCGCGATTCTGGCCCAGGCGAAGGCCGAAGCGCGGATGCGGCGAAAGGCGGCGGCGTGAATCCCTGGCCGTTCGTGATCGCGGCTTATGCCATCACGCTGGCGGGTGCGGCGGCGGTCGCGCTGTGGAGCTGGCGCGCGATGCGGAAAGCGGAGAAATGAAGGCCAAGCACCAACGGCTCACGCTGGCGCTGCTGGCCGTGGCCGCGATCGTCGGGGCGGCGCTTCTGGCCCTGTCCGCGCTCAAGGATCAGGCGGCGTTCTTCTATGCCCCTTCGGACGTTACGCTCGCCACGCTGCCGCTGGGCAAGCCGGTGCGGCTGGGCGGCATGGTGGAGAAAGGCTCGATCCGGCGCGCCGCCGACGGCGTCACGATCCGTTTCCGCGTCACCGACGGCCGCGCGACCACGCCCGTTTCCTTCACCGGCATCGCGCCCGATCTGTTCAAGGAGGATTCGGGCGTGGTGGCGGAAGGCCGGTTCCAGCCCGACGGCTCCTTCGTGGCCACCAACCTGCTCGCCAAGCATGACGAGAAATACATGCCGCCGGAGGTGGCGGGGAAGATGCACGAGACGAAGTCGCTGAAGCAATGACTGGCTATGTCGTCCTCGCGCTGTTCGGGCTGATGGCGTTCCTGGCGCTGGCGGTGTTCCGCCTGCCGCGCGCCCTGTGGATGCTCGCGGGCGCCGCGCTGTTCCTCGGCGCGGCCGGTTATGCCTGGCAAGGCTCGCCGGGCCTGCCCGCGCAGCCCGCGACGCCCTCCACCCAGCCGATCGCGGTGGAGCCGGCGGCGATCGCGCTGCGCGACCGGATGATGGGCGGCGGCTTCAATGCCGAATCCGCCTATCTCACGGCATCGGATGCGATGCTGCGCACGGGCGACACGGCGTCGGCGGCGAAGGTGGTGCTGGGCGGCTTGCGGGGCAATCCGCAGAGCTTCGTGCTGTGGACGCAGCTCGGCACCAACCTGTCGCTGCACGACGGGGAGCAGATGTCCCCGCCGGCGCTGGCTGCGTTCCGTCAGGCGATCCGGCTTGCGCCCCGGCATCCCGCGCCTTTCTATTACATGGGGCTGGCCTATGTCCGCGCCGGCAACCTGCCGGAGGCGGCGCGGCTGTGGCGGCGCGCGGCGGCGCTTTGCCCGCCCGGAACCGATTACGGGCGCGAGATCGCCCTCCAGTCCCGGCGGCTCGATCAGGTGCTGGCGATGATGCGCCGCGGCCCCGCCCGCTGAACCGGGGCTTATGTTGCTAGGCGATTGGGGGCGTGCTAGGCGCGCCGCTTCCACAGGGGCAATTGCAGGCGTTCTGCCGTGATTCCGCGATCAGCGAACATCTTGTGAACACTTCCGAACCCACGGGCGCGGCCGTCGTCGCGCGCGATCCGGCGGGCGACCACCATCGCCGCGACAGCCTCGCCAAGCTGGCGATCGGCGCGGTCGGCGTCGTCTATGGCGATATCGGCACCAGCCCGCTCTATTCGATGAAGGAGGTGTTCGTCGGCCATCACCCGCTGACGGTCGACCAGCTCCATATCTTCGGCGTGGTCAGCCTGGTCTTCTGGTCGCTGGTGCTGATCGTGACGTTCAAATACGTCACCATCATCCTGCGCGCCGACAACGAGGGGGAGGGCGGCAGCCTCGCCCTTCTGGCGCTGATCCAGCGGCGCAGCGGCACCGGCAAGCGCTGGGGGCCGAGCCTCGTCGTGCTCGGCGTGCTCGCCACCGCCTTGTTCTTCGGGGATTGCATGATCACGCCGGCGGTATCGGTGCTGTCGGCGGTGGAGGGGCTGGCGACGGTGGAGGCCGGATTCAGCCATTTCGTCATTCCCATCGCGGTCGCCATCCTTGTCGGCCTGTTCTACATCCAGTCGGTCGGCACGGCGCGCGTGGGCAAATGGTTCGGCCCGATCATGGGCATCTATTTCCTGACGATCGCGGCGCTCGGGCTGATCCATGTCATCCAGCAGCCGCATATCCTGCTCGCGCTCGATCCGCGCTGGGCGGTGCGGTTCGCGATGGGGGACGGGCGGCTCGCCTTCCTCGCGCTCGGCTCCGTCGTGCTGGCGCTGACGGGCGCGGAGGCGCTCTATGCCGATATGGGGCATTTCGGGCGCAAGCCGATCGCGTTCGCATGGATGTGGTTCATCTTCCCGGCGCTGATGCTCAACTATCTGGGGCAGGGGGCGCTGCTGCTCGGCCACCCGGAGGCGGCGGAGAACCCGTTCTTCCTGATGGCCAACGAGAGCTGGCGCCTGCCCCTGGTGATCCTGGCGACGATCGCCACGGTGATCGCCAGCCAGGCGGTGATAACCGGTTGCTATTCCGTGGTGCATCAGGCGATCCAGCTCGGCCTGATGCCGCGCCTGCGCATCAGCCACACCAGCGCGTCCGAAGCCGGGCAGATCTATATCGCCTCGGTCAACTGGGCGCTGATGACGATGGTGCTGCTGCTGATCTTCGGCTTCCGGGAATCGTCGAACCTCGCGGCGGCCTATGGCATCGCGGTGACGGGGACGATGTTCATCTCCACCTGTCTGGTCGGCGTGCTGATCTATCGCGTGTGGCATTGGCCGCTGTGGGCGGTCGCGCTGTTCGTCGGCACGTTCATGGTGGTCGACGGGCTGTATTTCTCGTCGAACCTGACGAAGGTGCTCGACGGCGGCTGGTTCCCGCTGCTGGTGGCGATGGTGTGCTTCGTGATGCTCACCACCTGGGCCAAGGGGCGTAAGCTGATGATCCAGCGGATGCGCGAGGGCGCGATGCCGATCAAGATCTTCATCGAATCCGCCGCCGGTTCCGCCACGCGCGTTCCGGGCACCGCCGTGTTCATGACCTCCGCGCCGGAGGGCGTGCCCCATGCGCTGCTTCACAATCTGAAGCACAATCGCGTGCTGCACGAACGCGTGATCCTGTTGACCGTGAAGGTGACGGACATGCCCTATTTCCCGGAAGCGGAGCGGTTCGTCCACGACGATCTGGGGCAGGGCTTCCACCGCGTCGTGCTGCGCTACGGCTTCATGGAGGCGCCCGACGTGCCCGCGGCGCTCAAGAATTTCCACGGCTGCGGAGCCGATATCCGCATGATCGACACCAGCTTCTTCCTCTCGCGGCAGACCCTGCTGCCCTCCGAGCGGCCGGGGATGATGATCTGGCGGGAGAAGGTGTTCTCCTGGATGCTGCGGAACGCGGAAAGCGCGATGGAATTCTTCCGCCTGCCCACCAACCGCGTGGTCGAGCTGGGCACCCAGATCGAGATCTGAGGGACGGCATGAATCGGTCCGATCCGTAACAAAGCGCCGCCCCTTCGCGGGGGTGGCGCTTTTTTCGTTTCATCTGCGGATCAGGCCACGGAAATCATTGAAAAACCGTCATGTTGCGAATCATTCTCATGCTTGGGGTGCTTGCCCGTGCGGACCCATCCGCCTAAAGCGCCGCAATCCGTTTTCGCATCTGCGAGAGACTTGTGGTCGACCTGTCGCAATATCTGCCGATCCTCATGTTCCTCGGCGTGGCGCTCGCGCTCTCCAGCGCGTTCGTTTTCCTGCCGATGATCGTGGCCCGCCTCACCGGCGCGCATAATCCCACGCCGGAAAAGCTGGCGGAATATGAGTGCGGCTTCCCCGCCTTCGAAGACTCGCGCGCGCAGTTCGACGTGCGCTTCTATCTGGTGGCGATCCTGTTCATCATCTTCGATCTGGAGGCCGCGTTCCTCTATCCCTGGGCCGTCAGCGTGTTCAAGCTGGGCTGGGTGGCGTGGATCAGCATGATGATCTTCATCGGCGAGCTTGCGCTCGGCCTCGTCTATGCCTGGAAGAAAGGGGCGTTGGATTGGGAATGAGCATGTCCTCCGGCCCCGTCGAGCTGCGGCACGATCCCAGCGGGCAGGCAGTCGTGCCGCCCGATCAGGGCTTTTTCGACAGCCTGAACGGCGAACTGACCGACAAGGGCTTCCTCGTCACCTCGACGGAGGAGCTGTTCCAATGGGCGCGCACCGGCTCGCTCTGGTGGATGACGTTCGGCCTCGCCTGCTGCGCGGTGGAGATGATCCACGTCAACATGCCGCGCTACGATCTGGAGCGTTTCGGCGCGGCGCCGCGCGCATCCCCGCGCCAGTCGGACGTGATGATCGTCGCGGGTACGCTCTGCAACAAGATGGCGCCCGCGCTCCGCAAGGTCTACGATCAGATGTCGGAGCCGAAATACGTCATCTCGATGGGCTCGTGCGCCAACGGCGGCGGCTATTACCACTATAGCTACAGCGTGGTTCGCGGCTGCGACCGGATCGTGCCGGTGGACATCTACGTCCCCGGCTGTCCGCCGACCGCCGAGGCGCTGCTCTACGGCATCATGCAGCTCCAGCGTAAGATCCGCCGCAGCGGGAGCATCGAGCGATGAGGGCGCCCGCGCCGGCCTATGCCGCCGATCTCAACACCGCGACGATCGAGGCGGCGCGCGCCGCGCTCGGCGTGGCGCTGGTCGATACGCGCGATGCGGTGGGCGAGGTTTCGCTGTTCGTCTCCCGGGATGGCCTCGCGGGCGCGATGATCGCGCTGCGCGACACGCCCGGCCTCGAATATCAGCAGCTCATGGAGATCGCCGGGGTCGATTACCCCGATCGCCCGGAGCGGTTCGAGGTGGTCTATTGCCTGCTCTCGCTGACCCGCAACCACCGCATCCACGTGCATGTCGCGGCGAGCGAGGACACGCCCGTCCCGTCCGTCACCGATATCTGGCCGGTCGCCGGCTGGCTGGAGCGCGAGGTCTATGACATGTACGGCGTGCTGTTCGCCGGCAACCGCGACCTGCGCCGCATCCTGACCGACTATGGCTTCCGTGGCCATCCGCAGCGCAAGGACTTCCCGCTCTCGGGCTTCGTCGAGCTGCGTTATTCGGAGGAAGCGAAGCGCGTGGTCTACGAGCCGGTGCAGCTCGCGCAGGATTTCCGCACCTTCGATTTCATGAGCCCGTGGGAAGGCGCGGAATATGTGCTCCCCGGCGACGAGAAGGGGGCGCTGCCGGAAGCGAAGGGTGCGCCGACGCCGCTCAACGCCGACCAGATCCAGAAGGCCGACGCCGCGCAGACCGCCAAGGCTGCTCCGGCGACGCCGAAAACGACCGACTCGACCGCCCAGACAGGCGCCGGCAAGGCCGAGCCTGACGCCCGGCCGAAACCGGCCAATCCCGATGTCGTAAAGGGCAAGGGAGAGGGACAATGACCGACACCCTCATCGACGATCCGGCGCTCGACAAGCTGCTCCACCATACGGACGCGGAGCATCCCGATGTCGGCGACGTCGCGATCCAGAACTACACGATCAATTTCGGCCCCCAGCACCCCGCCGCGCACGGCGTGCTGCGGCTGGTGATGGAACTTGACGGCGAGATCATCGAGCGCGTCGATCCGCACGTCGGCCTGCTCCATCGCGGCACCGAAAAGCTGATCGAATACAAGACCTACGCCCAGGCCCTGCCCTATTTCGACCGGCTGGATTATTGCTCGCCGCTCGGCATGGAGCACAGCTTCGTGCTGGCGGTGGAGAAGCTGCTCGATCTGGAGGTGCCGGCCCGCGCGCAATATCTGCGCACCTTCTTCGCCGAGCTGACCCGCATCTCGAACCATATGCTGAACCTCGGCTCGCATGTGATGGACGTCGGCGCGATGACGCCGAACCTGTGGCTGTTCGAGATTCGCGAGGATTGCCTCAACTTCTTCGAGCGCGCGTCCGGCGCGCGGATGCACTCCAACTATTACCGCCCCGGCGGCGTCCATCAGGACGTGCCGCTGAAGCTGCTGACCGACATCGCCGACTGGCTCGACACGCGCCTGCCGCGCCTGTTCGAGGATGCGATCAGCCTCGTCGCGGACAACCGCATCTTCAAGCAGCGCAATGTCGATATCGCGGTGGTGAGCCGCGAGGACGCGATCCGCTGGGGCTTCTCCGGCCCGATGATCCGCGGCTCGGGCATCCCGTGGGACCTGCGCAAGTCGCAGCCCTATGACGCTTATGCCAAGATGGACTTCGAGATTCCGGTCGGCACGCGCGGCGATTGCTACGACCGCTTCATGGTCCGCGTCGAGGAAGTGCGCCAGTCCGCGCGCATCATGCGCCAGTGCCTGAACGAGATGCCGGACGGCCCGGTCGCCTCGCTCGACCGCAAGGTGGTGCCGCCCAAGCGCGGCGAGATGAAGAGCTCGATGGAAGCGCTCATCCACCACTTCAAGCTCTACACCGAGGGCTATCACGTCCCCGCCGGAGAGGTTTACGTCGCGACCGAAAGCCCCAAGGGCGAGTTCGGCGTGTTCCTCGTCGCGGACGGCTCGAACAAGCCCTATCGCTGCAAGATCCGCCCGACCGCTTTCAGCCATCTCCAGGCGATGGACATGATGTGCAAGGGCCACATGCTCGCCGACACGACCGCCATCCTCGGCGCGATCGATGTCGTCTTTGGTGAATGTGACCGATAATGGCTGACGCTCCCGAAATCCCCGACGAGGCAGAGGTCCGCGCGCGCTGGGGTGCGTTCGACTGGACCGAGGAAAACCGCAGGAAGCGCGACGAGATCCTCGCGCGCTATCCCAAGGGCCGCGAGCAATCCGGCTCGATCCCCTTGCTCGATCTCGCCCAGCGGCAGGTCGGCGCGGAGACGCAGACGCAAGGCTGGCTGCCGATCCCGGTGATCGAGTTCGTCGCGCGCGAGATCGGCGTGCCCTATATGCGCGTGCTGGAGGTCGCGACCTTCTACACGATGTTCAACCTCGCGCCGGTCGGCCGCTATCATGTGCAGGTGTGCGGCACGACGCCGTGCATGCTGCGCGGCTCCGACGACGTGCTGGCGGCGTGTCGCAACAAGGGCCTCATCAAGGGCAAGACGACGCCCGACGGCCTGTTCACGCTGACCGAGGTGGAGTGCATGGGCAATTGCTCGTCCGCGCCGATGGTCCAGATCAACGACGATAATTACGAGGACCTCGATTACGATCGCACCATCGCGATCCTCGAGGCGCTGGAGCGCGGCGAGCATCCGAAGACGGGTTCGCAGGAGCCGGGCCGCCACACGGTCGAGCCGCTCGGCGGGCCGACCACATTGAAGGCAATGGTGCGCGAGAATTTCGATTACCGGCCCGAATGGGGGGATGCGGCATGAGCGCGATCACCTCGCTCGAGGACAAGGACCGGATCTTCACCAACCTCTACGGCTATCAGTCGTGGCATCTCGATGCCGCGCGCGCGCGTGGCGACTGGGACAATACCAAGGCGCTGCTGGAGCTTGGGCAGGACAAGATCATCGATGTCGTCAAGGCGTCGGGCCTGCGCGGGCGCGGCGGGGCGGGCTTCCCCACCGGCATGAAGTGGAGCTTCATGCCGAAGAACCCGACGCCGGAGCGGCCGAGCTTCCTCGTCATCAACGCCGACGAATCCGAGCCGGGTTCGTGCAAGGACCGCGAGATCATCCGCCACGATCCGCACAAGCTGATCGAGGGCGCGCTGGTCGCGGGCTTCGCGATGCGCGCGCGGGCGGCCTATATCTACATCCGCGGCGAATATATCCGCGAGGCGGAGGTGCTGTTCGAGGCCGTTCGCGAGGCATATGATGCCGGGCTGATCGGCAAGAACGCGTCCGGCTCCGGCTACGACTTTGACGTGTTCGTCCATCGCGGCGCGGGCGCCTATATCTGCGGCGAGGAAACCGCGATGCTGGAGAGCCTGGAAGGCAAGAAGGGCCAGCCGCGCCTGAAGCCGCCGTTCCCGGCCGGCGCCGGCCTCTACGGCTGCCCGACCACGGTGAACAACGTCGAGTCGATCGCGGTCGCGCCGACGATCCTCAGGCGCGGGGCAGAGTGGTTCTCAAGCTTCGGCAACGAGAACAACAAGGGCACCAAGCTCTTCCAGATCAGCGGCCATGTGAACACGCCCTGCGTGGTCGAGGAAGCGATGTCGATCCCGTTCCGCGAGCTGATCGAGAAGCATTGCGGCGGCATTCGTGGCGGGTGGGACAATCTGCTTGCGGTGATCCCCGGCGGTTCCTCCGTGCCGCTCGTGCCGGCGGAGCAGATCATGGATTGCCCGATGGATTTCGACGGCCTCAAGGCGGTCGGCTCCGGCTTGGGCACGGCGGCGGTGATCGTGATGGACAAGTCCACCGACGTCGTCCGCGCGATCAGCCGCTTGTCCTATTTCTACAAGCACGAAAGCTGCGGCCAGTGCACGCCGTGCCGCGAGGGCACCGGCTGGATGTGGCGCGTGATGGAGCGCCTGCGCACCGGCGATGCCGAGATCGGCGAAATCGACATGCTCCAGCAGGTGACGAAGCAGGTGGAAGGCCACACGATCTGCGCCCTCGGCGACGCCGCCGCATGGCCGATCCAGGGCCTGATCCGCCACTTCCGCCCCGAACTGGAGCGCCGCATCAACGAGCGTAAGGGCGGCCAGTCCGTCCCCATGCAGGAAGCTGCCGAATAATGCCCAAGGTCAAAGTCGACGGCGTAGAGATCGAGGTGCCCGCGGGCGCCACCGTGCTGCAGGCGTGCGAGCTTGCCGGCAAGGAGATCCCGCGCTTCTGCTATCACGAGCGGCTCTCGATCGCCGGCAATTGCCGCATGTGCCTCGTCGAGGTGAAGCCGGGGCCGCCCAAGCCGCAGGCGAGCTGCGCGCTGCCGGCGGCGGACAATCAGGAGATTTTCACCAACACGCCGATGGTGAAGGCCGCGCGCGAAGGCGTGATGGAATTCCTGCTTATCAACCACCCGCTCGATTGCCCGATCTGCGATCAGGGCGGCGAGTGCGATCTTCAGGACCAGTCGGTCGCTTATGGCCGCGGCTCCTCGCGCTTCCATGAGAACAAGCGCGCGGTGACCGAGAAATATATGGGTCCGATCGTCAAGACGGTGATGACGCGCTGCATCCAGTGCACGCGCTGCGTCCGCTTTGCCGAGGAAGTGGCGGGCGTGGAGGAGATCGGCGCGCTCTATCGCGGCGAGAACATGCAGATCACCTCCTATCTGGAGGAAGCCGTCACCAGCGAGCTTTCGGGCAATGTGGTGGACCTCTGCCCGGTCGGCGCGCTCACTTCCAAGCCCTATGCCTTCGAGGCGCGGCCGTGGGAGCTGAAGAAGACGCTGACCATCGACGTGATGGACGCGGTGGGCACCAATATCCGCCTCGACAGCCGTGGCCGGCAGGTGCTGCGCTGCGTGCCGCGCATCAACGAGGACGTGAACGAGGAGTGGGCGACCGACAAGACGCGCCACGCGGTCGACGGCCTCGTGCGGCGGCGGCTCGACCGCCCGTTCGTGCGGCGCGACGGCAAGCTGGTCGAAGCGACCTGGGACGAAGCCTTTGCCGCGATCGCCGATGTGGCGAAGGGGGCGGGGGACAGCGTCGCCGTCGTCTCCGGCGATCAGGCCGATTGCGAAACCCTGTTCGCGGCCAAGGCGCTGGCGAAGTCGTTCGGTTCCTCGCTGCTCGAAGGGCGGCAGACCGGCATGGCCTATGATGTGTCCAGCCTCGCCGCGGTGAATTTCAACACCACCATCGCGGGCACCGAGACGGCGGACGTGATCCTGCTGGTCGGCACCAACGTGCGCTGGGAAGCGGCGCTGGTGAACACCCGCATCCGCAAGGCGATCAAGAAGGGCGCGAAGGTCTTCGCGATCGGGCCGCAGATCGATCTCACCTATAAGGTCGAGTGGCTGGGCGAAGACCTTGCGGTGCTGAACGACCTGCCGGCGGCGGTGACCGATGCTTTCGCCAAAGCGGAACGGCCGATGATGATCGTCGGCGGCGCGGCCATGAAGGACGCGCAGGGCGCGACGCTGGCGCTGGTCGATACGCTGGGCCTCATCAAGGACGGGTGGAACGGCTATAACGTCCTCCATTTCTCCGCGAGCCGGATGGGCGGGTTGATGCTCGGCTATGCGCAGAAGGATGGGATTTCCGCGCTTTACGGCGCGAAGCTCGCTTTCTTTCTCGGCGCGGACGAATGCGATTTCGCGAAGTTCACCGGCTTCAAGGTCTATATCGGCCATCATGGCGACGCCGGTGCGCACAATGCCGACGTCGTGTTGCCGGGCGCCAGCTATGCCGAGAAATCGGGCACCTGGGTGAACCTCGAAGGCCGCGTCCAGCATGGCGAGCGCGCGGTGTTCCCGCCGGGCGACGCGCGCGAGGACTGGACGATCCTGCGCGCGCTCTCCGAGAAGCTGGGCAAGACGCTGTTATCGCGAGTTTGGTCGAGCGCGTGCGGGTCGGGGCTGTT
>JASGGR010000005.1:0-44951 GCA_047602705.1 Sphingomonas bacterium | reverse complement strand
GGTGCGCCCGTCCGACCTCGGCATCGCGCCCGCCGGCCGCGCGCTCGCCGACGCCTGCGCCGACCTGCTGGACGAGGACCTCGCCCCCGTCCGCGCGGCGCTCACGGAGGCGCTGACGCAAGGCCATTGGCCGACGGAGAGCTTCCACGATGCGGTCCTTGATTCGATCCGCGACCAGTTCCGCCGCTTCACCGATGCGGAGATCATCCCCCACGCCCATGGCTGGCACCTTGCCAACCACCTGATCCCCGATGCGACGGTGCAGGCGATGGCCGATCTCGGCACATTCGGCGTGTGCATCCCGGAGGAGTTCGGGGGGCTGGGCCTCAACAAATTGGTGATGTGCATCGTCACCGAGGAATTGTCGCGCGGCTGGATCGGCGCGGGCTCGCTCGGCACGCGATCGGAGATCGCGGGCGAGTTGATCGTGCTGGGCGGCACCGACGCGCAAAAGGCGCACTGGCTGCCGAAGATCGCCAGCGGCGAGGTGCTGCCCACCGCCGTGTTCACCGAGCCGGACACGGGTTCCGACCTCGGCTCGCTCCAGACCCGCGCGATGCAGGATGCGGGCGGGGAATGGGTGATCGACGGCGCGAAGAACTGGATCACCCACGCCGCGCGCTCCGACCTGATGACTTTGCTCACGCGCACCTTGCCGGACGCGAAGGGCTATGCCGGCCTGTCGATGCTGCTGGTGCCCAAGCCGCGCGGGACGGAAGGCGATCCCTTCCCCGCCCCCGGCATGACCGGCAGCGAGATCGAGGTGCTCGGCTATCGCGGAATGCGCGAATATGCGCTCCAGTTCGACGGGATGCGCGCGCCGGCCGACGCGCTGCTCGGCGGCGAGGAAGGGCAAGGGTTCAAGCAGCTCATGCGCACGTTCGAGGGCGCGCGCATCCAGACCGCCGCGCGCGCCGTGGGCGTGGCGCGCCGCGCGCTGGAGCTGGGCCTCGACTATGCCGTCAACCGCAAGCAGTTCGACAAGGCGATCGTCCACTTCCCGCGCGTGTCGGACAAGATCGCCGCCAGCCTGGTCGATTTCGTCACCGCGCGCGAGCTGAGCTATGCCGCCGCGCGCGCCAAGGACTCAGGCAAGCGCTGCGACATCGAGGCGGGCATGGCCAAGCTGCTCGGCGCGCGCGCCGCATGGTCGAACGCCGACGCCGCGCTCCAGATCCACGGCGGCAACGGCTATGCGCTAGAATATGAGATCAGCCGCGTGCTGTGCGACGCGCGCATCCTCAACATCTTCGAAGGCGCGGCGGAAATACAGGCGCAGGTGATCGCGCGCGGCCTGATCGGGGGGCGCAACTGAGCGGGCGACCGGATCGGCGGCTTCCTGTTTGCGATGGGGCAATCCGTTCCTCCCGGATGACGAAGTGACCGCTGGCCTTTCCGGATGCTGGCTTTATTCCTGCCGGACGATGCTGCCGATAAAGGGGTGGGTGTGAACGGATTTCTCGAAGGCAAGGTGGTTGCGATCACGGGGGCAGGCCGCGGGATCGGGCGGGAGCTTGCGCTGCACTGCGCGCGTGAGGGCGCGGCGGTGGTGGTGAACGATCCGGGCGTGGCGCAGGCCGGCGACGGCGGAGACGCGGGGCCGGCCGAGCAGACCGCCGCCGATATCGTTGCCGCAGGCGGCCGCGCGGTCGCGAACCTCGCCAATGTCGCCGATCCCGCCGCCGCCGCCACGATCGTCGAGGATGCCGTGAAGCATTTCGGCCGGATCGACGGCGTGGTGAACAATGCCGGCATCCTGCGCGACACCATCTGGCACAAGATGAGCTACGAGGACTGGAAGAGCGTCATCGACGTGAACCTCACCGGCGTGTTCAACGTGTCGAAGGCCGCCACGCCCTGGTTCCGCGAGCAGCAGTCCGGCAGCTTCGTCCACTTCACCTCCACCTCCGGGCTGATCGGCAATATCGGGCAGGCGAACTATTCCGCCGCCAAGCTCGGCGTGGTCGCGCTGTCGCAGTCGATCGCGCTCGACATGGCGCGCGCGGGCGTGCGCTCCAACTGCATCGCGCCCTTCGCATGGAGCCGGATGACCTCCTCCATCCCTGCGGAAACGCCCGAGCAGAAGAAGCGCGTCGAGCGGATGCAGGCGATGAGCGCGGACAAGATCGCGCCGCTCGTCTCGTTCCTTGTCTCCGACGCGGCGCAGGATGTGACCAACCAGATCTTCTCCGTCCGCCGCAACGAGATATTGCTGTTCTCCAAGCCGCGCCCGGTCCGCTCGATGGCGAAGCTCGAGGGCTGGACGCCGGAGGCGATCGCGGAGGAACTGATCCCCGCCTTCCGCCCCTCCTTCGCCCGCGCCGACGAGGTGTCGGCGCACGTCTTCCCGTATGATCCGGTCTGAGCGAGGCAGCTTATGTACGATATGCTTTCTGGCCTATCGGTGATCGAGGCGTCGTCGTTCGTCGCCTCGCCGACGGCGGGGCTTTATTGCGCGCAGATGGGCGCGGAAGTGATCCGCGTGGACCAGATCGGCGGCGGGCCGGATTTCCGCCGCTGGCCGGTGACGGCGAACAATGATTCGCTCTATTGGGAGAATCTGAACCGCGCCAAGAAATCGGTCGCGCTCGATCTCTCCCGGCCGGAAGGGCGGGAATTGCTGCAAGCGCTGGTGCGCGCCACCGGGCAGGTCATCACCAACTTCCCGGTGAAGGGCTTCATGGCGCATGACGTGCTGGCGGAAGGCCGCGCCGATCTCGTCACGGTGCGCGTGATGGGCTGGGCGGACGGCTCGCCCGCGCTGGATTATACCGTCAACAACGCGGTCGGCTATCCGATGCTGACGGGCGCGGGGCCAGAACCGGTGAACCATGTGCTGCCAGCGTGGGACCTGCTCTCCGGCGCTTATGCGGCCTTCGCGCTGCTCGCCGCGCTGCGCCGCCGCGCGGAGACGGGCGAGGGCGGCGAGGTGCGCGTGCCCCTGTCGGACGTGGCGATCGGCACGGTCGCCAATCTCGGCAGCATCGCCGAGGTGCTCTACGAGGGCCATGACCGGCCCCGGCTGGGCAATACCGTCTACGGCCTGTTCGGCCGCGATTTCGTGACGGCTGACAATGTGCGGACGATGGTCGTGGTGGTCACGCCGCGCCAATGGGCGAACCTGCTCGCCGCGCTCGATCTGGGCGAGGCGGTGGCGGCGGTCGAAGCGCGGACGGGCGCGTCCTTCGCGAAGGACGATGGCCTGCGCTTCACCCATCGCGACGCGCTCTTTCCGCTGTTCGAGCGGGCGATCGGCGCGCGGACCCACGCCGATCTCGCCGCCGCCTTCGACGCGGGCGGGATCGTCCATTCCGCCTACCGCAACATGTCCGAAGCGATCCGCGATCCCGCGCTGGTCGCCGACAATCCGATCTTCGGCCCAAGCTGCGGCACGGCGGAGAATCCCAGCGGCTTCGCCTATCCCGCCGCCGGGGCCTTCGCCACCGTGCCGCAGCTCGAACGCCGCCCGCCCGAGCCGGCGCCGCTGAACGGCCAGCATAGCGAACAGGTGCTCGCCGAACGCCTCCGCCTTTCCTCGGGCGAGATCGCCCGCCTGATCGATGCCGGGATCGTCGGCAAAGGTTGAAAGCGTGTCGTCCGGTCATGACCGGCAGCAGGCTTAACGGGCAGGAGGAGACGGTCCAGCCTAGCCGGCGGCGGCCAATGCGAGGGCGTTATCGTCGGTTCCGGAATATTCCGCGCGGCCGGAAAATTGCCGCATCAGCAATTCGGCGGCCGATGACAGCGGCCTGTTGAGCGGCGTGGCGATGTCGAACTGCCGCACGGCCCATGGCTCGGCGATCGCCACCTTCGCCACGCGGTCGAAATCCTCGATCGACAGCATGCATTCGGGCTGGATCGTGACGCCAAGCCCGAATTCGACAAGGCTGCGCGCCGCCTCCACGCTGCTGACGTTATAGGCCGGCTCCAGCGTCTGCCCCAGGGCACGGGTGGCTTCGCACAACCGCTGCATCAACGACGTCGCGGGATCGATGCCGATCAGCTTTTCCCCCAGGAGATCGTCCAGCGTGACGCTCGTCTTTTCGGAGAAAGCGTGATCGATGGGATAGACCGCCACCAGCTTGTCCGATCGATAATGCACCGTGGCCAAGCCGGAGCGATCGATATCGGGCTGCGAGATGAAGACCGCCATGTCGAGGTCGCCGTTCTTCAGCGCCCGGATGTTCGCCGGATTGAACCCCTCCTGGATATCGACGTCGATGAAGGGGAAATGGCGTTTGAATTCTCCCAGCTCGCGCGCGACGTGCTGGATGATGATCGCCGGCGTCGCTCCCACGCGCACGTGCCCGCGCTCGCCCGTCGCGAACTCGCTCAGCTCGCGCCTTGCATCTTCGAGGCTTTCGAACATCAGCCGCAGGCGGTTCGCCAGCACCTGTCCTGCCTGGCTGGGAACGACACCTTTCGGATTGCGCTCGAGCAGCTTGATGCCGACCGTCTCTTCGAGATCGTGGATACGTTTGGTCGCCGCCGAAGCCGCGATGTTCTCCAATGCGGCCGCGCGCCCGATCTGGCGTTCCTCGATTGCCGCAAGGAACAGGCGCAGGGTGAGCAAATCCACCTTGCGAATGAGCATATGGACGCTCATTCCGCTCACGTCACCGCCTCTCCCTTTATGGTCCTTGAGGTCTATGATCATCTCTAGTTTCTCCCCCTTATGGGGTCAATGTCGCGAGCCGCGCCCCGCGCGGGGCGCTGGCGATATCGGGATCGATGCCGCCGGGCCGGAAGATACCGCCCCGGCGGGAAACCGGCCGATCAGAAGGAGAAGCCGACGGTGACGCCATAGGTCGCCGGCATCCCCGCGAACCGCGTGACGGTGTCGTAACCGGAGACGACGTTGGTCCAGTAATAGCTGTTGGTGATGTTCTTGCCCCAGACGAACGCGCGCCAGCGATCATCCGCGCTCTTGATGCCGATCTGTCCGTCGACCAGCGCATAGCTGCCGATGCCATAGACGTCAGTCACGCCGCCTTCCTTCGCCGTGACCGCCGCCGGCGTGGTGTCGCCGCCGACCACCGAGATCGTATCGGAACGATAGGTGATGGACGCGCCGATGAAGCCCACCAGGGAACTCGTCAGCGGCTGTTCGTAATCCGTCGACACCGCGATCTGGTGCTTGGGCGTGAACGGTATGCGCGTGCCGGCGAAGTTCACGTTCGGCGTGCCGCCCGCATCGACGCCGACATATTGATCGATCTTGGAGTCAAGATACGTATAGGCGGCATTGACGCTGAAGTGCCGGATGGGATGGATCGAGGCTTCCAGCTCGAAGCCGGTGATGTGCGACTTCGGGATGTTCTGGATCATGTCGAGTTGACCGAACACCGGATCGAGGAACTTGGTCCGCAGCTGCTTGTCGGAATAATCGTAGTGGAATGCGGCACCGTTGAGCTGCAACGTGCGATCGAGCAATGTCGCCTTGAATCCGCCCTCGTAGGAAAGCACCGATTCCTGACGGACCGGCGCATATTGGCCGAACACCGTGCCGTTGACGGTCGGGAAGCTGCCCGCCTTGTAGCCTTTCGACACGTTGGCATAGAGCAGGATGCCCGGCCGGGGCTTGAAGTCGATGCCCGCGCGCCACGAGACGTTATCCTCATGCAGCGTGTTGTTCACCCGGCCCGGCGCATACAGCGGAAGCGACGGATCGACGGCCGACGGCGGCTGGGAGGTACTGACGTTCATCGTGACGCAGGTGCCCGGCTGATAGGGACCGGTAAGGTTTGGGTTGCCGCTCAGCAGGTTGGAGAAGAAGTGGAGCAGGTTGCCCGCATAATAAGGCGCCTCTGGATCGGTTTCGCAGAACGAATATTTGTCCTTCGAATTGGTGTAGCGCAGGCCGCCCTTCAGGGTCAGGTTGGGCAGGATGTCATATTCGAGGTTCCCGAACGCGGCATAGTTGGTCAGCGTCTGGTCGCTGGTACCGACCGTGGCTTCAAACGGCTCGCCGAAGACCGTGCCGAAATACAGGTTCGCCGACGTGTAGGTATATTGGTTACCCAGCGCCTGGTGAACGATGCTGCGCTCGTAATTGCCGCCGATCACATAGCGCAATGCGCTCGACCCGCCGTTCGACAGGCGCAGCTCCTGCGTGAACGACTTGATCGACCCATCGTCGAGGGGGATTTCGAAGACGTTGAGCGCGGAAGCGTCGAAGTCCGTCCCCGCATGCTCGCGATAACGGACATAATTGGTCAGCGACGTGAGCGTGCCGATCCCGCCGATATCGACCTCGGCGCGAAGGGCGGCCTGATACATGTAATTGTCCCTGAACGGGACCTTGTGGTTCGGGTAATACCAGGAGCTGTTCGACCAGTCGCTCGCGCGCGCATTCAACGGCGTGAACGGCGCGCTCTCGATCGCGGGCGGCACCCAGCCGACCTGTTGCGGCTGGAGCGCGATATATTGCGCACCCTGCGTCTCCCCATTGTCCTTCCAGCCATTGAGGTTGAGCGTGAAGCGCGCCGAGCTGGAAGGCTCCCAGGAGAGGATCAGGCGCCCCTCGTAATTCTCCGCCTTGCCGTTTCGGTCGCCGGGGCGGGTGGTGCTGTATTGCCAGCCGTCGGCCCGCTCGAAACGGCCCGCCAGCCGGGCGCTCAAGGTGCTGGTCAGTGGGCCGCTGATATAGCCTTCGCCGATCACCTGGTTGAAGCGGCCGTAGCTCAGGCTCGCGCCGGCCTTGAACATGTCGGTCGGCTTGGCCGCGATGTAGTTTATCGCGCCGCCGGTGGCGTTCTGGCCGAACAAGGTGCCCTGCGGCCCCTTGAGCACCTCGATCCGCTCGAGATCGAACGCCGAATGCTGCGTCAGCGCCGGAAAGGCCAGTGGCTGCTCGTCGATATAGACGCTGACCGACGGATAGGCCGCCAGCGAGGTCTCGTAGAAGCCGACGCCGCGCAGCGTGTAGACCGGCGCGCCCGTGATGCCCTGCGTGAACGACAGGCCCGGCACCGTCTGCGCGATGTCCTGAAGGCTGCTGATCTGCTTCTGCTGGAGATCCTGCGCGCCGAGCACCGCCACCGAGATACCGACGTCGTTGAGCTTCTGCTCGCGCTTGTTGGCGGTGATGACGATATCGGGGATGCCGCCCTGCTGAACTGGCTGCTGCGCGGCCGCCGCATCCCCCGTCGCCGACGCTGGCGCGGTCTGGGCGGACGCCATGGAGTGACAGCCGATCGCCAGCGCGCTGGCGGCCAGGTACATACCGAATCTGATGCCGGACATTTTTCCTCTCCGTAGCTTTTATCGTTTTTTCGGAACGGCCGTTGCTCGACCTTTCCCGGTTCCCCCGCTTTCCCGCGTCTGGGGGTATCGGCCCGGAGCGGCCCCCGCCGCTCCGGTCACTGGAAATGGCTCAACCGAAACTCACGCGACCGCCCTGTGACTTGAACGTCGCGATCGTCTCATCGACCAGCCGGCGGAGCACCTCGGCCGCGGGCGGCAGGTCGCGGATCAGGCCCGATCCCTGCCCGGCCGGCAGCGGCTGGAGTTCCTTCAAATCCGCTTCCGCCGCGGCGAAGCGCGCCGGAGCGATGGCGATGCGCTGCAACGGATACGGCAGCATCTCGTTTTCGCGCCCTTCCCACACTTCGGTGAAGCGGTTCTGGAGCTGGCGGACGTAAAGGCCGTCGAACAGCAGCGAGCGGATCGTCGTGTCGTTCTTCGCCTCGACCAGCGATTGCTTGTAGTTCGGGCCGACGCTCGATTCCTGGCTGCCGATGAAGCGCGTGCCGACCCAGACGCCCTGCGCGCCCTGCGTCAGCACCGCCGCGATCTGCGCGCCGGTGACGATCCCGCCCGCCGCGACGACGGGAACGGTGGAGAATTCCAGCACCTCCGCCAGAAGCGTGATGAGGCCGATGTCGCCCGTATGCCCGCCGCCTTCGGTGCCCTGCACCACCACCACGTCGGTGCCGTTGCGGATCGCCGCCGCGGCATGGGAAGCGCGCCCGACGATGCTGAGCGTCTTCACACCGCGCTCATGGCAGGCATCGACCACCCATTTCGGCGTGCCGAGCGCGCAGGCGATCACCTCCACCCCGTGCTTGAAGCAGATGTCGAGCTTGATCTTCGCATCCTCGATGCCCATCGCCTGATCGTCGGCGGGCTTCACCTCTATGCCCTGCGCGCGGATTTCCGCCTCCAGCTCGGCGATCGGGCCGGGCAGCGGCGGAAGCTCCACCTCGCCCTTGTCCTTCGGCGCGCGCAGCGGGAACCCGATATCGACGCAGATCGGCTTTTTGGTGCGGCCGCGCGCCAGAATGATTTCCTGCTCCACACGCTCCGGGGTGGGCGAGATGGCGGCGATGGTTCCCAACCCGCCCGCTTCCGATACAGCCGCCGCGAGCGGGCCGAATGCCACGCCGCCCATGCCCGCCTGAAGAATGGGATATTCGATATTTAACAGATCGCACAGCGGCGTTCTCAACTTTGGCACAATCAAGCCTCCTCGTTCGGAAATATTGATCGCCTCGACCAGGAGAAGGCGACCTTTACGCCATGGGAAAGATCGCCGGTAATGAAGTCATCGCCAATTTTTCATTCGCGAAGCACAGCTTCATTATCCGCGAACCGCGCAGAATTATTTGATACGCCGAAGGCGCACCGCACCTCTGCCCGCATCAACTGCGGACATCACGAATGGAAATACGCGGCCCCGTCGACCGTCGAGCGTCAGATTGCGGTGAAGCCACCGTCAACGACGAACTCGGCCCCCGTGACATAGGACGCTTCATCCGATGCCAGGAAGAGCACCAAATTGGCCACTTCCTCCGGCTTGCCGACACGGCCAAGGGGTATCTTGGCGAGAACGTGCGGAATGACGTTTTCATCCGAGACGATATAATCGCATTGCGGGGTATGGATCACGCCGGGGTGCACCGAATTCACGCGGATATTCTTCGCCGCGAAGTCGGCGGCCGCCGCCTTCGTGAGAAGGCGGTTCGCCCCCTTCGAGGGCGAATAGGCCGGGTGCAGGTTGGGGAAGGAAATCAGCCCCGCGATCGACGACATATTGACGATCGAACCACCGCCGACCTTCTCCATATAAGGCGTGACGGCCTTGATCCCCAGAAACTGGCTGTTCAGGTTCAGGTTCACGATCGCGTTGAAGCTTTCGAGCGTGGCCTGTTCCCATGTGTCGGGCGATCCGGGCAGGCCGGCATTGTTGACCAGGATGTCGATCCGGCCAAATTTTTCGACCGTCTGCGCGACCACCTCCTGCCACTGATCCGCCTGTGTCACATCGAGTTCGGCCGACGCGACCGGCAAGCCCTCAGCCGAAAGCTCGGCGGCGAGCGCGGCAGCCGCGTCTCCGCGAATGTCGGTGATCATCACCTTCGCGCCCTCGCGCGCGAAAAGACGCGCATCGGCCGCCCCCATGCCGCTCGCCGCGCCGGTGATGATTGCAACCTTGCCTGCCAAGCGTCCCATTTCCGGCTCCGTCTCCAATTCGCTCTGAAAGGATGGCTAACGTGGGCGTCGTGGCCGGTTCAATGCGCGAAAGACGAACCCGCTTCTCGCGATACGCGATGCAGCGCCGCGGGCGATCGAACGCCGCGTCCCGGCTCATTCCCTGATATAGCGATCGAAATTCGCTTCGGGATGCCCGCCGGGCTGAACGGGTTCGGCGGGAATGATCACCCCGGCCAGGACCGCCGGCTCCGCCCCCGCGTTCCGCCAGCTATGAACGACCCCGCGATCGACGATCAGGTCGCCCGGCCCCAGCTCGGCCTTTCCCGTTTCCATCTCCAGCAGGACGCGCCCGGTCAGCACGACGACATAATCGATCGTGTCGGTGACGTGCCACGCCGGCGGCTCCGCCGCATCGGTCGGCGAGAAAAGGATAAGGGCGCTCGACTTGCCGAACGTCCCGGCGCTGAACGGGCCGGCGCATTCGTCATTGCCCGCGTTGCTGATGGGATAGGCGTCAGTCTGCCACGCCACCACGGGAATCCCGTTGCAGCCGGGAATCCGGTCGATGGTCGTATCGGAAACGATGCACGACTTGCCTTCCCCGTTCAGCCCGGTGACGACGCGGCGATTCCTGAACGGCATGCTCTCTCTCCTGATGATCTGACGCGCCCGCGCCGACGGTCCATCTCCCCGATCAGTTTCGGCGATGGCGTGCGACCAGTCGATTTTTGAAACGGACACTTCCGCTTCTCGAAAGACGAAGCGTTCCCGGCCGCTCCGCATTGATTATTCCGGCCGCCCCCGGCAATCGGGCGATCCCGGAACATGGGAGGGAAGCGGATGGCGGATTTGCCGAATCTGGGTCAGGCATTGCGGCGCGCGGTCCATATCCGTGGAGACGGGACCGCCGTGATCGACGGCGGCAAAAGCTTCACCTGGAACGGATTCGCGGAACGCGTCGCGCGGCTGGCGGGTGTATTCGCCGCCAACGGCCTGCGCGCGGGCGGGCGCGTCGTGCTGCTGTCGCTCAACAGCCATCGCTCGCTCGAATGTTTCTTCGCCGCGATCCATGCCGGCGGCGCGATCGTGCCGCTCAACCACCGGCTGGCGCTTCGGGAATTGTGCGGGCAGGTCGCCGATTGCGCGCCCGACGTCATCGTGCTGGGAGACGATTTCCTCCAGCACGCCGCCGATCTCGCGGCGGCGGCGGGCGGAACGGCCGCATTGATCCATGCCGGCGACGGCCCCGCCCCGGCCGGGCTGATCGCGTTCGAGGCGGCGCTGGCCGATGCCGCGCCCCTCCCCGATGCCGGGCGATGCGGCGACGATCTCGCCTGCCTGCTCTACACCAGCGGCACGACCAGCGCGGCCAAGGGCGTGATGCTCAGCCACGGCAATTTCATCGCCAACACCGCCAATACCGTCGCGGAGCTGGAGCTGGATGCGCGGAGCATCCACCTGCACCACGGGCCGCTGTTCCATGTCGCGCCGGCGGCGCGGCTGTTCTCCCTCACGCACGCCGCCGGCACGCATGTGCTGCTGCCGCGCTTCATCCCCGGCGAGGTGATCGCGGAGATGAGCCGCGCCGGCGTCACCCACGCCACCTTCGTGCCGACGATGTTCCGCGCGATGCTGGACGATCCCGCGCTCGCGTCGGCCGATCTGTCGTCGCTCCGCATCATCTCCTATGGCTCCTCGCCGATGCCGGAGGCGCTTCTGGACGAGATGATGGCGGCGCTGCCGGAAGCACGCTTCCTGCAATCCTATGGCATGACGGAGCTTTCGCCGGTCGTCACCATCCTGGGCTGGCGCGATCACCTGCCGGAGGCGCGCGACAGCGGCGTGCTGCGATCGGCGGGCCGCCCGGTGATGCTGGCCGATGTCGCCGTCGTCGGGCCGGACGACAAGCCGCTGCCGCGCGGCGAGGCGGGCGAGATCGTCGCGCGCGGCCCCAATGTCATGCTGGGCTATTGGAACCGCCCCGACCTGACCGCCGAGGCGTTGCGCGGCGGCTGGATGCACACCGGCGACGTCGGCTATTTCGACGATCGCGGCTATCTCCATGTCGTCGATCGCCTGAAGGACATGATCATCTCGGGCGGCGAGAACGTCTATTCGCAGGAAGTCGAAAACGTGCTGAGCGCGCATCCGGCCGTCTCGCAATGCGCGGTCTTCGGGCGGCCCCATCCGCATTGGGGAGAGGCCGTCCACGCCGTCGTCACGCTGAAGGCGAATGTGGCCGCGACGCCGGAGGAGATCATCGCCCATTGCCGCGATCGCATCGCGCATTACAAATGCCCGCGCACGCTGGATATCCGCGCCGAACCGATGCCGCTGAGCGGGGCGAACAAGATCCTGAAATCGGCGCTGCGCGACGAACTGCTCGCCCGCGAAGCTTCGTCGTGAGCGAACCTCCGCTTCGCGATCCGCAATTTGCTCCACGCCCGCGCCACGATAGGTTTCCCGGCCATTCCAACAGCCGAGGTGGAGAAGCCCATGAGCGCGTTTGAGGACATTATCGTCGAGCATATCGACGGCGCGGCGCACATCACCATCAACCGGCCGGAGGTGATGAACGCTTTCCGTCCGCAGACCGTGGAGGAGCTTCTGAAGGCCTTCGCCGCGGCGGGGGCCGATCCCGCGATCGGCGTGATCGTCCTCTCCGGCGCGGGCGGAAAGGCCTTCTGCACCGGCGGCGACCAGAGCGGGCATGGCGACGGCTATGGCGGCCGGGGCGTGATCGGGGTGCCGATCGACGAACTGCAATCGCTGATCCGCGACGTGCCGCAGCCGGTGATCGCCAAGGTGCGCGGCTATGCGATCGGCGGCGGCAACGTGCTGGCGACGATCTGCGATCTCACCATCGCATCGGAAAATGCGGTGTTCGGGCAGGTCGGGCCGAAGGTGGGATCGGTCGATCCCGGCTTCGGCACCGCCTATCTCGCCCGCATCGTCGGGGAGAAGAAGGCGCGCGAGATATGGTATCTGTGCCGCCGCTATACCGCGCAGGAGGCGCTGGCGATGGGGCTGGTGAATTGCGTGGTGCCCGACGACCGGCTCGATGCCGAGGTCGCGCGCTGGTGCGGCGAGCTGATGGAGCGCAGCCCCACCGCGCTGGCGATCGCCAAGCGCTCCTTCAACGCGGACAGCGAGAATATCCGCGGCATCGGCGCGCTGGGGATGCAGGCGCTGGCGCTCTATTACCGCACAGAGGAATCGAAGGAAGGCGGCCGCGCTTTCCGGGAAAAACGCAAGCCGAACTTCCGGGGCTGAAATCCCTCCGGCCGGGCGGGCCGGAGGGTCCGTCATCAGGCCGCCGGGCGCTTGGCCATGAGGCCGGAACGGCGGAGGCTGGCGACGATCTCGCCGCGCTGGTTGTAACCGCGATGCTCGAACTCGACGATGCCGGCATCGGGGCGCGACTTCGATTCCCGGCGGTCGACCACTTCCGTCTCGACATAGATTGTGTCGCCGAAGAACACCGGCTTCGGGAACTTGATGTCCGAGAAGCCGAGGTTGGCGAGCGTCGTGCCGAGCGTCACGTCCGCCACCTGGATGCCGCACACCAGCGACAGCGTGAACATGCTGTTGACGATGCGCGTGCCGAACATCTGCGTCTTGCAATATTCCTCGTCGAGGTGGAGCCACGCCGAATTGTGGGTCAATGTGCTGAACAGCAGGTTGTCGGTTTCCGTCACCGTGCGGGTGATGGCGTGCCTGAACACCTTGCCCGGCTCCAGGTCCTCGAACCATTTGCCGGTTGCGAGCGCTGCATAATCGATAGCCATATCGTCCCTTTCCGTCATTCCAGCCCGTAAGCGCGGGCGAGCTCGAGAATCTGCTCGGCGGTCTTCACATGGGCGATGTCGATATGCTCGCCGTCATAGACGACCGAGGCGCGGCCTTGCGCCTTGGCCACGTCCAGCGCGGCGACCATGCCCTTGTAATATTCCACGTCCTCCGGCGTCGGGCAGAAGGCCTGGTTGACGACCTCGACGTTCGAGGGATGCAGCACGAGCTGCCCGCTCATGCCGAGCTGGCGATCGTCCTCCGCCGCCTTGCGGCAGCCGTCGATATCCTTGATCTGCTGCCACACGCCGCCGATCGGCAGCTTGCCCGCCGCCCGCGCCGCCATCACCGCCTGCGACTTGAGGAACAAGGTCTCGCGCCCCTCCGGCGTCCAGACATAGCCGAGCGAGCGCGCGACATCGGCGTTCTTCGCGGTCGCGCCGACGATCCCGGTGACGCGCGGACGCGACGCGATCTCATAAGCGAATTGCAGCGCGCGCGCCGTTTCCAGCAGCGGCACCACCTTGATGCCGCCCATCGGCAGGCCGTTGCGCGCCTCCGCCTCCGACAGCATCATGGAAATGCAGTCGATATCCTCCGGCCCGACCGGCTTGGAGATGACGATGCCCTCCAGCCCTTCGCGGGCCACGGCCATCACGTCCTCATAATCATAGAGGTGCGGGCTGCGGTTGATGCGCACCCAGACGCGCTGCCCGTGCCCGGCGAGCCACGCGATCTTCCCCGCCACGATGCCGCGCGCCTCCACCTTCCGGGGATGCGGCACGCTGTCCTCCAGATCGAGGATCAGCGCGTCGGCGCCGGAGGCCGTGGCCTTCTCGATCCAGCTTTCCTTGTTGCCGGGCACGAACAGAAAGGATCGGATCGGTATCATGGCATCCTCTTGCGCCTGGGTGCGGGGACGCGATCGGCCCCCTTCTCAAGCCGCAAGCCTGATCCGCCGCCGGGGATTATTCAAAACGTCTTAAGGGAACGGGCCTTTCGCCATTTACGAAGCATCCCGCGCCAGCACCTGCTTCACCAGCGCATGGCGCTGGACCTTGCCGGTGGGCGTGTATGGCAGCGCGTCGAACAGCTCGAGCCGCTCGGGCAGCTTGTAGATCGCGATCGTCCCCTTCAGGAAATCGACGAAATCCTCCAGCTTCGGCGCCTCCACGCTGGGGCGTGGGACGAGGCAGAGGCAGTTGCTCTCGCCCAGCCGTGCGTCGGGCAGGCCGATCACCGCCGCGTGCAGCACCTTGGGATGGGTGTAGAGTATCTCCTCAACCTCGCGCGGGTAATATTTCTTGCCGCCGCGATTGATGATCTCCTTCAGCCGGCCGACGATGCGTAGGTTGCCCGCCGGGTCGATCGTCCCCAGGTCGCCGGTGCGGAACCAGCCGTCGGGCGTGAAGGCCTCCTCGTTCGCCCCAGGATTGTTGTGATAGCCGAGCTGGATGCCGGGGCCGTCGCACTGGATCTCGCCCGGCTCGCCGTCCGGCACGGGGCGCCCCTCGGTGTCGCGGATGCGCAGCTTCATGCTCGATCCGACGCGCCCGACCGAGCCGGCCACCGCCTCCGGATCGTCGGTCGGGCGGGTATAGGTATGATATCCCCCCGTCTCCAGCATGCCGTAAAGCTCGATCAGCGTCGCGGTCGGGAAATGGGCGCGGAAGGCGCGGATCAGCTCCAGCGGGCAGGAGGTGCCGCCGGTGATGACCATCCGCAGCGAGGAGACGTCGTATCTCGCCAGATCGGGCACGTTCAGCATCGACACGATCGAGGCCGGCGCGGTCGGGATGAAGGTCACGCGCTCGGACTGGATCAGCGCCAGCGCCTGTTCCGCGCGGAACTGCTCCATCACGACGACGCGGCAGCCCGCCATCACCGCCTGCACGATGGTGAGATAGCCCCAGTTGAGCGCCAGCGGCAGATAGAGGAGCATCACCTCGTCCGCGCCCAGCCCCATGTCGCGGTTGAGCATCCGCGCCGGCCACAGCGAGGTGTTGTGATTGTGGGTGACGCCCTTGGGATTGCCCGTCGTGCCGGAGGTGAACAGGATGCGGTTCAGCGCGTCCGGGTCCAGCGCCGCCGGCTCGAAACCGGCCGGATGCCCCGTCCCCGCGATCGCATCATCAAGGCTCTCCGCGCCGGGCCGCCCCTCGCCGCGCACCACGCCGACCCAGGCAAGCGACGGCACCTGCGCGCGCAGCCCGTCGATCATCGCGCCATAATCGAAGCCCTTGTACGTGGGGCAGCTCACATAGGCCCGGCAATCGGCGGACTTCAGCAGATATTCCACCTCGCGGCTGCGGAAATCGATGCTGATCGCCAGCCCGACCGCGCCGATCCGCTCCAGCGCGAAGAAGACCACGACGAACTCGTTCCAGTTGGGGATCTGCAACGCCACCACGTCGCCCGCGCCAAGCCCCGCCGCGCGCAACCCCGCCGCCACCCGGTCGATCGCCTCGGAAAGCTGGCGATACGTCAGCCGCGTCACGCCGTCGAACAGCACCTCCTTGTCGGGGCTGTCGGCGACGCGCCGCGCGAGCAGGATGGAGAACGTCTCGTCCGGCCAGTCGCCGTTCGCGCGATATCCCGCCGCCCGCTCCGGCTCCTGCCGCGTCCTGTATTGCATCGGGTTGCTCCTCGAATGTCCGGGCTATGCGATCTCACGCGCACGCAGGTCGCCGATCCGTTCGGCGCTCATCCCCAGCCAGTCCCGCAGCACGCTTTCGGTATGCTCCCCCAGCCGTGGCGGAAGGCCCGCCTCGGCCTCCTCCGCGCCGGACATCTTCACCGGATTGCCCGCGACGCTCACCTTGCCCCACACCGGATCGTCGAAGTGCATGAGCATCCTGCGGGCCGCGACATGCGGACAGTGGAACAGGTCTCCGACGTCCTGCACCAGCGACGCCGGCACGCCGCCCGCGACGAGCGCGGCCACCGCATCCGCGCGCGAATGGCTGGCCAGCCACGCCTCGATCAGCTCGTTGAGCACGGCGTTGTTCGCCTGCCGCGTGATGCCGTCCCTGAAGCGCGGGTCGCCCACCAGATCGGTGCGCCCTATCACCTCGCAGAAGCGCTGCCAGATATGCTCGCCCAGCACCGCGATCACGATATAGCCGTCACGCGCGCGATAGGTGCCGAAGGGCGCTGTCACGGCATGCAGGCCGGGCTTCGGCGCGGTGCCGAGCACCGAGAACATCGCGACCGAAATCTCGTTGAGGATCAGCGACGCATCGTAGAGCGAGATGTCGACCAATTGCCCCTCGCCCGTCCGCCCGCGCTGGATCAACGCCAGCATCGCACCATAAGCGCCGAGGATTCCGCCTTCCAGATCGGCGAGCGAGAAGCCCAGATAGGTCGGACGCTCCCCCTGCCGCTCGGGCCGGTACATCAGGCCGCTCATCGCCTGCCCGACGATATCGAACGCCGGATTGTCCTTGTACGGGCTGGGCAGCAGCTCCTTCTGCCCGAAGCCGGATACCGCGACATAGATCAGGCGGGGGTTGATCCCGCGCAGCGACTGGTAATCGAGGCCCAGGCGCTCCGTCACGCCGGGACGCAGGTTCTCGACGAGGATGTCCGCCTTCGCCGCCAGTTCGCGGAACAGCGCGCGGCCTTCCGGATTCTTCAGGTCGAGCGTGACGCTCTTCTTGTTGCGGTTGGTCCGCAGGAAGGAGAGGCCCTGCGGCACGCCCTGATCGTCCTCGCGCGTCGGGCTGGTGCTCCGCGAGAAATCGCCCTGCCCCGGTGATTCGACCTTCACCACCTCCGCGCCGGCATCCGCCAGCCACATCGAGCAGAACGGGCCGGCAACGAAATTCTCGATCGCCAGCACCTTCACGCCGTCGAGCGGTCGCCCCATCGCCGCGCCGATCACCGGCCTTCCCCCGCCCCGCGCTGGGCGACGGCGCCCTCCGCCTGCAGCTTCGCGATCTCGTCCGGGGAAAAGCCCCATTCGCCAAGGGCCTCGATCGTATGCTCTCCGACATCCGCCGGCCCGCGCCGTATCTCCGCCCGCGTCCGGCTGAAGCGCGGCGCGGGCGCCGGCTGAACCACATCGTCCAGCATGACGAACGTCCGCCGCTGCGCATTCTGCGGATGATCCGGCGCCTCGCCGAGCGAGAGCACCGGGGTGATGCACACTTCCCGTCCCTCGGCAAGGCGGCACCATTCGTCGCGATCACGCGTGCGGAACACCTCGGCGAAGCGCGCGCGTATCTCCGGCCATTTGCCGCGATCCTTCTGGTCGTCGAAGCCGGCGTCATCCAGCCCAAGCAGCTTCAGCGTCTCACGGTAGAAGCGCGGCTCGTTCGATCCCACGGCGACATAGCCGCCGTCGCGCGTTTCATAGGTGCCGTACCATGGCGTGCCGCCATCCAGCCGGTTGCTGCCGCGCTCATCGGAAACCAGCCCCGCGCCGCGCAGGCCGTAGAACAGCGCCATCAGCGACGCCGATCCATCGATCATCGCCGCATCGACCACCTGCCCCTTGCCCGAAGCCCGGGCCTCCCACAGCGCCGCCAGCACGCCCAACGCGAGATAAAGCGCGCCGCCGCCGAAATCGCCCGCCAGATTGAGCGGCGGCACCGGCGCCCCGCCCTTCTCCCCGATCGAATGCAGCACGCCGCTCAGCGCGATATAATTGATGTCATGGCCCGGCGCCTGCGCCAGCGGACCGTCCTGCCCGTATCCCGTCATCCGGCCATAGACGATGGCGGGATTGGCCGCGAAGCAATCGTCCGGCCCCAGCCCCAGCCTTTCGGCGACGCCGGGCCGAAACCCCTCGATCAGGATATGCGCATCCGCCACCAGCCGCTTGACCGCCGCCACCGCCGCCGGGTTCTTGAGGTCCATCGCCACGGACTTGCGCCCGCGATGCAGCAGGTTGAAGCGCTTCTCCATCGGGATGCCGCTGTCGGATGCGACGATCCGGTCGATGCGGACGATATCCGCGCCGAGGTCCGACAGGAGCATGCAGCAGAAGGGCGCAGGGCCGATGCCGCCAAGCTCCACGACCTTAAGGCCAGCCAATGGTCCCATTTCCGACATTCACTCCTAAAAAACCGTTCCGCATTGCGGCCGGCGTTGCGTGGAACGTGGCTCGGCAATTTTCCCGATCCAATTTTTGAAATGAGAAATCGCCGTTCGTGATCTACGAACGACCGGGAAAATCATCGAAAGCGCGCCCTCGCCATTCGCGAAAGTCGCCTTCGCCAATCGTCAATTGCATCGATCCGGCAAAGCCGATCCTCTTCCGTGAGACTATCAAGGCGTTGCGGCGCACGGACGCGGCGCACAAGGAGAAGATGATGTCCTTCACCAGCAATTCCGCCACGTCTTACGACATGGCCGGGGTAGAACTTGCCCGCGACTGGATTGCGCGGCCGAAATCTCTCCTGATCGGCGGCAAGTGGGTTCCCGCCGTTTCCGGCAAGCAGCTCGATTCGATCAACCCGGCGACCGAGGAGGTCCTGACGCAACTGGCGGAGGGCGACGCTGCCGATGTGGATGCCGCGGTCGAGGCCGCGGAGGCGGCGTTCAACGCGAAGAGCTGGAAGGGCATCTCCCCGCACCAACGCACGAAAATGCTGCTGCGCATCGCCGAGGTGATCGATCGGAACGCCGCCGAGCTGGCGGCGATCGAGACGCTCGACAACGGCATGCCCCTATGGTTCAGCACGGCGGTCGTCGCGATGGCGGCGGACGTTTTCCGCTATTATGCCGGATGGCCGACCAAGATCACCGGCGCGACGGTGCCGACGGACGACAGCACCTTCATCTACACGCTGAAGGACCCGGTCGGCGTGTGCGGGCTAATCAACCCGTGGAACGTCCCGCTGCTGCTCGCGCCTACCAAGATCGGCCCGGCGCTGGCGGCGGGCAACACGGTGGTGCTGAAGCCTTCCGAGCTGGCGGCGCTGTCGACCATCCGGCTTGCCGAGCTGATCCAGGAAACCGATCTGCCGCCGGGCGTGCTCAACCTCGTCACCGGCTATGGCCAGACGGTGGGCGAGGCGATCTCCACCCATTCCCGGATCGACAAGGTGTCTTTCACCGGATCGACCGCCGTCGGCAAGCGTATCCTCCAGGCCTCCGCCGGCAACCTGAAGCGCGTGACGCTGGAGTTGGGCGGCAAATCGCCGAACATCATCTTCCCCGACGCCGATATCGATCGCGCGATCGACGCGGCGGTGAACGGCTTCACCCGCAATTCGGGGCAGATCTGCTCCTCCGGCACGCGCCTGTTCGTGCATGAAAGCATCCATGACGAGGTGGCGGAGAAGGTCGCGCGCATCACCGCCGCGCGCAAGGTGGGCGATCCGCTCGATCCCTCCAGCTTCCTCGGCCCGGTAGTGTCGGACACGCAGCTTTCGCGCGTCATGTCCTATATCGATTCCGGCAGCGGCGACGGCGCGACGCTGATGACCGGCGGCGCGCGGATCGCGGGCAAGGGCTATTTCGTGCAGCCAACCGTCTTTTCCAGCGTGACCAACGCGATGAAGATTGCACGCGAGGAAATATTCGGCCCGGTAGTGGCAATCATTCCGTTCAAGGACGAGGAAGATGCGATCTTCCAGGGCAATGATTCCACTTACGGCCTGGCCGCCGGCATCTGGACGAAAGATGTCAGCCGCGCACACACCGTCGCCCGTGCGCTGAAAGCCGGGCGGATCTGGATCAACACCTATGGCGAGACAGACCCGGTGATGCCGTTCGGCGGCTTCAAGCAATCCGGCATCGGGCGGGAGTTCGGTGCGGAGTCTCTGGCTGCTTACACCGAGAACAAGTCGATACAGATCCGTTTCTAGACATCATCGCGAAGACGGAGAGCAATTGCATCAGGGCCGGACTGCGCCGACTACGGCAGAATTATCGACCGACGCCGGTACTGTGGCCGAGAGAACAGGACATGATTCTCTTGAACTCGGTACTGAAAGAGCCTTCGGATTCATATCCCAGCAAGGCAGCGATCGATGCCACGCTTTCGCTGGCGGCGCTCAGGCGGTTCGCCGCTATCAACATGCCAACGCGCGAGATAGTTAAGCGGTAACAGGCTGCATCCGGATGTTCCGGCGTGTCTTGGCAGCGTTGTGTGGCCGAGCACCCGCCCTCCGTCATCATATTGAGGAAAATCCTCATGAATCGCTTGCAGGACAAGGTCACCATCGTCACCGGCGCTGGCAGCTGATCTTCCGCGCATTCGCCGCGGAGGGCGCGACCGTGGTGGTGACAGATCCGTCCGATCGCCAGGGCAATATGGACGAACTGGTCAGGAAGATCGCCAGCAAGGGACAGCACGCCTCATCGGCGGTGCTCGACGTGTCCAGCCAGGAGCAATGGACGACGGTCGTGGCCAACACTATGAACCGCCATGGCCAGATCGACATCCTCATCAACAACGCTGGCACGCCGGGAGCCGCGCGACGGTAGCTGGGACAAGGCCACCGCCGAGGATTTCCAGCGCTGTTCGCCCCGGTTTGACCGGAGCTCAATCGTCCGTAAGACGCCGATCGGTGATAGCCTTACCTCGGCCTGCGGTAGTTCGACCCGCTCGACCGGCCATTCGAGTTCGACTTCCCTGATCTTATAGTGCGGCGAATGGCGCGCCCGGACATAGGCTGGACGCTCACATGCTTCCGAAAGCAGTCGACTGCACGGCTTGCGGAGTTGGTCGTCATCAGGACAGGCTGTTTACTCTCTACCCCCTATGCCCCTGACATAATCGTTACGAGCGCAACGGCGGATAGGACACTGATCCTAGAGGGCAGGGCGCCGAAGGCCGGCAATGGCGAAATGCAGCCCTCCCCACACCAGGAAGGCAATAGACACGAACAACCCTCCCCTTGTGGCCCGTGCCAGCGCGTCCTGACATGAGGCAGCCAGCGCGCTCCCCGCAGCAGGCGGCGCTTTCCCGGTGACGCACATGGCAGAGAAATGGTCGTGGATACCCGGCATGGCGGCGAAATGCGCCTCGGCGAAACGGTCGATGATCCAGCCGATCAGAGGCGGACCACCGCCCGCCGCCACCAATGTCAGGAACAACAACATCAGCGCGGTCGCGGTGGCGCGACGGTGCGGCGGGAAAGCATTCTGCACCGCCCCGAATGTCGGGCCATGCGACAGGAACTGGAAAATGCCGGGCGCGAACAGGATCGCTGCGGCTATTCTCCAGTCCGGTCGCGTGAAGACAATCCAGTAAATAGGCGCGGCAATGATCAGCCCTATCGCAGGAACGAGCGCGCGCCACCGCGCATCATGCTGCCCCAGCCAGTCGGTGACGAACCCTCCCAGCACTACGCCGACGGCGGCAGAGAGGCCATTGGTTAGCCCGAAGATCACCCCAACCGTCGCATAATCGAGATCGAAGGCGCGGATGAAATAAGCAGGAACGAACTGCAACAGGCTGTAGGTGGCGACCGACGACAGGGTCAGCCCCAGCACCATGTGCAGCACGACCCGGTCGCGCAACATCTCGCGGCAGGTTTGCCCCAGTTCGGACAGTTCCTCGCCCAAATCAAACGGCCGCGCCGCGCTCTCCGGTTGAATGGATGTCGACAGATCCAGCGCGCCGCGCGCCGGCTCCCGGATCAGCAGCTTGATGACGATCGCCAGCACGATTCCCGGCGCGCCGATGAAGAAGAAGGCCGCGCGCCAGCCGAAGGTCTTGGCGAGCCACCCACCCAGCGCTCCGCCGATCATCGTGCCGATCGCGCCGCCCAGGGTATAGATGCTGAGCGCGCTCGCTCGCCGTTGCGGCGGATAATAGTCCGAGATGAGCGAGAAGGCCGGTGGTGAAAGTCCAGCTTCCCCCATGCCGACACCGATCCGCATCATGAGCAGTTGCACAAAGCCGCTAGCGGCACCGCACGCCGCGGTGAAGCCCGACCAGATCACCATCGCGATCGCAATGATCGACACGCGATTCCACCGCTCCGCAAGGCGCGCGATCGGCAGGCCGAGCGTGGAATAGAGGATTGCGAAGGCGAAGCCGCCGAGCAGCCCCAGCTCGGCATCGCTCAGCTTCATGTCGACCTTGATTGCCTGGCCGACGATCGCGATCATCGTGCGATCGAGGATGTTGAATCCATAAGCCAGCACCAGCAGCGCCAATACGCCGTGTGCATAGAGACGGGAGCCGGCGGCACTGCCGCCGGCATAGTCATGGGCAGCGCCGGGAACGCTCAAAATTTGATCCCGGCTTCGAGTGCGATGTTGCGCGCTTCCTCCACATAACGGATCGCGCGCGGATCGCTGGTGACGGGGACACCCCATGGAATAGCGTAGCTGAACGTCGCCTTGTTGGTGAGGTTCTTCCCGACGAGCGCGAGATGCCATCGGTCGTTGGGCGCTCCGATCTGTATGCGCACATCAAGCTTGGCATATCCTGGCTGGAAGCCGAAATGCGGATCGTAATTGTCGGTCGCGAAATAGCCCGACCGGCCGGCGACGCCGACGGTCGTATCGAGCTTCAGATCGTTGGTGATGATCTGATGATAATGCGCCTGCACGTTGGCCATGAATTTCGAGGCGAATTCCAGCGGTGTGCCCTTGATGTTATTAGCCGCGATGCTCGCCGTGTTGTTGGGATCGCATTGCACCA
This sequence comes from Sphingomonas bacterium, assembly GCA_047602705.1. GTDB lineage: Bacteria > Pseudomonadota > Alphaproteobacteria > Sphingomonadales > Sphingomonadaceae > Sphingomonas. Next base: position 22,120 of record JASGGR010000005.1, on the reverse strand, counting down.
GCGTCTCCGTCGCGAGGCAGCTCGCACCGACATAATCATCGTATTTCGCATCCTGATAGGCGCCCGACGCTGTGAGGTCGAAAGCCGGCACCGGCCGCCATGACAGCGAGAATTCGACGCCGCGCGAGGTCGCGCTCGCCGCATTGCCGGTAACGAAGCTCAACGTGACCGGATTGAGCGCGGACACCTGGAGGTCGGTGAAGCGCAGATCATAGGCGGAGACGTTGGCGATGACCCGGCCGTCGAACAAGGTCGCCTTGACACCCGCCTCGAAATTCCGCGAATGTTCAGGGCGGAATGAAAAGGTGGCGTCGGTCACACCCGCCGTGTTCGAGAGGAAACCGCCCGATTTCGAGCCTTGGCCGTAAGTGAAATAGCCCATGATATCAGGCGTGAAATCATATTGCAGCGTGGCCGAGGGATCGACGTGCCCCTCATTGAGCCGCCCCTGCGCGGTGGTGATCGGCTGCAACGGCGCGCCGGAGGAGAGCAATTCGGCGAAGGTCGCGCTCTTGTGATTGTGGGTATAGCGCAGGCTACCCACTAGTCGCAGCTTCGAAGTCAGGCGATAGGTCGCCTGGCCGAACAGCGAAACCGTGTCGGCGCTCTGGTGGAAATCGTTGTGTTCGTCGCCAACCAATGCCCCGCCGAGCAGGTTGTAGCTCAGGCCACCGCCCATCCAGTAATGGGATTCGTCATAATAAGCCCCGACGATATATTGCAGATTGCCGCTGGTTGGCGAAGCCAGCCGGACCTCCTGCGAGAACTGGCTGAATTGCTCAGGCCAGCTCACACCAACCAGTGTCGGCGAAACCCCGCCTCCGGGGATCGTCTGGTCGATCCCGACGACGCTGCTTGTGCGGAACCACGAGTAGCCGGTGACCGAGGTGATCGTGAAATCACCGAGATAGATATTGCCGGTGCCAGATAGGTTCCACGATTTGGTCTTGTCATAGGCGCTACCGCTGGGAGAGCCGGAATCATAGCGCGTGAAGTCCGGTGTCGAACGTACGTCAAGCGGCGCGGAAACCGTGTTCCAGCCATAGCGCGAGCGATTGCTGTATTCGCCCTTCACCGTATAATCGAAGCTTGTCGAGGGCGACCATTTCAGAGTCACGCGGCCGATCTGCTCGCGCCGTGAGGGATCGCGTTCCCCAGTCGCGCGGTTGAAGATATAGCCGTCCTGATCGAGGAACTTGAGCGCAACGCGTGCGCCGAGTGTGTCGGTAATCGGGCCGGCGACATAGCCGGTAACGTCATAGCCCTTCTGGTCGAAATTATAGGCGCCGGTGATCGCGCCCTCCAAATGCTTGGTTGGCCCCGCCGTGACGATGCTGACCGCGCCTGCCGCAGTATTCTTGCCGAACAGCGCGCCTTGAGGTCCGCGCAGAACCTCGACCCGCTCGAGATCGAAGAATGGCGTTTCGAACTGCTTCGAGCGACCGAGATAAACGCCATCCTCATACAAGCTGACGGATTGATCGAAGCCGAAATTATTCGGAGACGACCCGAAACCACGAATATAGATAACGTTGTCCGCCGCCGACATCTGGACGAAAACGTTCGGTACATAATTCTGGATGTCATGGAAATCACTGCTGTGCAGCGCCTGTAATTTATCGCCGGACAGAACTTCCATTGAAATTGGAACATCTTGCAGCTTTTCCGCCCGTTTCTGAGCGGTCACGATTACTTCTGGAATCTTGGCAGCACTTCCTGCGTCACTTGGGGACGCGGCGCTGGTATCTTGCGTTTCCTCAGCAGCGGCCAGACCGGGGAGACCGAGGAGCAGACTCCCGAGCGCACTTCCTCCCAGGAGGAGGATATAGTCTTTTTTCACACATCGCCCTTTCTCTCCCGGTCCAGATTCTAATTAGGATGCTAACTAATATTATAAGGGCGAGCAAGCGCCTTGTCTGCCTGCCGCGGGAATTTTTGCGCCAATCACTCCATGGACAAGCAACTCCTATGATCCGGATTCCGACAAGGCCATGACTACGACGCGCGCGCCAAGCCTATCATTAGATCCACCGGTATCGCCATCGCGCCTGTTGCGAGTTAATCGTCGCCAAACTTATCCACTAAGCGTTGCGCAATTTTTTTTCGGCCGTGAGTTCAACCTGATCGGCTAGTTTCAGGATGCACCTCAGCATACCTCTATGTCCGTTATGAGGGCGGGAGCCGACATCAAACGTCTGCCCGACCGGTATCTCAGGGCGCCGATCACCAAGTATTCAGTCGCGACGTGTGGTGGATCGGATTGAGGTTGAATCGATCTGGCTCTGAAGTCCAGATCCTGGCGATTTATTTTGCCGAGGCAGTGATGATCGACGGCGATAGATTGGTCCGGCTGGGTCGCATGAACATGTCACGCGAGCACTTGGCTGCATTCGCGGTCAAATTGACACACGAAGATCATATCGTCGTCGAAGCGGCCGACAACGCCCAGACGGTTGTGGAGGTGGTCACACAATTGTCAGATAGCAAGCGCCGCTTGGCGCAATGCGCGGCTCAGCAGCGACTCCGGCGAATCCAGCATGTCTAGAACGTCATAATGATTCGCTTCGAAACGCCGGCTGGAAAAAAGCTTGCCCGCCGCCTCCAGGCTATCGGCGAATATTTGCGACTGACGCTTGAATTCCATGCTGTCGCCTTCGGCGAAAAACACCGAGGTCTTGCACGTCAGGTTCTGCAAGCGACGCAACGGGCTGAGCCGCACGGCTTCCTGCGGCGACAGGTGGACATAATGCCGCCGCGCGCTGAGCATCACCGGGATCAGATCATAGATGCCGCTGATACAGGCAAGGCTCCGCACCGGAACCGGTGAACGGTCAGCCGTCACCGCCGTGGCAGCGAGATGCGCGCCGGAGGAATGACCCACCAGATGAAGATTGCCGGCATCGCAGCCGAAAGACCCGGCACCCTGCCCGGCCCATTCGATCACCCTGCGAATCTGCTCCACCACGTCCGGCATGGCCGTTCCCGGCAGCTTGCCGAACTCCGGGATCGCCACGCTGATCCCGGCCGGCACATAGGCATTGGCAACGAAGGAATGACTTTCCTTCGATGAGGCGCGCCACGCGCCGCCATGGACGAAGATCACCAGCGGCGCGCCCGGAGCGTCGGCCGGGAAGAAATCCAGCGTCTCATCCGCACAAGGGCCGTATCGCAGGTCGAACGTGCCGCGCAGCCGCTGCCGTGCGCGTTCGCTCATCACCGCGTGATTGCGCAGCAAGGCGTCCGCATCGCTCACCCACGCGCGCTGGTCGAAGTTACGGTCCAGCTCCTCTTGCGTATAGTCGAGGAACACGCGCGGTTCCGGTGCTATCGCGTTCATTTTCCGATCACTTCGCGCACGACGCGAAGGAACTGCAACGCCACCCCGGAGGGGTAGTTCTTGTGGAAGCAGGCATGAACCGACATCTCCGGCGCCTCCAGCGGGCGCATCACATTCGTTTTCATGCCCAGCACCGCGAGCGACGACGGCACGAAAGTTATGCCCACGCCGGCGGCGGTCAGCATCAGCAACGTGGAGCGCGTATCGGCCAGCGCCGCCACCTTCGGGCGGATGCCGGCGTTCATGAAAAGCTCGCGGATCGGACCATGATCGCCATAGGCGCCGGTGTTCCGGTAGAGCACCAGATTGTGCCCGGCGAGTTCCGCGCAATGCACGATTTCCCGCGTCTCCAGCGGGTGGCCGCCAGGCGGCAGCACCACGTTCCACCCTTCGGTCCATAGCGGCTCCTGCTCGAAGTCGGGGTCTTCGAACATCATGGTCGAGATGCTGAGATCGATTTCGTTCCGGCGAAGCGCGCCGACCTGATCGATGGACGACATCTCGCGATAGTCGATGCCCACCTCCGGCATCTTCTCCTGCGTGATCCCGATCACGGACATGAGCCGGCTGGTGGTGACTTCCTCGCACAGCCCGAGCCGCAGCCGCCCCAGCTTGCCGGTCGCGATCTTCTGCGCCGAGCGCGCGGCGACATCGATTTCATCGAGAATGCGGCGCACGTCGCTGAGATAGCTGGCGCCCGCGGCGGTGAGCGTAATGGTCACGCCGCTGCGGATGAACAGGTCCAGCCCCAGCTCGTTTTCCAGCGCGGCGAGCTGATAGGTGACCGCAGGCTGGGTGACATTCAGCTTCGCGGCCGCGCGCCGCAGGCTGCCCTCCTCCGCGACGGCGGCGAAATATTGTAACCTTTTCAGGTCCATCCATTAAAATCCGCAGCCTGGGTCATGCGCCGGGATTCTCCATCATTCGGCGGCCTGCAACCAGCCCTTTTTGGATATGTCGAAGATCACGCCGTCCGGATCCTTGAACTTGCGTTCGAAATTCTCCTTTTCGGCATCATCGCCGAGATCGAAGAAGAATGTTCCGCCGGCCGCTTCGATGCGGCTTTGCGCCTGCGCGAGATCGTCGACCTGGATGCCGAAATGATGCGCGCCGACATAGCTTCCCGCATCCGCCAGCCCGGAGCCTTCGGCCGATTTATATTGCAGCAACGCGAGGTTGATATAGCCGTCGCTGAGGTAGATGCCCGAACCGATCTCAAGGTCTTCCCGGCCTACTTCACGAAAATCGAAGACCTGCTGATAAAAAGCCGAAGATTGCTCCAGATCGCGGACCACTATCGCGAAATGCCTCAGGCGTGCTTTCATGTCATTGCCTCATTGTTGTCGCCTTTATCCGGCGATTTTGAACACATGCCTCTCTGGATGGACCATATATCCTCACCACGGGTTTGTAGAGCGGGCGTCTCCTTATTGCTGGATAAATTCCCCTGCGGCCGTTGGACTTGCGCGGTGCGCCCCAACAATGGTCTTGTCGCCGCGGCAATCCAGCGAACGGAGAGGAATATATGGCAAGGCGGATATTGGTCGTCGGGGGCGGCGTGGCTGGCCTGACGGCGGCAATCGCCTTCGGCGTGAAAGGATATCTGCCTACCGTGGTCGAACTGCACGGCAGGCCGCATGGATCGGGCCTGGGCATCGGCGGCCGGGCGCTGGAAGTACTGGACGATCTGGGCGTCGCGATGCCCCTGCTCGCGCACAGCACGCCGACCGAGCGCATGGTGTTCTGCGACAAGGCCGGCAATATCGTGAACGAAACGCCCTATGCTCCGTCCAACCGTCCGAACCTTCCGCCTCATGCCACCATGTCCCGCGCCGCGCTGGCCCAGGTGCTGAATGCCCGCGCCGCCGAGCTGGGGATCGATCTGCGGATCGGCGTCACCTGGTCCGCGCTCGATCAGCAGCCGGACGGCGTGCGCGCGACGCTGACCGACGGCACGGAGCAGACATATGATTTCGTGATCGTCGCCGACGGGGCCTATTCCAGGACCCGCGAGCAGATCGTCGGCGCCCCGGTCGAACTGGAGTTCCTGAAGCAGGGAAGCTGGCGCTGGATGACGCCATGGGCGGAAAGCCAGCCGACCGGCCGCACCTATATGACGCCGGACGTCAAGATGGGGGCCTATCCCCTGCCGGATGGTCAGGTCTATCTGTTCGCCACCCAGAATTTCGAGAAGAAGCCGTGGATGGACGAGGATAGGCTGGGCGAACTGTTCGGCGCGGTCCTGGACGATTTCGACGTGCCGTCGATCCGTGAATATCGCGCGCGCATCGATGGACCGGAAGGAATCACCTTCCGCCCGCTGGAAGCCTATCTGATGCCCGATCCCTGGGCGAAGGGCCGGATGGTGGCGATCGGCGATGCCGCCCATACGCTCGCCCCGCATCTGGCGAGCGGCGCTGGCCTCGCGATCGAGGACGCATGGGTGCTCGCCGATTGCGTGAGCGCGGATGCCGACTGGGATCAGGCGATCCGCCGCTTCATGGCCCGCCGCTATGACCGCACGCGCCATGTGTCCGAGGCGTCGAACGCGCTCTGCGACTGGAAAAGCACCGAGGATTTCACCGGACGCCGCGCGGAGGCGAGAGTCGTTCTGGAACTGCCCCTGTGATCGAACGGAGGATTTCCCCCGATTCCGCAAAGGCCCGGGCAGGTATCGGGGCGAGCGTGGAAATCAACGCGGCGACGAAACGCTATGGTGACGTGGTTGCGCTCGACGCGGTCGACCTGTCGATCCGCGCCGGGGAATTCCTGACGCTGCTGGGACCCAGCGGCTCGGGCAAATCGACCTTGCTGATGCTGCTCGCCGGGTTCGAAAGTCCGGATTCAGGCGAGGTGGTAATCAACGGCCGGGTGATGAACCGCGTCCCGGCCAACCGGCGTGACCAGGGCATCGTGTTCCAGCGTTACGCGCTGTTCCCGCACCTGACGGTGAGCCAGAACCTCGCCTATCCGCTGCAATTGCGCGGCGTTCCCAGGGCGGAGATCGCGATCCGCGTCGGCGAGGCGCTGGAGCGTGTGCGGATGGAGGCGTTCGGCGCGCGTTTCCCCAACGAGATGAGCGGCGGGCAGCAGCAGCGCGTCGCGCTCGCGCGGGCGATCGTCCATTCGCCGCCGATGCTGCTGATGGACGAGTCGCTGAGCGCGCTCGACCGCAACCTCCGCACGCAGATGCAGCTCGAGCTGGTCGATCTGCATCGCGACCTCGGCACCACGATCGTCTATGTCACCCACGATCAGGGCGAGGCGCTGACTATGTCCGATCGCGTGGCCGTGCTGCGCGACGGCAGGCTGGTGCAGTTGAGCACGCCCCATGATCTCTACACGGCCCCCGAAAACCGCTTCGTCGCGCAATTCACCGGGGATGCGAACCTGCTGCCGGCCGAGGTGCGTTCGCAGAGCGGCGCGGACGTCGCGCTGGTCGATGACGGCGGGCGGGAATGGCGGGTGCCCTCGGCGCGGCAATGGGCGACCGGCGAGCGCGTGACGATCGTCGCCCGCCCGGAGTCTCTGACGCTTCTGCGCCACGACGACGGCGGCGATGCCGACGCGCTGCGAATGGCCGGATCGGTCGAGCGCATCGTGTTCTTCGGCAGCTATTACCGTTACGAGATCCGCACCGGGGCAGGCGTGCTGATCGCCACGCGGTCCGGCGGCGGGGCCAATCCGTTCCGCGAAGGCGAGGCGGTGACGGTATCGATCGACGCGCGCAATGTGTCGTTGATCCGCGATTGAGGCGGCGCGCGGTATGAAACTGTTCCTCGCCGCCCTCGCCGCCTTCCTGGCCGCGACGGTCTATCTCCATGTCCAGAGTAGCGGACGTCAGGCCGGCAACACGTTGGTGATCGCCGTATCCGGCGGCAGCCTCGGCGCCGGTCGCGTGCAGGCGATGGTCGAGCCGTTCATGAAGGAGACCGGCATCCGCGTCGTGGTGCTGCGCGATCAGATCCAGGCGCCCCAGCTTCGGCTGGCGGTCGATTCCGGCGAAATGCGCGTCGACGTGACCACCCTGTCGCCTGCCGAAGGCGTGATGGCGGGCAATGACGGCTATCTGGTGCCGATCGACTATCGGCTCTATCCGCCGGACCTGCTCAAGGGGTTCGATCGCTCGCAGTTGCAGCCGTGGGGCGTCGGCAATTTCTATTTCGGGCTGGTGCTCGGCATCCGCGACCCGGCCTATCCCGACCCCGCCAAGGGACCGGCGACCTGGGCCGATTTCTGGGACACACGGCGTTTTCCGGGGCAGCGCACCCTGATGTCGGGCGAAACCGGCGCGGACGGGCCGTGGGAGGAAGCGTTGCTGGCGGACGGGGTCGCGCCCGACAAATTATATCCACTGGACGTCGATCGCGCCTTTCGCAGCCTCGATCGCATCCGGCCGCATATCCGCAAATGGTGGACGCTGGGCAGCGAGGCGACGCAATTGTTCAGCAATGCCGCCGTGGATCTCGGCATGAATTTCGACGGCCGCATCCAGGCGCTGGTCGCCGCGGGCAAGCCGGTCCGCATGTCCTATGCTCAGATCAAGCGGAGCGGCGTCTACTGGGTCATCCCCAGAGGCGCGCCGCACGTCGCCAACGCGCAGAAGTTCATCGCCTTCGCCAGCCGCGCCGACCGGCAGGCGGAACTGGCGCGGTTGACCGGCTATTCGCCCACCAACCGCGACGCACTGGCGCTGCTGCCGCCGGAGATCGCCGCGCACATGCTGAGCCATCCCGACATCATGCGGCACACCTTCGCCTATGATCCGCAATGGTATGCCCGGAAGGACGCCAGCGGACGGACCAACGCCGCCCGGCTGGCGGAACGGTGGAACAAATGGATCGTCAAATGAAGCGCGGCGCAATCGGAACGGAAAGCTGACATGATGTCCCGGCGTAATCTTTTCGCGGCCGCGCTGGCGCTCCCGGCGCTGCTCTATCTCGGCGTGGTCTATTTCTACCCGCTGTTCCGGCTGCTGCTGCTCAGCTTCGGGATACCGCATTTCACCACCGAGAATTACCAGCGCTTCCTGTTCAGCGAGGGGTATCTGGCGATCGCGGGGCGGACGTTGTTCGTCAGCGTGACGGTGACGGCGATCTGCGCGCTGGTCGGCTATGGCACGGCCGCGTTCCTGGATCACAACCGCCGCGCCGGGCGCGACTGGGTGTCGCTGCTGGTCGTAGTGCCGCTCACCACCAGCCTGCTGGTGCGAACCTATGCCTGGGTGATCGTGTTCGGGGATCGCGGGCCAATCAACGGGCTGCTGCAACTCCTCCACATCATCGACGCGCCGGTGCCGATGGTGTTCACTTCCTTCGCGGTGTTCGTCGGCATGGTCCATGTGATGCTGCCGCTGATGATCCTGCCGATCTATTCGGTGATGCGCGGCGTGGATCGCGAGCTGCTGCGTGCCAGCGCGTCGCTGGGCGCCGGGAGCGTCAGAACCTTCCTGCGCGTCTATCTGCCGCAGACCCTGCCCGGCGTGGCGAGCGGATCGATGCTGGTGTTCGTCATGTCGCTGGGCTTCTACATCACCCCGGCGGCGCTGGGCGGCCTCAACGACACGATGCTGTCCAACGTGATCGCGCAGCAGGTGGGCAGCGCGATGAACTTCCCCTTCGCCGCCGCGATCGCGATGATCGTGCTGGCGGCGGTGATGACGGCGATGCTGGCCGCCCAGCTATTGTCCAGCCGCCTGCGCGCGACGCGGCGCGGCGGCGCGTTCCGGGGCGAATCGATGCCCGGCATGGTCGGGAAGCGGTGGCGCGAAGGCGTGCGGCGGCGCTGGATGCGGCGGCTCAACGATCCGGTCGCGGCGGCGCGCGGGCGCGTTCCCCTCCTCAATATCGCGGGCTGGTCGGTGCTGATCTTCCTGATCCTGCCGACGCTGATCGTCGTGGCGATCTCTTTCGGGTCCGATCCGTTCATGTCGTTCCCGCCGCGCCATCCGACCCTCCACTGGTATCGCAATTTCTTCGACGACACCTCGTGGCTGTCCGCGCTGGCGCTGAGCGTGCAGCTTGCGATCATCACCGCCTTCGTCGCGCTCGCGCTGTCGACCATGGCTGCCTATGGCTTCTCGCGCAGCACCTTCCGGGGCCAGTCGCTGCTGCGCGGCCTGCTGCTGACGCCGGTGATCGTGCCGTCGGTGGTCGGTGCGATCGGCATGTACGGCGTGATGTCGTCCTGGGGATTGGTGGGATCGGCGATCGGCATCGTGCTGGCCCATGTCACTGGTGCGATCACGCTCGCCTTCCTCGTCGTCAGCGCGGGCTTCACCATGCTCGATCCGCGGCTGGAGATGGCGTCGGAAGGCATGGGGGCGAGCCGCTGGCAGACCTTCCGCAGGGTGGTGATGCCGCCGCTCTCCCCATCGTTGCAGGCGGCGGCACTGCTGGCGTTCATCTATGCCTTCGACGAGGTGGTGATCGCCAGCTTCATCGGCGGGTTGCAGCTTCGCACGCTGCCGCTGCGGATGTGGGAGGACATGCGCAATCAGGTCGATCCCACCATCGCCGCCACCTCCGCGCTGCTGCTGCTGGTGCCGGTGCTGGCCGCCTTCTCCTCGCGCCGGAACAAGGCGCTCACGCTCTGACCGCCCGCGCGGCAAGCCGCGGGGCGATCAGCGCGCAGGCGATGAGCTGCAACTGGTGGAAGATCAGGACGGGCAGCAGGATGCTGCCCACCTGCGCGGCCGGGAACAGGACGCCCGCCATCGGCACGCCCGACGCGAGGCTTTTCTTCGAGCCGCAGAACAGCAGCACCACCGCATCCTCATAGCGGAACCCGAGCAGCCGCCCGAGCAGCGCCGTGGCGACCAGCACGATCGCCAGCAGCACGAGGCTGAGCAGCGCCAGCAGCAACAGGCTCTGCGGTGGCACGCGATGCCACAATCCCCCCACCACCGCGGCTCCGAAAGCGGCATAGACGACGAGCAATATCGATCCGCGATCGACGCGCGAAAGCAATTGCTTGTGCCGTCCGACGAACCCGCCGATCCACGGCCGCAGCAGGTGCCCCGCCACGAATGGCAGGAACAATTGCAGCAGGATCGATTGCACCGATTCCCAACCGATCCCACCGGTCGCCCCGCCCATCAGCAACGCCGCCAGCGCCGGCGTCAGCACGATGCCGAGCAGGTTGGAGAAGGACGCCGCGCACACCGCCGCCGCCACGTCCCCGCGCGCGATCGCGGTGAAGGCGATCGACGATTGCACGGTCGAGGGCAGCAGCGTCAGGAACAGCAATCCGGCGCCGAACACCGCAGGCACGAACGGTAGCGCGCGGAACCCTAGCCCAAGCAGCGGGAACAGCGCGAAAGTTACGGCCAACGTCGCCAGATGCAGCCGCCAGTTGCGCGCTCCGCTCCAGATCGCCTCGCGCGACAGCTTCGCGCCGTGCAGGAAGAACAGCAGGAATATGCCCGCATCCGCCGCGCGATCGGCCACCACGACCCACGCTCCGCGCGCCGGCGCGAAGCTCGCGAGCAGCACCGTCGCCACCAGCGCGAGGATGAAGGGCTCGAACAGGGAGAACAGCTTTCGCGCTGCGGCGCTGACGGCGCCTTTCGCTTCGGGATCGGAAGGCAAGGCCATCTCCATGGTGCGGGAATGGATCGGGACCGGCCACGCGCCCGCTGCGGGCCGGCAGCCGATCCCGGATTGTCGGTCTGGCGGAGGATTCCTGTTCAGAAATCCACGGAAACCGTGGCGCCGGCGGTGCGCGGCGGCGCGAGGATATAGGTTTCGTATCCCGGAATATCCGTCACCGAGGTCTTGACCGCCCGGTTCTCGATATTGCGGACCCAGCCGGAAATGGAGAATCTCTGCGATTTCGGCTTATAGGTCAGCATGAGATCGGTACGGGAATAGGCGTTCTGCCGGGTCGCGTCCGTATGGTTCAGGCTCAGCCAGGTCAGCGTTTCATAATGGACGTCGGCACGTGCGGTCAGCCCGCCGAGATCGGCGAGGTCGAAACGATGCTCATAACCGAAATGCGCGGAGAATTGCGGCGCATAAGGGATCATGTCGCCTACGCGCCCGCTGGTGACAGGCACCGAGAAGGACTTGAACTGGCCGTGCAGATACGTGCCGGCAAGCTCGATCCGGTCGTCGGGCGTCGGCTGGAAGATCGTTTCGAGATCGAGGCCGTAGAGATCTACCTTGCCCGCGTTGAACACGCCCTGCACGAACGTGCCGTTATAGCCGTCGGTCAGCGCGTTCACCTGATAATCGGTGTATTTGTAGAGATAGGCGGCGGCGTTGATCTGGAAGCGGCCGCCGTCCAGCCGGTTCTTGCTGCCTATTTCGTAGGTGGTCGCCTTTTCCGGCCCGAATGAATTCTTGCCCGGTGCGGTAAAGAACCCGCCTGCCTTGAAGCCGTTCGCGACGGTGGCATAAAGCATCGACTGGTCGGTGATTTGATATTGCAACCCTGCCTTGCCGCTGAACGGGGACCAGGAGGCGCGATAGTCATAGACGTTGTTGGCCTGTTGCCGCTTGGATTCATCCGTCAGGCGGGCGCCGGCGATCAGCTTCAGCTTGTCGGTCAGCGCGTAGCCGACCTGACCGAACACCGATGACGACCGGGTGGTGAAGATACCGTAATTGTGCACGATCGGCGGCAGGCGAAAGTCATATTCCAGATGCTCGTTCATGTGATAGACGCCGAGCGTCCATTCCAGCCGCTGCCCGGCCGGCGAGGTCAACCTCGCTTCATGCGCCCAGGTTCGCGAATCCGCACCGAGAATCTGCGAATAGGGTGTCGGCGAATTGAGCAGGTAGGGCGTCGTCGCGTCGTAGCGATCATCGATAACCGACGGGATATAGGTCAGCGTGGCGAAGCCCAGGTCGATCTCGATCGGCACGCTGACCTGCCAGTTGCGGGTATCGAGCGAATGATAGTTCGCCCCGATCGCCGTATCCCACGGATTGCTCGGCCGATCGATCCCCGGATAGTCGCGGAAATAATGATAGGCCGCGCCATAGCCGGTGGCATGGGTGTAGAAGGCGTTGATGCCGATCTTGATGGCGGATGTCGGCTCCCATTGCAGCCGCAGCCGCGCGCTGTCGCGGTTCAGGTCGTCGGTGCCGTTGCTGGCATAGCCGTCATGCCATTCGCTCTGCGCCGCCACGCGCATCGCAAGTTTATCGGTCACCGGCACGTTGAGCACGACCTGCCCTCTGCGCAGGCCATAATCACCGCCTTCCAGCGTCACCTTGCCCTCGAAATCATCCTGTGGCGCGACACTGATGACGTTCACGTTGCCGCCGAGCGCGCCGCGACCGTAGAGGGTCCCCTGTGGCCCTTTCAGTACCTCGATCCGCGCCACGTCGAGCATGCCGGCAGAGAAGGCAGTGGGGCGCGGCTGGAACACGCCATCGAGATGGATGGCGACGCCCTGATCGCCGGTGATGCTGGCATTGCTCGTACCGATTCCGCGCACGAAGATGGCAGGCGAATTGACGCCCTGCGTGTTGACGCCCGGTATGGCGTTGGCGATGTCCGATGCCTTCAGCACGCCGCGGCTGGCAAGCTCGTCGCCGTTGACCACCGAAACGCTTAGAGGCACCTTTTGCAGGTTTTCCGACCGCTTCTGCGCGGTGACAACGATATCGGCGATCGACGCCTGATTCTCGGCTGGCTCGGCCGATGGCTGGGCTGGAACCGATTGCGCCAGCGCGCTTGTTGAAATGCATCCCGAAACAACGATCGCACACGCGACATAACGAAGATCGCTCATATTCCACCTCCCTGATTTTAATTTATCTCGAGATGAATCGTCGTCTCGATCAGGTCGGTAGAATACGTTGGCGCCATATCGGGACCAGCCTGCAGGCGTTTATGACTCAATAAGGAAAGATGGGTCGTAACTCCGGCCGCCGAAGAAAGCGTCGCGTGCAACCGACGTTGCAGTTTGCCGCTCTTCAGCAAGGCATCGATCCCGATAACGATGTCCAGGCTCACGCGCTGGCGTCGGATATCGCGGCGAACATCGGACCAAATCTGCCTCGACGATTTATGCAAAACGCGAAGAAGCGAGGGTGGCAGCTAGATGGTCGGTTCCGGAAGCTGACACTGACGCAGCCGAATGTCGGCTACACCGTTTCGTAGCCATGAAGCTGCCGTTCCGGATCGTCCCTGAACCCCGCCGTCAGGGCGGCGCATTGAAAAGGGTGGACTTACCCACATTGGACAGGCCCATGATGCCGCAGCGGAAAACCGTCTTCGTTCCTTAAGGCGGCGGTATTGCAGTCCTGCCCAATCACGCCACCCTGCAAATCTCAATGATGTTCGTGCGGATGCTCGGGATGGCCGCGTGGCGGCGTCGGCGGGCGTGGCTGCTCGTGGTGGGCAGCACGCTCTTCGGCGTGGTGGGCAGCCTGGATTGCGCGGGCCTGCGCTTGCTCTGCAGCCTGTTCCCTGTGCTGCGCCACCTGAGCTGCGCGTGCTTGCTGCTGCTGCGCATGTGCTACCTGCTGCTCATGCTGTCGGGCGGCGATTTCCGCCTGCTGCTCGCGGTGAATGGTGACCTGTTGTGTCCGGGCCTGCAGTTGTTCGCGCTGCGCCGCAACCTGTTCCGCGCGCACGGCTCGCTGCTGCTGGCGTTGCACGGTGAGTTGCGCGGCGCGAGCCTGTTGTTGGTCGCGCCGGATCGCGGTTTGCTCGGCGCGGATCACCTGCTGCTGACGTTCGCCAACCATTTGCGCGGCGGCACGCGCTTGCTGCTGTTGGTGCGCCGCCTGCTGCTGCTCGGCGGCGACGCGCTGTTGGTCCATGGCCTGCTGTTGCCGCTGCTGCATCTGGAGTGCAGCCTGCTGCTGTTCGCGAATCTGCGTCAGCCGCGCATCGCGCGCGATTGTCGCACCAGCAGCGACCGCCGCAGTGCCCGCGATCGCTGCCGCGGCGGGAGCAAAATGACGCGGGTCTTGCGCCCAGGGAGCCTGTTGCCATGCCACAGGGATCGCGCGGGGCGGAGGAGCGGACCGGAACCCCTGCGTCTGCCAGTCGGCGAAGCGATGGATGTCAGCGGCCCGACGTGTCTGCTCGACCTGCCAGTGGGACTGTGCCGGCGCGTTCCGTTGCGCATAGGCTGCCCACATCGGTTGCCGCGTCCGACCCGCGCCCCAGTTCTGCTGTCCGATGAAATAGGTGTTGCGGTTCACCGTCCAGTTTTGGGCGCTGATCGAGATACGCGTCTGCCGGGAGGCACGCCACAAATCGCGCCCGCGCGTCAGATAGCGCGACGCGTAAACGAGCTGCGGTCCGTAATCCGCCCACGGCACGATCGCGCCATCGGCCGCGTAGACAACGGCGAGCTGGCCGTCATCATATCCATAAGCATGGTCGGGATCGCGTACGAAATAGGGCTCGTCGGCGCCCGGGCGGTAATAATAGGTGCGATACCCTCCCGAGACCGGTTCGGCGAAGACTACCGAATCATCATAGCCCTGCCACGCCCAGGGCTGGACGCCCTGATAGTCGAATCCGTAATCCGGCGGCGCCTCGCCCAGCGCATCAGAGAACTGCCATGCTGCATCGGAATAGGCATAGTCAGCCCCATGGGAGGCGTCGCGCACGCGCACGGTGCGGATCGGGCGCGTCTCCGGCAACCGCGTAACCGGGGGAGCCGTCACGGATTGCGTTGCAGGCGTGTCGGTCATCGGCAAGGTCGCGGGCAAGGCGGGGAGCGGCGCGGCGGCGCTCTGGTTGTTCAGCAGCGCCGAAGTGTCACTTGCCGAGCGGTTGCATCCGGCGAGCGCAAGCGCCGCCAGCGCGACCGAGGCGGCAAACCGCGGAAATCGATATCCGGCCATGGATCATGCCTCCATCATCTCCCGGTGAGGGAAGCGTCATAAATCTCCCTGGATGAACGGGGCATGGGCAGCCGATTAATCCCGGAGCAGGAAGCGCATGCTTGAACGTCTGCTCATGTCGAAACCAGGCATTCGCGCTATCGGACGGTCAGACAGCAAGCGCCGGATCTTGCCACTTAGCGGCTCCGTCGCCGATCCCAGAAGCCGCCGCAGGCACATGTTCGGAGTGCGGGATCGCACGGATGGCTGTAGGAAACTCGAACGCGCGATCATGCGCCCGCTCCGCTTCCGTCCGAGCAGCGCGATCACAAGGCAGGTGATGGCCACGACCAGCACCCGGACCCAGAGTTTCAATGGTGCAACCTGAATTCCGCGCGCCGACACGATCCACATGCCGACAATCGTCCCGGAGAGGCTTCATGCCCGTGGCAAAGACGGCGAAATGGATCGTGGCGACCACGACGTCCTTTCTACTGGCAATGGCGCTCAGTTCGGACAGTCGGGTCCAGCAGAGCAGACCGACGCCGCCGATCGCGAAGCAGGAATGCCAAGAGAACCCCGCCACCGATCGGCAGAATGGTCGGCGGCGGCACCCGCGGCGAGCAATGGCATGGCGATCACCCTGATCAGACACCCGCGACGGACGAACCGGCGGCGCGCAATCGCGCGATCGGCACATGGCCGCGCATATCCGCCATTCCGACCGTCAATAGTGGGTGGCCGGAAACTTCATCATCCAGGCCTCGCTCGGGTTGTCGCTGAACTGGAAGGTGGGATTGTCCGGATTCGCGCCAACGGCCGAACCAGGCGCGTTCTCGATGCCTGGTTTAGCCAGCTGCCCGCTCAGATTGGCATAATCCTTCGAGACCTCCGTCGCCCACGGCACCTTCGGGAACGAGACCGGATGGTCGGCCATGCGGGTGCGGAAGAACAGTGTATTGCCGTGGTGCATCTCATCCGCTTGCTCGGGCGCATAGGGTTCGTCATACTCCGAACGCGCCTCCCGCCCGAAAAGCGTCTCCGCGCCCGCGAGGACGCCAAGTTGCGCCACGCCGCTGGCGTCGATGAACATCTTGCCGCGGAAGCGACGTTCATGCCCGCCGCGCGCCTGAATGGCATCTACCGAGGCGATCCGGTCGCCATCCCGCGCGATCGCGACAACGCGATGCTCCAGGAATACGGAGGCTGTCGGTTCCGACTGCAACAGGGAATAGGCCATCAGGTCGCCGTCGGGCGCCCGCTGCGACAGCTCCCGCAACAGCGAGCCTTGGGCTCCACGGGGCATGAGGCCAATTTCCTTGCTGGCGTTGCCGCCCAGAACCGGGCGATCGTGGATCAGCGCCACGGTCTGGCCAAGACGCGCGGCGGCCAGAGCCGCGGCGCATCCTGAAACACCGCCACCGACCACAATAACGTCGAACTCTCCCTCATCGACAGGATCAGCGGGCAGGCCTCGCAGGGCTTTGCGCCAGGCGCGGCTGGTATCGTCGACCGCGTTAGGCGGGGCAATCCCGTCCTCACCAAGGAAGATTGCATCGCAGCGGCCGTCAAAGCCCGTGAGGTCGTGCAACGCCAGCCTCACCTCGCCCTGTTGGAGCGAGACCTTGCCGGCGGACTGCCAGGACCAATCCTGGTCGTTCGCGCCGAACTCGGTGGCGAGAGTGGCGCCATTGATGGACAAGGTGAAGCGGCCGGGATGGTGTCCTGGCACCCAGTCTTTCGCCCGAACCCAGACCTCATATTCGCCGGCGCTCATCAACTTGATCGACGTTGTCGCATCGGCGACCGGGCGCCCCAGCCCATGGGCAAGGAGATAGGGCGAGCCCATGACGGTCTCGAACTGGGAATCGAGGACCCAGCCGCCGTAGCTGTCGAAGTCCTCGGCCTCGATAAGAATTCCTGCAGGCGTGCCGGCAATGGTCCCGATCTCATTCACGGCTCTGGCTCCCTGTTCCGGCCTCTTCGTTGGCCTTCCGCTCCAGACACTGGCGATGCACTGAATTGCGTCTTGATGAACGACTATGATACTCATAGTTACATTGTCGCTTGTCAAGCCATCGCACACGGGAATCAGAAAACGCTTCGCGGGACTACGACCAACCACCCAGATGAGGCTTGTAACTCCGACCCGAACCAGCACGCCATTAGCAGCCGACACCGGAGCCTCGTCACCGTGATGCAGCGCCACTCGCCTCCCCGCAGCGGATCGAAGAGGATTTGCGGATCAAGGGTCTTGAGGTCGATACTGGAGAGAAGTCGAAGAGCTTTCCGAACCGAGCCATCTCGCTGGGGCGGAACTTGATGCGCCGATCTATCGAGAACCCCTCGCCCCTCGCGGGCGCACGCCCTAGCAGCCTAGGAAAAACTCGACGGGGCCGCTATGAAGCGATCGTGCGCCGGCTTTGCGCTCGGCGCGACCGTTCCGCTGCGTAGTCCGGCGACGGTACGACAAGCAGCGCCGCGCCAGTGACCACCTGGCCGCAGCTTTCGCAATGCCCGTCCAGGTCAACCTCGCCGCCGCACTCCCTGTGTCTGGTTAGTATCGCGAGCGACTCGCCGCGGGTTTTGCACCAAGTTTCGCCCCAGGCCCTCAGCGCCAACAGGACAGATGTAAAGGCCCAGCCCTTTTGCGTAAGGCGGTATTCATAGCGAACAGGACGGCTCTGGTAAGCTACACGCTTCGCCAAGCCATTTACGGTAATCCGCTTGAGACGCGAGGCCAGCATCTGCGGCGAGGCCCCGGTCTGGACCAGCAACGGGTCAAATCGAACATTGCCCATCGAAAGCTCGCGTAGCACCAGCAGCGTCCACCGGTCTCCAATGAGCTGGCTCGACCGCGAAATGGGGCACAAACTGTCATCAAAACTGTCTTGTGACGCTACGGTTGATTCCTCGTTCATCTCTGGCGCTCTTGTCAGTATGAATTCAATACCTTGTCACGCGGTATCACTCAAGGCTGCGTCACTGGGTGTTGGCGGCGCAAGTCCGCCAAGAGGAATATATTCAGGCAGCGGTCAAATTGGCAACGGCGATCCCGCCAATGCCAGCATCCGTCGCAAACCCGAACCGCTCGAGCACGAAGAAATCCTGCCGCCGCCGCCACCGCCCGCGCAGGAATTCAAGTTTCTGGACGAGGAGCCCGATGTCGACGCCGCCAAGGCGAACGCCATGGGCGCGCGGATGCGGATGGTAGCACCGCAAGCCTCGTTCGGCATCGAGCTTTGAGGAGCCGCCCATGACCTCACGCACCCCGCATGAACGTCTATTTCGACCCGACCTTGCTCAAGCAGGTCGAGGCGCTGGCGCTCCGCCGCAACGTTCCCAAATCCGCCATCGTCGAAGCCGCGGTGGCGTCCTCCTGTCAGGCGATACCAGCGAGAAACCGGAGGCCGCCATGTCGCGCCGGCTCGACCGGCTCGGCCATCATGTCGGCGCTCAACGAGGATCTCGCCGTGCCCAGCGACACGCTGGCGCTCTTCGTTCGCTTCTGGCTGACCTTCACCCCGCCGATGACCGAGGCCGCCCAGGTCGCGGCCCGAGCCCAAGGCGCCGAGCGCTTCGACGGCTTCGTGCAAACCCTCGGCAAGCGTCTGGAGACCGGCGACAGGTTTCTCAAAGAACTGTCGCGGGACGCTGATCCATCTGCCCCGGCGGCGACAGACGCCGAGCATGATGTTTGAGCG
Organism: Sphingomonas bacterium; assembly: GCA_047602705.1. GTDB lineage: Bacteria > Pseudomonadota > Alphaproteobacteria > Sphingomonadales > Sphingomonadaceae > Sphingomonas. Next base: position 3,284 of record JASGGR010000005.1, on the reverse strand, counting down.
GGTTAGAGTTGCGCGCCTTTTGCCATCCACGCGGTCATCTCGTCATCCGCGATCGTCAGGGACACGCGCCAGCGGTCGGTGCGGCGCAGGATATAGACATGCTCCCACTCGGCAACGAGTTCGCCACTATCGCCAAACATCCGGTATGCCATACGAGCCTGCGCGACATTCGGGAAGAGTTCAATTGCGGAAAGCAAATCGCCCTTGGGCTGGACGACGCCTTGCTGACGGTAGAAATCCATCAAAGTCACGCAATGGCTGCGAAACGCCTGCCTCTCCATAGCGAAATTGCCAGTCGGCGACGGGAATAGCCCCACCGTATCCCAAAGTTCGCTAAGCGCGCCCGCATCCTCGCGCGCGAACGCATCGACATATTCAGCAAAGAACGCCGTCATTTCCTCGTGAAAAGTCATAGTCTTCCTAATTGATGATCGGGCTTGCTTGGTCAGGCCGCTACCGGTTCCAGAAGGCGGACGTTTGCCGCGACAAGTTGGGCCTTGACGATGTCGTTGAACGACATGGCGGGATTTGCTTCCGCGAGCATCCCGATCTTCATCCAGAACTCGGCCTGCGCATTAATAGAACGGCACATGACCGTGCTGGCCCGTCGAGCTTCCTCGTGCAGCTCCTCATCAATCTTCACAATGCCCATCGAATGTCCTCACGGAAACAATATACGAACCATATATAAATCATATGTTCCGCAGTCAACGGCGACCCTGTCATCGAGACGCCATCCCCAGCACGGCCCGTCCTATTCGCCGCCGATATCCGAACTCGTCGAGCATCCCAGGTCGAGCCGGGAGATATGTCCCGCCAAGGTTCCGCCCTTGCCAATCCGGGTTCTTCTTCGAGGCGTGTCACCATCATTGCTGAGTGAGCGATTTCAAGCGACGGAGCCGGCAAGAAGTTGAATCACAAAGCAGTCGAAGAAGTCATGAAGATTCCCTTCTTGGGCCTCTTCTCTCGACGCGCCGCGCCAATATTTCCAGAAGGTGTTGATCGTGTCGTGCGGGCGGAGTTAGCGGATCGCGTCGGTCCAGCCCTGATCGAGCAGGCGTTGATAGGCCGCCTTCACCTCCGGCGCAAACAGCGCATCGTCACGCCAGCGATCGGGGGCATTGACGTCCATATCCATCAGCATAGCACTGAAATTTATGGCAATGAGCGCCGGTGCATCCGGATCAATGAGCGTAGCGAGGTGCTCACGCAGTCGGTCGAACAGCGGAGCTTGCTGCGACTGAACACCTAGACAGGTTCTGGACCACAGGCTCGCACGGATCGACACATCAGGATCAGCCGATCAAATACACCTTCAAGGATATCGTCGCGTTCGAGCCCCGCCGCGCGCAGCCATATCATTCTCCCATCTTCCGGGACGGTCTTCGCGAAGACAGAAATGTGCGTTTGTCTCTATTACGCCTTTGCTTTTTTCCGATCCCAGTAATTCTTTGCGAAGCCGCCGATGAAGCCCGATTGTGTGGAGAGGACGAAGCAATCCTGCTCCATCGCCATGCCTTCCACGAGCCTCACTTCCGGGGCTCTCGTGACGGCGAGCTTCGTCATCTCCACGGCGCCTTCGGGGTAGGCCGAAAGCTCTGCCGCCAGCGCTGTGGCGCGATCCATCAACTCGGCCGCTGGAACGATCTCATTCACCAGCCCGATCCTGTAAGCTTGTTCGGCCGAGATTGCGCGCGGGCGCAGCAGAAAGTCGAGCGCATGGCGACGGCCGACCACGCGTGGCAACGTCTGCGTGCTGCCGCCACCCGGACAGATGCCAATCATCATGTCGCCTTGAGCGAAAGTGGCATGCTCGGCGCAAAGTACGAAATCGAAGGCATTGAGCATTTCGGGCGCCCAGCAAACCCCGTTGACGGCGCCGATGTAGATTTTTCCGAAACCATGCAGGTTTCTGCCAGCACTTGCAGCGGAATACGATAGCCGCTGCTCTTGGCCGCCAACAGGTCACCATGATGAAGGGCACCATAAAAAGGGTGGTTCAGCGTCAGGGCCTCCTGAGGGCCACCCGCATATCCCTCGAAATCGTCCCCCGCCGAGAAGCTACGCCCCGCGCCCGTGACGATCACCGCGCGAACCGCGGGGTCTTTTTCGCAGTCTTCGATATGTTCGAGCAGCAGTTCATAATCGCCATGCCGGAAAGCATTTGCTTTCTCTGGACGGTTCAATGTGATGGTCGCGATCGGGCCGTTCTTTTCGAGCAAAATGGCGTTGCGATCTTCGATGGTCATGGAAACACCCTCGTTTCAATCAATTGTCACGGCCACGCCAAAAAGGCTCGCGCAATTCGCGCCGCAGGACTTTGCCCGACGCATTGCGCGGCAATTCGTCGACGAACAGGACAGCCTTGGGACTCTTGTAGGCGGCGATACGCAGGCGGGAAAATGCGATGATGTCCGCTTCCATCGCGCTGGCGCCGGGCTGGAGGACGACGATCGCGAGAACGCTTTCACCCCATTTGTCATCGGGCACGCCGATCACGGAGACGTCCGCCACAGCCGGATGGGCGAATATGGCGCTTTCCACTTCGGCGGGATAGACGTTCTCCCCGCCACTAATGATCATGTCCTTGATCCGGTCCTGGATATAGAGATAGCCATCCGCATCAAGATAGCCGGCGTCGCCCGAATAGAACCAGCCGTTCGCGTCGATGGCGGCCGCCGTCTCTGCCTCTTTCCTCCAATAGCCCACACCATGTTGGACGCCGACCGGATAGCGATCTCTCCGTTCTCGCCGATAGGCAGGGCCTTGCGCTGCGGATCGACAATGGCGAGCTCGGTATCCCGAAAGGCCTTGCCCGCCGACAGCATGCGGGGCGACCCTTCGGGCACATGATCCTCGGGCACCAGCATTGTCAGGCCGCCGGTCGTTTCCGTCAGCCCATACATCTGGATGAAGCCGCAGTCGAAAAGCGCGATCGCTTCCTTCAACAGGTTGAGCGGCATCGCCGAGGCGCCATAGAGGATGTGATCGAGGCTACGATAATCGGCCTCGCGCGCTTTAGGGTGCTGAACGACCAACCGCAGCGCGGCGGGGATCAATATCGTCTTGGTCACGCGATGCCGCTGGATCGCGTCGAGCACTGCCGTCGGTTCGAACTCGCGCAGGATCACCTTTTTGGCGCCGTTGACGAGAGCGTGGTAACCGAGCGCGCTGGCTGCCTTTCTCATAAGGCAGCGACGCGGGAGTGAATCCCGCGTCGTCGGTCGGGGCGGACGAGCCGCCCCGCCGGCCGGGCCGGGTGCTGCCGCGCCAGACGCGCGGAG
>JASGGR010000040.1:0-21448 GCA_047602705.1 Sphingomonas bacterium | reverse complement strand
GGAGCGCCGCGCCCGGTTCCACGGGCCGTTCAGATGGGCAGCTCGGTCACGTTCTTCACTTCCTCCATCACCGCATAGGTCCGCGTTTCGCGGACGCCGGGCATGCTGACGAGCGAATCGGCGAGGAAGGCGCGATAGGCGGCCATGTCCTTCACGCGGACTTTCAGCAGATAATCGAAGCCGCCCGCCACCATATGGCATTCGAGGATTTCGGGCATCAGCCGAACCTCCTCGGCGAACTGGACGAAGACGTCGCCGGTCGTGCGGTCCAGCAGCACCTCGATGAAGATGAGCAGCGCGCAATCCAGCTTCCCCGGATCGAGGCGGGCGACGATATCCATGACATAGCCTTGCTCCCGCAGCTTCTTCAGCCGGTCGAAGCAGGCGGAGGCGGACAGGCCGCAGCGATTGGCCAGCTCCTGGTTGGTTATCCGGCCGTCTTTCTGGATCGTCCTCAAAATCTTCCGGTCAATCTCGCCAAGCATCGGAAGCCCCCCGGTTCATTCTTCGCTTTGGCCGAAGAATATTCATCAGTCGGGCGCGGCCGCCAAGAGCCGATTGCCGCGTGCGCTTGATGGGCGTCAAACCGCGCGCGCGCTTTCCGGCGTAGCGCGCACGGCATGTGGACCTATCACCCCGATCTGCTCGCCACCCCGGTGCCGCGCTACACCAGCTTCCCCACGGCGGCGGAATTCGGGGACATGCAGGCGCGCGACATGGAGGAGGCGCTGGCCGGCGTCGCGCCCGATACGGCCGTGTCGCTCTATCTGCACATCCCTTATTGCCATGAGATCTGCTGGTATTGCGGCTGCAACACCGGCGCGGCCAACCGCACCGCGCGCGTCACCGCCTATCTCCAGCGACTGTCGCAGGAGGTGGAGATGGCCGCGCGCCGGCTCGGCGGGCGCGGGCGGATCGGGCGGATCGCGTTCGGCGGCGGCAGCCCCAACGCGCTCGCGCCCGAGCAATTCGCGAGCCTTCTGGCGCAGGTGCGCGACGCCTTCGGATGCGCCGATGCGGACGTGTCGGTGGAGATCGACCCCCGCCGCTTCGACGCGGGCTGGGACGCGGTGTTCGCGGATGCCCGCATCGGGCGCGCGAGCCTCGGCGTCCAGACCTTCTCCCCCGGGTTGCAGCGCGCGATCGGCCGCGTCCAGCCGACGGAGGTGATCGCGGACGTCACCGCGCGGCTGCGCCGGGCCGGCGTTGGCTCGATCAACTTCGACCTGATGTACGGCCTGCCGGGGCAGGATGTCGCGATGCTGCTCGACACGATCGATATCGCGCTCGGCATGGCGCCGGACCGGCTGGCGGTGTTCGGCTATGCCCATGTCCCGCATCTGATCCCGCGCCAGCGCCAGATCGACGCGAGCGCGCTGCCCGGTGCAGAGCTGCGCTTCCGTCAGGCGGAGGCGGCCCATGCGCGGCTGGTGGACGACGGCTGGCAGCCGGTCGGCTTCGATCATTTCGCGCGGGCCGGGGACGATCTCGCGGCAGCAGAGCGGCTGGGGCGACTGAAGCGCAATTTCCAGGGCTTCACCGAGGATCGGGCGGAGGTGCTGATCGGCCTTGGCGTTTCCGCGATCAGCAGCTTCCCGAACGCGCTCATCCAGAATGAGAAGAACGCCGGCCGCTATCACCTGCGCATCGCCAACGGCCAGCTCGCGGCGGCGCGCGGCATCCGGCGCGGCGCGATCGACCGCAGGCGCGGCGCGGCGATCGAGCAATTGCTCTGCCGAGGCAGCGCGGACCTTGCCGGCCTTCCCGATCTGGCGGATGTGCGCGCGCGGCTGGAGCCGTTCGAAGGCCGCGGCCTGATCGGCTGGACCGGCACCCGCGTTACGCTGATGCCGGACGCGATCCCCTATGCCCGCGCCATCGCCGCGACGATCGATCCCTATCGTCAGCACAATGCCACGCGGTTCAGCAGTGCGGTGTGACTGGCCCGCGATCGCCCGCTTCGCCGGAGCGGCCGGGCTGGCGGCCGCGCCGCTCCATGCCGCCATGCCGGTCGACGGGCGGGCAAATGGCGAGGTGATGATCGGAATCTGCGGGCAGCCGGGCCTCGGCGTGCGGATTCCGTTCGCGCCGGGCAAGGCTCCTGCGCGCGACGATGATCCCTGGGGCTGCCACGGTTGCGCCGCCCGCAAGCGCGGCGGCGATATTTGCGCATGTGGCGAGAATGACACGCCGGACTGAGCCTGCGGGGGCTTTTGACATGGATCAAGGCGCCTGCCTTCCCGCGCCGCGACAGCATTCAGGTCGGGCGCCGGGGGGCGTCCGGCACCTTTCTGACTGACGGAAAGGGGGTGCGGCCGGCTTCGTAACGGGGGGAGGCCGGCCGCATTGCTCGCTTTTCCGAAAAGGGGTGAACCGAATGGCAAAGGATATCAGCGCGCCGGCAGGTTGGCTGTTTGTCGCGCTGCTCGCGTTGCTCGCATCGGCGACGGCGGTCGACGGCGGTTTCGCGATCCATATGGGGATCGCGGCGGTCGCCGCTTTCTATGTCGCCGTGCGCGGGCTGGGCGCGGAGCCGAAGGACGGCATGGGGCTGCGCGTCTCGCCGACGGCGGCGGGCCGATATTATGACGACGTGATCCGCTGGGGCGTGATCGCCACCGTCTTCTGGGGCATCGTCGGCTTCCTCGTCGGGGTGTTCATCGCGGCGGAGCTGACCTTCCCGCAGCTCAACCTCGGCCAATATGTCAATTTCGGACGTATCCGCCCGCTGCACACCTCCGCGGTGATCTTCGCCTTCGGGGGCAATGCGCTGATCGCCACCAGCTTCTATGTCGTGCAGCGCACGTGCCGCGCGCGGCTGTTCTGGCCGAACCTCGCGAACTTCGTGTTCTGGGGATACCAGATGTTCATCGTGCTGGCCGCCACCGGCTATGTGATGGGCATCACCGAGGCGCGCGAATATGCCGAGCCGGAATGGTATGTCGACATCTGGCTGACGATCGTCTGGGTCGCCTACCTGATCGCCTTCCTCGGCACGATCATGACGCGCAAGGAACCGCACATCTATGTGGCCAACTGGTTCTATCTGAGCTTCATCGTCACCATCGCGATGCTGCACATCGTCAACAACCTGGCCGTCCCGGTCTCGTTCCTCGGCGTGAAGAGCTACTCGGCCTTCTCGGGCGTGCAGGACGCGCTGACGCAGTGGTGGTACGGCCATAACGCCGTGGGCTTCTTCCTGACGGCCGGCTTCCTCGGCATGATGTACTATTTCGTGCCCAAGCAGGTGAACCGCCCGGTCTATTCCTACCGCCTGTCGATCATCCACTTCTGGGCGCTGATCTTCCTCTACATCTGGGCCGGCCCGCACCACCTGCACTATACGGCGCTGCCGGACTGGGCGCAGACGCTCGGCATGGTCTTCTCCATCATGCTGTGGATGCCTTCCTGGGGCGGCATGATCAACGGCCTGATGACGCTTTCGGGCGCCTGGGACAAGATCCGCACCGACCCGATCATCCGCATGATGATTATCGCCATCGCCTTCTACGGCATGTCGACCTTCGAAGGGCCGATGATGTCGATCAAGACGGTCAACTCGCTCAGCCACTACACCGACTGGACCATCGGCCACGTGCATTCGGGCGCGCTCGGCTGGGTCGGCATGATTACGTTCGGCGCCGTCTACTACCTGACGCCGAAGCTGTGGAACCGCAACCGCCTCTATTCGCTGCGCCTCGTCAACTGGCACTTCTGGCTCGCCACCCTCGGCATCGTGGTCTACGCCGCCGTCCTGTGGGTCGCCGGCATCCAGCAGGGCCTGATGTGGCGCGAATACGACGATCAGGGCTTCCTGGTCTATTCCTTCGCGGAAACGGTCAAGGCCATGTTCCCCTACTACGTCCTGCGCGCGGTCGGTGGCGGCATGTACCTGCTCGGCGGCATCATCATGGCCTACAACGTGGTCATGACCATCCTCGGCTACGAACGCGAGGAAGCGCCGATTGGCGGCGCCGCCGCGGTTCCCGCTGTCCAGCCCGCTGAATAAGGAGGACATTCATGTCCATTATCGACAAACACGCGATCATCGAGCGCAACGGCACGCTCCTGCTCGTCGCCTCGCTACTCGTCGTCTCGGTGGGCGGCATCGTGGAAATCGCCCCGCTGTTCTATCTCGAAAACACCATCGAGAAGGTGGAGGGGATGCGTCCCTATTCGCCGCTGGAACTGGCGGGCCGCAACATCTATGTCCGCGAGGGCTGCTATACCTGCCACAGCCAGATGATCCGCCCGTTCCGCGACGAGGTGGAGCGCTACGGCCATTACAGCCTGGCGGCGGAGAGCATGTACGACCACCCGTTCCAATGGGGATCGGAGCGCACCGGGCCTGATCTGGCGCGCGTCGGCGGACGCTATTCGGACGAATGGCACGTCCAGCACCTGAAGGACCCGCAGTCCGTGGTGCCGGAATCGATCATGCCGAAATATGCCTTCCTCGCGGAGCGCAACCTGGACACCAGCCGGCTGGGCGCGGACCTGACGGCGCTGCGCCGGGTGGGCGTGCCCTATACCGACGAGGATATCGCCAAGGCGGACGAGGATGCGCGCACGCAGGCGTTCGGCGAGGGCGACACCGCTGGCCTCGCGAAACGCTACCCCAAGGTGCAGGCGCGCGATTTCGACGGCGATCCGGGCCGGATCACCGAGATGGATGCGCTGGTCGCCTATCTTCAGGGGCTGGGCACGCAGGTGGACTTCAAGTCGGCGAGCGCACGGGAGGCGTCTCAATGAGCTATGACACGTTGCGCCATGTGGCGGACAGCTATGGGCTTATCATCATGACCGGCGTGTTCGTCGCGCTGATCGGCTGGGCCTTCCTGCCGCGCAATCGCGAGGCGAACCGCCGCGCCGCGAACAGCATCTTCGACGAGATCGACAATGGCTGACAACAAACGCATCGACGCCGCCACCGGCACCAGCACGGTGGGCCACGAATGGGACGGGATCGAGGAACTCGACACCCCGATGCCGCGCTGGTGGCTCATCATCTTCTACGCCACGATCGTCTTCGCGGTGGGCTATTGCATCGTCTATCCGGCATGGCCGATGATCCATCGCGCGACGCCGGGCATCTGGGGCTGGTCCAGCCGGGGCGAGCTGGCGAGGGACACCGCCGCCGAGAACGCACGCCGCGCGCCGGTGATGGCCGCGCTGGCGAAAACGCCGATCGAGCAATTGCCCGGCGATCCGAAGCTGATGGCGGCGGCGGTGGAGGGCGGGCGCTCCGCCTTCAAGGTCTATTGCGTGCAATGCCACGGCTCGGGCGCGGCGGGGAGCAAGGGCTATCCCAATCTCAACGACGACGACTGGCTGTGGGGCGGCGACCTCAAGACGATCCAGCAGACCATCGTCCACGGCATCCGCTTCCCCGGCGACGACAAGACGCGCATGTCGCAGATGCCGGCTTTCGGGCGCGACGGCATCCTGAACCCGTCGGAGGTGGAGGATGTGGTGTCCTATGTCCGCTACGTCTCGCATCAGGAGGCCGCCAGCGCCTCGGCGAAGCGCGGCAAGGCGCTGTTCGCCGCCAATTGCGCGGTCTGCCACGGCCCGGACGCGAAGGGCAATCGCGAGCTGGGCGCGCCGAACCTGACCGACGCGATCTGGCTCTACGGCGGGGATCGCGACACTCTGGTCCACACTGTCAATAATGCGCGCTACGGCATCATGCCGGCATGGACGCAAAAGCTCGATCCGGTGACGATCAAGATGCTGGCGGCCTATGTCCATTCGCTGGGCGGCGGCGAAGCCGGGCCGGCGGCCAAAACGGCGGAAGGCCCGGTTCCGGCGGCGGCAACGGCGGCAGGCGGCGATGCCGGCCGCTGACGCCCCCCAGGAGCCGACGCAGCTCTTCGAGGCGCGGCGGAAGGTTTTCCCCCGCCGCGTCAACGGGGTGTTCCGCCGCCTGAAATGGGCGATCATGGCGGTGACGCTGGCGATCTACTACGTCACGCCATGGCTGCGCTGGCATCGCGGGGCCTATGCGCCGGATCAGGCCGTGCTGGTCGATCTGGCGCATCGCCGCTTCTACATGTTCTCGATCGAGATCTGGCCGAACGAATTCTATTATGTCGTCGGCCTGCTCATCATGGCGGCGGTGGGCTTGTTCCTCGTCACCTCCGCCGTGGGGCGCGCATGGTGCGGCTATGCCTGTCCGCAGACGGTGTGGACGGACCTGTTCGTCCATGTCGAGCGCGCGATCGAGGGGGATCGCAACGCGCAGATCAGGCTCGAGCGCGCGCCCTGGGGCGTGGAGAAGATCGCCAGGCGCGCCACGAAATTCGCCATCTGGCTGCTGATCGCGGCGGCGACTGGCGGCGCGTGGATCTTCTACTTCGCCGATGCGCCGACGCTGGCGCGCGAGTTCGTCACCGGCACCGCGCCGTTCGTGGCCTATTCCACCGTCGGCATCCTCACCTTCACCACCTTCACGCTCGGCGGGCTGATGCGCGAGCAGGTGTGCATCTACATGTGCCCGTGGCCGCGCATCCAGTCCGCGATGATGGACGAGAAGTCGCTCGCCGTCACCTACAAGGACTGGCGCGGCGAACCGCGCACCCACGGCCTGAAGCGCGCGCAGGCGCATGAGGCGCAGGCCGCGCCCTCGCTGGTGCGCATGGCCGAGGGCGAGAAGGTGGGCGACTGCATCGATTGCAACGCCTGCGTCGCCGTCTGCCCCACCGGCATCGACATCCGCGAAGGCCCGCAGATCGGCTGCATCACCTGCGGCCTGTGCATCGACGCCTGCGACGAGATCATGGAGAAGGTCGACCGGCCGAAGCGGCTGATCGGCTATACCACCGAAGCGGACATGAAGCTGGCGCGCGCCGGCGAGGCGCCGATGCCGCCGCTGAAGCGGCTGCTGCGCCCGCGCACGATCATCTATTTCCTGATCTGGGCCGGGATCGGCTGCGGCATGCTGTTCGCGCTCGGCACGCGCTCGCACATGGGGGTGAGCGTGCTCCAGACGCGCAACCCGCTCTGGGTGCGCCTGTCGGACGGCGACATTCGCAACACCTATACGGTGAAGATCCGCAACATGGAGGGCCGCCCGCGCGACTTCACGGTCACGCTCTCCGGGATCGACGGCGTGATGTGGACGGAAACCGGCTCGCGCGAGAACGCCGGAAAGACGGTGAGCGTGGAGGTTCCGGCCGATCGCGTCTCCAAAACGCAGGTGTTCGTCGCCGCCCCGGCGACCGGCCCGCAGCGGACGGAGGTGCGCTTCACCGTCACCTCCAACGGCGCGCAGCCGGCTTCGGCGGGCGACGTCAGCTATTTCGAACGACCGGAGGGCGGCAGGCCATGACGCGCAACTTCACCGGCTGGCATATGACCGGCATCCTCGTCGCCTTCTTCGGCGTGGTGATCGCGGTGAACGTGGTGATGGCGCGCTTCGCCGTCTCCACCTTCGGCGGCGAGGTGGTGGAGAACTCCTATGTCGCCAGCCAGCATTACAACGACTGGCTGGCGGCGGCGCGCGCGCAGGACGAGGCGGGCTGGCGCGCCGCGCCGGCGTGGCCGGCGGCCCTGTCGTCGCGCTGACGCAGCCGGCCAGTGGCGAACGCGACGTGGTGGTGACGGCGCGCCACCCGCTCGGCCGCGCGCCGGATCGGGAGATCGTGCTGCATCGCGACGCGGGGCGCGGGCTATATGTCGCGGATCAGCCGCTTCCTCCCGGCCGCTGGCTGGTGGAGATCATCGGCCGGCGCGGCGCGGAACGTCTGCGCTTCGAGGATGAGGTCCGGGCGTGACGGCGCCCGCGCGCCCGGAGGCCGCTGAGCCGCTCGCCACGTCGACGTTCGTGGTGGAGGGGCTGCGCTGCGCGGCGTGCATCTCGAAACTGGAGCATGGGCTGGCCGCGCTGCCGGGAATCGCTGCGGCGCGGGTGAACTTCACCAACCGCCGGGTGCGGATCGACCATCTGGAGGAAGTGGCGGAGGACCGGCTGGCCGCCGCAATCGGCGATCTCGGCTTCACCGCCCATGTCTTCGCCGGCGAGGCTAACGATACGGGCAAAAGCGAATCGCGGCGGCTGGTGCTGGCGATGGCGGTGGCCGGCTTCGCGATGATGAACGTGATGTTGCTGTCGGTATCGATCTGGTCCGGCGCGGACGGGGCGACGCGGCAGCTCTTCCACTGGCTTTCCGCGCTGATCGCGCTGCCGACGGTGGCCTATTCCGGCCGCATCTTCTTCGCGAGCGCGTGGAGCGCGCTTCGGCGCGGGCGGACGAACATGGACGTGCCGATCTCGATCGGCGTGCTCGTGACGGTGGCGATGAGCCTCTACGAAACCGCGATCGGCGGGCCGCACGCCTATTTCGACGGCGCCGTCATGCTGCTGTTCTTCCTGCTCGGCGGCCGCTTCCTCGACAGCGTGATGCGCGATCGTGCGCGGGGCGGGGTGGACGCCTTGCTGCGCCGCCTGCCCGCCGAGGCGACCGTGATCGGGCGCGACGGCGCGCACCAGCGCCGCGCCATCGCGGAGCTTGCGCCGGGGATGCGGATGCTCGTCGCGGCAGGCGAGCGGATCGCTGCGGACGGCGTGGTGGAGGAAGGGGCGAGCGCGGTCGATCGCGCGCTCGTCACCGGCGAAAGCGCGCCCGAGGCCGCGTCGGCGGGCAGCGAGGTGCTGGCCGGCACCGTCAACCTCTCCGCGCCGCTGGTGGTGAAGGTGACGCGCGCGGGCGAGGCGACCGCCATCGCCGATATCGCGCGGCTTATGGAGAGCGCGGGGCAGGCCAGGTCCCGCTACATGCGGATCGCCGATCGCGCCTCGCGCCTCTATGCGCCCGCCGTGCATACGCTGGCGGCGCTGACGCTGGCGGGCTGGCTGATCGCGGGCGTCGGCTGGCACCAGGCGCTCACCAATGCGGTTGCGGTGCTCATCATCACCTGCCCCTGCGCGCTCGGCCTCGCCGTGCCGGTGGCGCAGGTGGTCGCGTCCGGCGCGCTGATGCGGGCGGGCGTGCTGGTGAAGGACGGCTCCGCGCTGGAGCGGCTGGCGAAGGCCGACCGCGCGTTGCTCGACAAGACCGGCACGGTGACGCTCGGCCGGCCGCAGGTGACGGGCGGGCTGCCCGCCGATCCGGCAGAACGCGCGATCCTCCACGCGCTCGCCCGCGCCAGCCGCCATCCCAGCGCGCTGGCCATCGCCGCCGCGCTGGAAGGCGAGGCGAGTGGGCCGCTCGCCGATATGGTCGAGGAAGCCGGGTTCGGCGCGATGGCTGATGGCGTCGAGGTGCGGCTGGCGCCCGGCTGGGCTGGGCCGGCGGATGCGGACGCCTCGATCCTGTTCCGCATCGGCGACGCCGCGCGCCTCACGCCATCCCATGTCGCGATCGCGCGCGACGATGCCCCGCGGCGCTCGCGCGGCTCGCGGCGCTCGGCCTCGCGCCGGAAATCCTGTCGGGCGACGCGCCCGGCGTGGTCGATGCGCTGGCGGCGGAGCTTGGCGTCCCCGGCCGTGCGCGGCTGACGCCGCAGGACAAATATGCCGTCGTCCGGGCGGAGGAAGCCGCGGGCCGGCGCGTGCTCATGGCGGGAGACGGGATCAACGACGGCCCGGCGCTGAAGGCCGCTTATGTCTCGATCGCCCCCGCCACGGCCAGCGACGTGGGGCAGATGGCGGCGGACCTCGTGTTCGTCGGCACGGCGCTGATGCCGGTGCCGATAGCGGTGGCGGCGGCGCGGCGGACGATGCGCGTGGTCACGCAGAATTTCGCGCTCGCCATCGGCTATAACCTGCTGGCCGTGCCGCTGGCGATCGCCGGCTTCGTCACGCCCCTGATCGCGGCGCTGGCCATGTCCGGCTCCTCGCTGATCGTCGTCGCCAATGCGCTGCGGCTGCGGAGCGCGGCGCGGTGAGCACGGTCGGCCTGCTCATCCCGATCGCATTGTTCCTGGGGCTGTCCGGGCTGGGAGCATTCTTCTGGGCGGTGCGCTCCGGCCAGTATGACGATATCGATGGCGCCGCCCTGCGCATCCTCAACGACGAGGAACCGGAGGAATAGACCGCGCTTCCGTTGCGCGGAACCGGGGATTCGCGGCCTGAAAGCGCTGTCGCGGCGCCCGCGCGCGCACTTTTTCGATCGATGACAGGTTGATGACAGCGATCCCCGCTATCGAGCCGGTATCGCGCCAGTCCTGCGGCCATCGCCGCGAAGGGAAGAGGGGGCGCGAATCGGAGATACGCGGGTGCGCATGAAAGCTCGGGGGACAGTTTCGGCGTCGGTGGCGCGGCGCATGATCGGCGCGGTGCTGGCGGTCGCGGCATTGACCGGCGGTGAAAGCGCGCTGGCCGATCCGTCGCAGGCGCAGCTCGATACGATCTTCGCGCGCTGGGCGGGCAGGGATGCGCCCGGCTGCGCCGTGGCCGTGTCGCGCGACGGCAAGCTGATCGCCACGGGCGTCTACGGCATGGCCGATCTGGAGCAGGGCGTGCCCGCGACGATCGATTCGATCTACGAGGCCGGCTCCGATTCCAAGCAATTCACCGCCGCCGCCATCCTGATGCTGGCGCGCGAAGGCAAGCTCTCGCTCGACGACGATATCCGCAAATACCTGCCGGAGCTTCCCGACTACGGCACGCCCGTCACGCTGCGCCACATGCTCCACCATGTCAGCGGCCTGCGCGACTGGGGCTCGCTGGCGGGCATGGAGGGCTGGCCGCGCAACAGCCGCACCGCCGACAATCAGGACGTGCTCGATCTGGCCGCGCGGCAGAAGGAGCTGAACTTCGCGCCGGGCACGCATTATCTCTACAGCAACACCAACTACAATCTCGCGGCGATCGTCGTCGCGCGGGTGAGCGGGCAGTCGCTGGCGGATTTCACGCGCGACCGCATCTTCAAGCCGCTCGGCATGACGCATACGCGCTGGCGCGACGATCACCGCGATGTCGTGGTCGGGCGCACCGGCGCCTATGAGGCGTCGCCGCACGGCTATCGCAACGAGCAGGTGATCGAGGACGCCTATGGCAATGGCGGGCTGCTGACCACGGTCGGCGATCTCGTCAAATGGCAGGCGGCGCTGGACGGCGATTTCTTCGGCAAGGGCTTTGTCGAGGAGATGCAGCAGCCGGCGATCCTGAAGGACGGCACCCGGATGACCTACGGCCTCGCCCTGATCTCGGGCGACCACAAGGGCGTGGCCGAGGTGAGCCACTCCGGGTCGACCGGCGGCTATCGCGCATGGATGGCGCGCTATCCGGCGCAGAAGATCGCCGTGTCCCTGCTGTGCAACACGGGCGACGCCGATACGCCGACGCTGGGGCGCCAGGTGGCGGACCTTTACCTGCCGGTGCGCGAGCCGAAGCCCTATACGCCGCGCGGGCCGCTGCCGACCGGCGTCTGGGCCGATCGCCTGACCGGCTTCCCCTGGCGTTTCGCCGCCGACGGCAAGGGCGGCCTCACCGTCAACGGCCGCGCGCTCGTGCCGGTCGGCGCGGGGCGCTGGCTGCTGCGCGGGGACGTGTTCGCCTTCTCCGGCTCCACGCTGATCCGCGAGGCGGCCGAGGGCGAGCGGCAGCCGCTCGATCGCGCCGCCGCGCCGGAAACCGATCTTGCGCCTTATGTCGGCCGCTTCTGCTCGGACGAGATCGCATCGTGCATCACGGTGAAGGCCGATGGCGGCCAGCTCACGTTCAGCGGCCCGCGCTGGTCGGGACGGGCGCTGACGCCGGCCTATCGCGACGTGTTCACCGGCGATGCGGAGCCGGCGGCTTCGGAGCTGGTGCTCAAGTTCCGCCGCGACGCCGCGGGGAAGATCGACACGCTTCGCGTCGGCGACACCCGCGCATTCAACCTTCTGTTCCGGCGCGCCGGCTGAAATCCGCAAGGGACCAATAACAAAGCCAGCCCCAATCCTCGGAGAGCTTGGCTAATCAACTGATCTAAAGGGATGTTTGCTTATGTCGTTCCGTTATGACCGCTTGCGCCCGGCGCTGCTGCTGGGCACCGCCGGCACCGCGCTGTTCATCGCCTCGCTGACCGCCGGCGCCGCTTCGGCGCAGACCGCGCCGGCCCCGCTCCGCCCCGGCGGCCGATGCCGCCGCCGACGCCGACGCGTCGAACGACATCGTCGTCACCGGCTCGCGCATCGACAAGGCCGGCTTCGACGCGCCGACGCCGACCACCGTGGTCGGCGCGGCCGAGCTGAACCTCGGCGCACGCCCGAGCGTCGCGCAGGCGCTGAACGACCTGCCGCAGTTCCGCGCGACGCAGACGCCGACCAGCACCGTCGCCAACACCAATTCCTCCTCCTCCGCGATGGACCTTCGCGGCCTCGGCGTGACGCGCACGCTGACGCTGCTCAACGGCCGCCGCTTCACCGGCTCGGCGGATCTCAACACCATCCCGCAGAACATGCTGAAGCGGGTCGAGGTCGTCACCGGCGGCGCCAGCGCGGCCTGGGGCTCGGGCGCGGTCGGCGGCGTAGTCAACCTGATCCTCGACGACAAGCTCGAAGGGCTGACGATCGGCGCGCAGAACGGCATCTCCTCGCGCGGCGACGGCAACCGCTACAGCTTCAACGGCTCGTTCGGCACCAATTTCGCCGGCGGGCGCGGCCATTTCATGATCGGCGGCGAATATCAGCGCGACAAGGGCATCTTCGATCGCTTCTCGCGCCCGAACGTGGGCAGCACCGACCTGTTCTCGCCGGTCGGCGGCGCGAACGGCCACGCGCTGGAGCTGTCGCGCAACGTCTTCTACGCGAACTACGGCACCAACGGCCTCATCACCGGCGGCCCGGCGTCGCTGATCGGCCAGACGTTCAACGCGGACGGCTCGACCCGCCCGTTCCAGTTCGGCCAGATCGGCGCGAGCGGCACCACGATGGTGGGCGGCGAGGGCGTGTCCTCGAACAGCGAGCACACGCTGACCAACCCCTATCAGCGCTACAACAGCTATGCGCGCCTCAGCTACGAGGTCGGCAATGCCACCGTCTGGGCGGATGCGACGTTCAGCCGCATCTGGGCGAAATATCCCTTCTATGCCGAAACCGGCACCTACACGCTGAGCGGCTCCAACCCCTATGTTCAGCAGGCGCTGGGTGGGCAGGTCGGCCCGACGGACACGATCAAGGTGGGTCGCGTGTTCGAGGATTACGGCATGCGCACCTTCGGGTTCAGCCGCCGCAACATTGAGGGCGCGATCGGCATCGACGGCACGATCGGCGACGGCAAGTGGAAGTACAGCGCCTATTACGCGCACGGCGAGTTGCGCAATGCGCAGAGCTACGACAACCAGATCACCGGCGCGAACCTGACCAAGGCGCTCGATGCGGTCTACGACGGGAACGGCAACATCGTCTGCCGTGACGCGCTGACCAACCCGAACACCGCCTGCCGCCCGCTCAACATCCTGGGCGCGGGCCGGGCCGATCCCGCTGCCGTTTCCTATGTGTTCGGCAACCAGGCGAGCGTGGTCTACACCACCAAGCTCGACACAACCGGCATCAGCTTGCGCGGCGACGCGTTCAACACCTGGGCCGGCCCCGTCTCGATCGCGATCGGCGGCGAGGCGCGCTGGGAGAGCAGCACCACCAACTCGATCGATCCGGTGTCGGCGGCGAAGGGCTTCAGCCGCTTCAACTTCTCGCCGCTCGACGGCGGGTTCAACGTGCAGGAAGGCTTCGGCGAAGTCGCCGTTCCGCTACTCGACCAGCCGTTCAGCAAGCTCGATATCAACGGCGCGGCGCGCTACAGCCATTACAGCAGCTCGGGCGGCATCTGGTCGTGGAAGGTCGGTGCCACTGACCGCATCTTCGACAACCTGCTGCTGCGCTTCTCGCGCTCGCGCGACATCCGCTCGGCCAGCCTGACCGAGATGTACACCACGGTCGCCACCAGCTTCTTCTCTGTGGCGGAGAATGGCCACACCTATAACGACGTCGTCCGCTACGCCGGCGGCAACCCGAACCTGCGGCCGGAAATCGGCAGCACGCTGACGGTGGGCGCGGTGTTCACGCCGACGGTGGTGCCGGGCCTCAACCTGTCGATCGATTACTACAAGATCGACATCAAGGACGCGATCGTCTCGCTCGGCGCGCAGGACATCATCACGAGCTGCGGCCTCGGCAACAGTGCCGCCTGCGCCCAGATCGAACGTGATTCGAACGGCGCGCCGACGGTGATCCACTCCACCTACATCAACCTCGCGGAATACAAGACGCGCGGGCTGGATATGGAAGCGTCTTACCTGCTGCCGATGAGCCGCATCAGCAACCTGCCGGGCAACCTGCGCCTGCGCGTGCTGGCGACCTATGTACCGAAGGTGGAGATCAACAACGGCGTGGCGGTGATCCAGCGCGCCGGCGACGTGGGCGACGGCGTCAATTTCGGCACGCCCAAGTGGCGCGGCACCGGCTCGCTCACCTACACCAACAGCAGCTTCTCGATCGATGCGCGCGTGCGCTATGTCGGCGGCGGTCTCTACGACCACACGCTCGATCTGGCGAACAACAGGATCAACAGCCGCACCTATCTCGATCTCGGCGGACAGGCGACGATCGGCGGGATCACGGTGTTCGCGAGCCTGAACAACGTGTTCGACCGCAAGCCGCCGCTCACCACCTATGGCTCGATCTTCTACGATTCGATCGGCCGCTACATGAACGTCGGCGCGAAGGTTCACTTCTGAACCGGCGACGCCGAAAGGAAGAATGGGGGCGATCGCTTGGCGGTCGCCCCTTTTTCATTTGACGAAGCGAAACGGTGATGGGAACCCCGGCAGCATGCGCGGCCCGCCCGGTATCGGCGGGCACGATCCGCGAAACCGGGAAACGAGGGGGATGACCGGGCCGTTGCGCCCGATGGAGGATGAATTGCGCATCATGCTGGTAGAGGATGACGCCGCCCTCGCGCGCGGCATCGCATCGTCGCTCGGGTCGGAAGGCCTGTCGGTGGACATATGCGGCACCGGCGAGGATGCGCTGATGATCGCCCCCAGCGAGCCTTATGCCGCGATCGTGCTCGATCTGGGCCTGCCGGGGATGGACGGGATCGAATTGCTCCGCCGGTTGCGCCAGCAAGGGATCGCGACGCCGATCCTGATCCTCACCGCGCGCGACCGCGTCGACGACCGCGTGCTTGGGCTGGACGGCGGGGCGGACGATTATATGGTCAAGCCCTTCCACCCGCGCGAGCTTCATTCCCGCGTGCGCGCGCTGATGCGCCGTGCGCAGGGCACGCCCGCGCCGGTGCTGCGGCTGGGCGCGCTGGAGTTCGACCGTTCCAGCCGCAGCGTGCTGCTGGATGGCGTGCCGGTGCCGCTGCGTCCGCGCGAGCTGGCGGTGCTGGAGACGCTGATGACGCGGCCCGGCAAGCTGGTCGGCAAGGAGCAATTGTCCGCCGAGGTGTTCAGCTTCGACGACAATGTCGGCATCAACGCGCTGGAAGTCTATGTCGGGCGGCTCCGGCGCAAGCTGGGCGACAAGGGGCCGGCGATCCGCACGGTGCGCGGCCTGGGCTATATGATCGAGGCGGCCTGATCCTCATGCCGGTGCATCACAAATCGTTGCAGGCGCGGCTGATCGCGGCGGTGATGGTGCCGCTTGCGCTTCTGGTCGCGCTGCTGGCCGGGATCACGGGCTGGGCGGTCCGCAACACCGATGCGGACACGCTCGATCGCGTGCTGGTCGGTTCCGTCCGCACGCTCAGCCTCGCCTACGACCAGCCGCCGGAGGTGCGCGAGAAGATCGCCCCGCTCATCATCCACCTGCTCAAGCGGCGCGCGCGGCCGGTGGTGAATTTCAGCGTCTATCGCGGAAAGCAGGTGCTGATGGGCGATCCCGCGCTTCTCCCTCCGCCGGATTACAATGTGGTGGACGACGGCGTGATCGATCGCCACCCGCCCGCGCAGTTCAAGAAGCAGGCGCGCGATACGCCGATGGTGCGCGGCTATATCGACGCGGAGGACGCCGCCAACGTCACCCAGGCCGCCTATCTGCGCGACGGCACGCTGCACGATCGCCCGGCGCGGATCGCGACGGAGATACGCCGGCTGGGCGCGAAGGGCGATCTCGTCGCCGTCCAGATCGCCGATTATGTCGACGACCAGCGCATCTACAATTACACCTATTTCGCGCAGATCGCGGCGGAGGGCGTCGCGGTGCTGCTGGTCGCGGGCGTGCTGGTGTGGCTGGCGATCGGCTGGGGCCTGCGCCCGCTCGCGGCCCTCACCCGGCAGGTGCGCGACGCGCAGAGCGATCCCTCGCTGCAATTCCGCCTGCAGCTCCAGCCCGACATGCCGCGCGAGATGGTGCCGTTCGTCGATTCCTTCAACGGCCTGATGAAGCGGCTGGAGAAGGTGAACGAATCGCTCCGGCAATTCACCTCCAACGCCTCGCACCAGATGCGCACGCCGCTTGCCGTCGCGCGCGTCCATCTCGATCTGCTGCGCCGTGCCGGGCCGCATGCGGCGGAAGCGCAGGGGGCGATCCGCGACATCAACTATGCGGTGGAATCGCTGGAGCGGCTGCTGCTGCAACTGATCGCGCTGGCGCGCACCGACGAGCAATCGCTCGCGCCGCTCCAGCGGTTCGACCTCACCGCGCTCGCCGGGCGGGTGACGGCGGACCGCGCGGCGCAGAACGAGGACGACGGGATCGACATCATGTTCGACGCGGCCGGGGCGGTGAGCGCGCTCGGCGATCCGGGGCTGGCGGGGGAGCTTGCCGGGAACCTGATCGACAATGCGATCCGCTACAACCGGCCCGGCGGCACCGTCCGCGTGACGGTCGAGCGGCGCGACGCCGGCGCCCGGCTGGCGGTGGAGGACGATGGCCCCGGCATTCCCGAAAGCGAGCGGGAGAAAGTGTGGGAGCGCTTCTATCGCGTCGCGCGGGAGGATGCGCCGGTCGGCAGCGGGCTGGGGCTGCCGATCGTCCGCGCGCTGGCGGAGCGGATGGGCGCGCACGTCGCGCTGGAAACCCCGGAAGACGGCACCGGCCTGCGCGTCGTCGTCGATTTCCGCGCGTGATCCGGCCGGCGGTGACAGGTTGATGACAGGCATCCCGCGTAGATAGCCTTCCCGCGCAGGTCGCGGCTTTCCCCGCGACGCATCGTGATTTGGGAGAAAGACATGGCGGGGCGTTCGGGATGGATCAGGGGTTCGCGCATCGTGCTGGCGGCGGCGCTGGCCGGGCTGGCGATGCCCGCCATGGCGAAGGAGCGTGACCAGCTCGCCATCACCCCGGTGCCGAGCGCGCCGCTCACCGGCCAGTTCACGCTGACGGCGGTGGGCGACCTCATCTATCTGCGCCCGATGCTGGCGACGATGGAGAAGCGCTCGCCGGAGATGATCCGCATCCTGCGCCGCGCGGACGTGACCTATGGCAATTTCGAGGAGGTCGTCTTCGATCTCCCCACCTTCAAGGGCGCGCCGCAGGCCGAATCCGGCGGCACCTGGATGCTGGGCGATCCCAAAGTGGTGGACGATCTCGTCTCCATGGGCTTCGATATCGTCAGCACCGCCAACAACCACGCGACCGACTGGGGCGTGGAGGGGCTGGAGGAGACGATCAAGCGGCTCGACGCGGCGAAGCTGGTCCATGCCGGCACCGGGCGCACCATGTCGGAGGCGCGCGCGCCGCGCTATCTCGATGCGCCGCTTGGCCGGATCGGGCTGGTTTCCGCCACCTCCACCTTCACGCCGATGACGCCGGCGGCCGATCCGCTCGGCATGGTGCCGGGGCGGCCGGGCGCCAATGTGATCCGCACGCAGGAGGTGGGGCTGGTCTCGGACGCCGATCTTTCGGTGCTGGCGAAGCTGGCGGGGACGAAGCCCGGCGCGGAGGTGAAGCTCGGCGAGCGCGTCTATCGCGCCACGCCCGCGCCGCAGCAGCCGCTGACGATCGAATATGACGCCAATGCGAAGGACGAGGCGGCCAATCTCCGCTCGATCCGCCAGGCGAAGCAGAACGGCAATTTCGTCGTCTTCTCCTTCCACAACCATGAGCCGAGCGAGGCGGTGCAGCAGCCGCCGGCCTTCACCGTGGATTTCGCGCATCGCGCGATCGACGAGGGCGTGGACGCCTTCATCACGCACGGCCCGCACCAGCTTCGCGGGATCGAGATCTACAAGGGCAAGCCGATCTTCTATTCGCTCGGCAACTTCGCGATGATGAACAACTCGCTCGATCATCTGCCGGCCGACATGTACGATCAGTTCGGCGTCGATCCGGCGAAGGTGACGGCGCCGGAATTCCTCCAGGCGCGCGGCTCGGCGGTGTTCGGCGATCCGAACCTCTATGAATCGGTGATCGCGGAGAGCCGCTTCGTGGACGGCAGGATCGCGGAGATTCGCCTCTATCCGATCGATCTCGGCGTGAACGAGCAGGGCGCGGGCCGTGGCACGCCGCGTCTTGCCGATGCCACGGTCGGCGCGCGCATCCTCGAGCGCCTCGCGCGGCTCTCCGCCCCGTTCGGCACGAAGATCGCGATCGAGAAGGGCGTCGGCGTCATCCGGCTTTCCAGCGCGGCGAAATAGGCTAGAGCCGTCCGCACAGAAAAAGGGGGGATCAGATGAACCGTTTCCAGCTTGCCGTTTCCGCCGCCGTTCTGCCGCTGCTCGGCGTGGCCCAGGCCGCTTCCGCCGCGCCTGCCGGCGACCAGCAGAAGGCGATGCGCGCGCTCTACGCCAGCCGCGCGTTCGACACGGCGCGCAAGTCGCTCGCGGCGGATTACGACCGTATCGTCAAGGAGGTCGTCACCCTCACCGAAATCCCCGCCCCGCCGTTCAAGGAAGCGAAGCGCGCCGCCGCCTATATGGAGATGCTGCGCGCCGCCGGCCTCCAGGACGTGGAGATGGACGAGGAGGGCAATGTGATGGGCCTGCGCAAGGGCACCGGCGGCGGCCCGCTGCTGGTGGTCGCGGCGCATCTCGATACGGTTTTCCCCGAAGGCACGCCGATCAAGGTGCGCGAGGAGGGCGGCTATCTCCACGCGCCCGGCGTGGGCGACGATACGTGCAGCCTGCCCGTGCTGCTCGCCTTCATCCGTGCGCTCGACAAGGCGGGCATCCGCACGAAGAGCGACATCCTGTTCGTCGGCGATGTGGGCGAGGAAGGGCCGGGCGACCTTCGCGGGATGCGCCACCTGTTCACGAAGGGCAAATATCAGGGCCGCATCGCGCGCTTCATCTCGGTCGAGCCGGGGCGGGATCGCGTGACCAACGGCGGCGTCGGGTCGAAGCGCTACCGGAT
Source organism: Sphingomonas bacterium (assembly GCA_047602705.1). GTDB lineage: Bacteria > Pseudomonadota > Alphaproteobacteria > Sphingomonadales > Sphingomonadaceae > Sphingomonas. Next base: position 2,221 of record JASGGR010000040.1, on the reverse strand, counting down.
CGCGTTCAAGGGGCCGGGCGGCCACAGCTATGGCGCGTTCGGGCTGGTCAATCCGGCCTATGCGATGGGCGACGCCATGGTGGAGTTCGGCAAGATGAAGGTGCCGGCCGAGCCGCGCACCACCTTCAACATCGGCGTGGTCGAGGGCGGCACCTCGGTCAATTCCATCCCGTTCGAAACCGCGATGACGGTCGACATGCGCTCCGAAAGCAAGGAGGAGCTGGCGAAGGAGGACGCCTATCTCAAGTCGATCCTGCCCGGCGCGGTGGATCGCGAGAACGCCGCCCGCTCCACGGCGCGCGGCAAGATCAGCGTCGAGCAGAAGATGATCGGCGATCGCCCCGTCGGACACACCGCCGACAGCGATCCGCTGGTGCAGACCGCCTTTGCCGCGATCGCGGTCGGCGGCGGCAAGCCGGAGCTGGAGAGCAGCTCGACCGATTCGAACCTGCCGATGAGCCTCGGCATCCCGGCCGTGACGATCGGGTCGGGCTTCGCGGCGGAACGCTCCCACTCGCCGGACGAGCGGCTGAAGCTCGATCGGGAGGAGACGGTGCGTTACATGACGATGAGCCTCGCCACCGTCATCGCCGCCGCCGATCTCGGAAAGTAAGCACGAAACAGGCCCCTTCCCGTAGCGGGAAGGGGCCTGTTTTCCGCCGTCACCTCGCATGGCGAGGTGGCGGCCGGGAGGTGGCGGCTTACTTCGCCGGCACCAGCCCCTGTTCCTCCAGCATCGGGCCGATATCCGGGTCCTTGCCGTAGAATGCCCGGAACATCGGGCCGTAATCCAGCGTGTGCCCCCGGCTCAGCACCATGTCGCGGAAACGCTGGCCGTTCTCGCGGGTCATGCCGCCATGGTCCATGAACCAGTGATAGGCGTCGTGGTCCAGCATCTGCGTCCACAGATAGGCGTAATAGCCGGCCGAATAACCGTTGGCCCAGATGTGCAGGAAATAGCTGGAGCGATAGCGCGGCGGCACCTCGGCCACGTCCAGCCCGGTCGCGGCGAGTGACTTCGCCTCGAACGCGTCGACATCCTGGAGGCCGGCGCTGGCGGGCAGCATGTGCCAGTCCATGTCCAGCATGGCGGAGGCGATCGTCTCGCCCAGGCGATAGCTCTGGTTGAACTTCGCGGCCTTCAGGATCTTGTCCACCAGCGCGGGGGGCATGGCCGCGCCGGTGCGGTAATCCTTCGCATAATGCGCCAGCACCTTGGGGTCCCACGCCCAATGCTCGTTGAACTGGGAGGGGAATTCCACGAAATCGCGCGCCACGTTGGTGCCGGACACGGTGGGATAGGTCTGGTCCGCGAACAGGCCGTGCAGCGCGTGGCCGAATTCGTGGAACATCGTCACCACGTCGTCCGAGGTGATGAGCGCTGGCTGGCCCGCCGCCGGCTTCTGGATATTGGCGACGTTATAGACCACCGGCTTGGTGCCGAGCAGCTTGGACTGGTTGACGAAGTTCGACATCCACGCGCCGCCGCTCTTGTTGTCGCGCTTGAAATAATCGAAATACATCAGGCCCAGCTCGGAGCCGTCCTTGTCGTAGACGGTATAGACCATCACGTCCGGCTGATAGACTGGAATATCGTGCCGTTGCTTGAACGTCAGGCCATACATCTGGTTCGCGGCGTAGAACACGCCCTGCTCCAGCACGGTCTTCAGCTCGAAATACGGCTTCACCTCATTCTGGTCGAGGTCGAACTTCGCCTTGCGCACCTGCGCGGCGTAATAATCCCAATCCCATGGCTTGAGCTGGAACTTGCCGCCGGTCGCGTCGATCTGCGCCTGCAGCATCGCGGCGTCCTTCTTCTGCGCCGGGAAGGTGGCGGTGGCGAGCTGCTTCATGAAGCCGGACGCGGCCTCCGGCGTCTCGGCCATCTGGTCATAGAGCGTGTAGGCCGCCCAGTTGGGATAGCCGAGGAGCTGCGCCTTTTCCGCGCGGAGCTGCGCAATCTGCTGGATCACGGCGCGCGTGTCGTTGGCGTCGCCCTTTTCGGCGCGAATCCAGCCGTTGTGGAACAGGGCCTCGCGGGTCGCGCGATCGGAAAGCTCCTCCAGCGCGGGCTGCTGCGTGGTGTTCTGGAGCGGGATCACCCATTTGCCGTCCAGCTTGCGGTCCTTCGCGGCGGCCTCGGCGGCCGCGATGCCGCCCGCGTCCAGCCCGGCCAGCTTGGCCTTGTCGTCCACCACCAGGGCGCCCGCCTTGATCGCGG